>JABXIC010000009.1 GCA_013373265.1 Methylocystaceae bacterium | reverse complement strand
TTTTCCACACCATTGATCCCACCCGCTATGCCGGTGCCGACGTTCATATTCTCGGCGGTGCAACCTTGTTGGGGGCCTTTTTTATTGCCACTGATCTTGTGACTTCCCCTGTCAGTAAACCAGCCCAGTTGATCTTTGGCTTTTCCATTGGCGTGTTGGTTTATGTCATTCGCACCTGGGGCGGTTACCCCGAAGGGATGGCCTTTGCCGTCTTATTGATGAACGCAGCAACGCCTTTGTTGGATCGCTATATCAAACCGCGTGTGTATGGTCGTGACCGTAAAGGAACTCCTCTTTCTTACGAGGAGAAAAAACAATGAGCGAAGAAATAGAAAAAAAAGAAAATGAAGCCGTCGAAGAAAAGAAAGAAGACGTTGTCGAAGACCAGCCGAAATCTTCTTTTCGTGAAAAGATAACCTACCAAGCCATTTTGCTGGGTGTCTTTGCACTGGCCGCTTCAACCCTTCTTGCGACCAGCAATGAAAGCACCAAAGACGCCATTGCTGAGCGCATGAAGGAAGATTTGTTGGCCTCTTTAGAACAAGTTGTCCCGGCTTCAAGCCACACCAACGATTTATTAAAAGATGTCATCACTTTACCACGTGAAGATGGCAGCGAAACGACCATCTATCGCGGTAAAAAAGACGGTGAGGTCACGGCCCTTGCTTACGGTGTTGTCGGCTACGGCTATGCCGGTGCCATCTCTGTCATTATGGGCGTGGACAAAAATGGTGAGATTTTAGGTGTTCGGGTCCTGTCCCATGCTGAAACACCCGGTCTCGGCGATAAGGTCGAAAAAGCAAAAAGCAATTGGGTCGAAAGTTTTGTCGGTAAGTCTTTTGCAAATCTTGCCCCTGATAAATGGAAAGTCAAAAAAGACGGCGGCGTGTTTGACCAATTTAGTGGCGCCACCATCACCCCGCGCGCGGTTGTGACCGCTGTGAAAAAGGGCATGGACTTTTTCAAAACCAATAAAGACAAACTTCTGGAGGTCAAGCAATGAGTGATTCCGTCAGCTATAAACAAATCACAATGGACGGCCTGTGGGACAACAATGTTATCTTTGCGCAAATGCTGGCGCTTTGCCCCCTCTTGGCGGTGACAGGCACAGCCACAAACGGCTTGGGCATGGGCTTGGCAACAGTCGCTGTTTTGGTTGCCTCTGGCTTAAGTGTTTCGCTTTTGCGCAACTTTATCACACCACAAGTGCGTATTCCTTCTTTCGTTTTGATCATTGCCTGTCTGGTGACCATCGTTGATATGGCCATGAATGCCTGGGTCCATGACCTTTATAAAGTTCTTGGTCTCTTCATTCCGTTAATCGTGACCAACTGCGCGATTTTGGGCCGTGCTGAATCTTTTGCCTTTAAACAATCGCCTTTCGCCGCCGCTTATGATGGTTTGATGATGGGCATTGGCTTTACTTTCGCTTTAACCTTGCTGGGTGCCTTTCGCGAAGTTCTGGGCAGCGGCACACTGTTTGCCAATGCATCCCTCTTGTTGGGGGATACCTTCTCTTTCATGGAAATTATCATCATCCCTGAATACAAAGGCTTCTTGTTATTAATCCTGCCACCCGGTGGCTTTTTAATGCTGGGTTTCCTTTTGGCAGGTAAACGCATTATCGACAAAAAAATCGCAAGCTTACGTGAAGCCAAACTTTCTTCTGCTGAGGAGGCCGTCGCATGAATGTAGGCATCGTCTATGGCACTGCCATTAAACAAATCTGGTTAAAAATGGATGTCCCGGATGGTTCCACCATTGAAGAAGCCATCAAGCTGTCCGGTATTTTGGACCAATTTCCCGAAATTGATCTGGAAACCCAATCCGTTGGTGTTTTCGGGCGGATTTCCAAACTTGATAAAGTACTTGAAAATGGAGAGCGTGTAGAAATTTACCGCCCCATCACAGCCGATCCTGAACTTGTAGAACGACGCGACGTACAGGCAAACGATTGATGTTTGAAAACGCACCTGACAACTGGATGGAAAGACGTGATTATCCCGACCTGCCGGATGAAGCAGAACACGCTTTGCGCGCTGCCGCCATCCATTGGGAAGAACCACAAACCGCGCAAGACTATCTGGAAAAGGCCCGTTCCATTGCGCCGGATCATTTGCAGGTTCATATCGCGACTTACAAATTCCTATTTTACAGCCACCAATATGTGGAAGCAGCCAAAACAGCACAAACCTGCATAGAATTGATCCTGTTAAAACGGCAAATCCATAAACCCATGTTGGAATTAACACCAGAAGACGCCCCGTTTGATACGTTTGATCCGGAAGTGCGTTTTCTCATGAATTGCATTATGGCCTATGGCTATTGCCTGTTGCGTCAAGGCGACATGGATGGGGGGAAAACCGTGCTGGACATGCTGGCAAAACTGGATTGTGCAAAACAAACATCGGTCCTGAATTTGATTGACATTGTCGACAATGGACCAATTGAAGACTGAGACTTGTCGCATTAATGACAAGTCTTTTTGTTTAAAATCATACACTTAAGTTTGGCCCACTCCTTGCTGTAGGTGGGTTATCGTTTTTATTGTGCCAAAACACCAAGGGGGTAGCTATGGCTAACGTATATTTCACTTCACCGATTATGAAGAAGAACAAAAAAGTTGAAGCTGTTGCAGGTAAACGCAACACACTTTTAGGTCTTGCAGAAGAAAACGCGATCAAAATCCCGTGCGAATGTCGCGATGGCGAATGCGGTTCTTGCCTTGTTAAAGTGACTCACCTTGATGGTGAGCGCATTAAAGGCATAGCGTTGACGGATAAAGAGAAAAACGTTTTGAAATCTATCGGTAAATTACCGAAAACTGAAGAAGAACGCGCTGCTGTAAACGACCTGCCGCCGACCTATCGCCTGGCCTGTCAAACAATCGTCACTGACGAAGACTTGCTGGTTGAATTCACTGGCGAACCGGGTGGCGCATAATCCATCCAATGAAAGGCCTCTTCTCAATAGATTGAGATAGGGGCCTTTTTTTAAACAAAGGAAAACCAACAATGCTTTTTGATACTTTTAAAGAACAAGAATTGGTCTGGCAATCAAACGTCAGCGGTGAAACCAGCTGTTCTAAATATGCCTTTCGCGGTGACCTTGCCGTCACACTTGGCGACATGCATGAAGCTTCTAAAACACGTAACCAACCGAAATGTGTCTTTGAAAGCGCAAACATCCTTGTGGATGGCGACCAGTTTATCTTTGTTGCTGGCAGCTTGCTTTCACTGGATGACATCCCGGCCTTTATTGAGCGCTTCGGCCCCTATATCGCCGACGATGTTAAAGTGATGCTCTATGTCGTTGATGCAGGCAAACCGGCTAAAGTCGTTTACGAAGGTAAGCAGCTTTATATTTCTTCTTACGAAGACAGCACCGTGTGGCAGTTGATGATGGACGACCTTTATGTTGAAAAATCCGACATGAAAGGCCAATCACCGGAAGACAAACTCGTCACCATGTATGAAGCCTGTAAAGACTTCAAACCCAAATATGAAGAAATGTCTTATGAAGATGCGCTTGGCTATAAAGTTGCCGGTGCAAAACGTGCTATCCACGGCGCAGTATAAGTCATCATAGTAAGGAGCATGTTGGATGGGATATCCGGATGCAGAAGATTATCTTCACTGTTTTGAAATATACGGTGACGATATTCGCACCATGTATCTGGATCACAACGAAGGACGATATGAGTTCCTTTTTGAGCGGATCTTACGGATGCTCATCCAACCCTCTCAATTTAATACGGTCATTCCCGATCCCTTTAAAAACACCGCACGTAAATATCTCTCCGGTGATGTTGAAGCGCGTACCTATATGAATGATCCGGAAAAACGCAATTTTATGCTGAGCGACCTTTATGATTTTGTCCTCTTGCAACACAGAATACGTCAGCGCAAATTGTAGCCTTTCTAACATACTTATCTTAACACATTAAAAATCAATAAGTTAGCAATTGGCACAAAATTCGCTCTATAGGGTTTAACTTATTCATTGACCCAGAAAGAGACGATCATGAGCGAGCAAAGCTTTGTAGCCGAAGTCAAAAAGAAATGGCAAATCGCCGAAAACACATTTGCCTTTGAACTTGTCGGCGCTGAAGGTACGGTACTGCCGAAATTTGAAGCCGGTGCCCATATTGATATTGTCGCCGGACAAAACCTGACCCGCCAATATTCCATCGCAAATGATCCGGCAGAGGATAATAAATATGTCTTGGGCATTCTGAAAACAGCCAACCCCGGTGGTGTCTCAACAGCCGTTTGCACACGTTTGGAAGAAGGTGGTCTCATTCGTCTGGCCGGACCACGCAACCACTTCCCCTTAAATGAAGAAGCCTCCTTTAGCCTGCTGATTGGCGGCGGCATCGGTATTACCCCCTTGTTGGCCATGGCGCATCGTTTACATGCCATCGACAAACCCTTTGCGCTGCATTTCTTTGCCAGAAACGCCAGTACGGCCCCTTTTTATGAAGATATTAAAGACCTGCCGTTTTTTGACAAGATCAACATTTATTTGGATGAAAGTAATGGCAACCCGCAACTGAACTTGCAAAAAATCCTGCTTGGTGCCGAAACAGGCAGCCATGTTTATACGTGCGGGCCTAACGGCTTTATGAATCTGGTTATCGACATGTCCAAACAAGTCATGCCAGAAGAACGCATTCATAAAGAGTTTTTCGAATTCGTTGAAAAAGAAACGGTGAATACGGCTTTTGAAATTGAAATCAACAGCACGGGGCAAGTGATCACCGTCCCTGAAAACCGTGCTGCCATTGATGTCTTACAGGAAAATGGTGTCTTTGTGCCCCGCAACTGCCCCAAAGGCATCTGCGGGGCTTGTGCGCGCCAAGTTATTGCGGGTGAAATTGATCACCGCGATAGCGTCCTGCCGCAAATGGCACGGGATCAAGGGTACATGCTTTTATGCGTCTCACGCGCCAAAAGCGAACGCCTTGTTCTGGACCTTTAAAACAGCGCCTGAACAGCGCTTTTTACCTGTTGTGCAATCTCTGTGTGGGTCAGCACGCCTTGTTCTTTGTCGAAATTATCATGAAAACTGGGCACGGATAAACTTGCCTTCACATGACCTTTGAAAAAAGGCATTTGTGTACAGGCCAGTTCCAGCACGCTTGCCCCACCGCGCGGCCCTGGTGATGTCGATAATAAGACCATGGGCTTGTCTTGATAGACCTTTGGATTGATGCGGGAGCACCAGTCAAACAGGTTTTTATATGCCGCGCTATAACAGCCGTTATGTTCAGCAAACGAGATGACTAAGCCATCACAATCAGCGATCTTATCGACAAATGCCTGAGCAAGGGATGGTTTCCCCAATTCGGCTTCACGGTCCACACTAAACAAGGGTAATTCATAATCATTGAGATCGAGAATTTCCACCTCATGACCTTCCAGTAAACTTGTGGCAAAGTTGACCAATTTTTTATTGATGGAATTTTTACTGTTGGTGGCGGCGAATGCGATAACTTTCATGGAACCCTCATTTTACAAAAACGACTGATAAGAACAGTATGTGCATAACCGCCTTAATCAGTACAACCCTTTCCACATAAAAAAAGGCCCCGCGATGTGCGAGGCCTTTCTTATTTTCCTGAAATGGAAAACTGTATGAATTACATACGTTGTGAGCCTGTACCAAACTCAGGATATGCTTCCATACCAAGTTCAGCTTTATCCAGACCATCCATTTCTTCTTCAGCAGAGACACGGATGCCGATTGTTGCTTTGATGATGAACCAAACAACCAAGCTTGCGATGAAGACGAAAGCACCGATTGAAACAACACCGATCAATTGAGTGACGAAGCTTGTGCCACCATTTGAAATCGGAACAGCCAACGTACCCCAGATGCCTGCACACAAGTGAACAGAAAGTGCACCAACAACATCATCGATTTTGAGTTTGTCGAACATCGGTACAGCAAATGTACAGATCAGACCACCAACGGCACCGATGAATGCAGCTTGACCCAAAGACGGTGCAAGCGGTTCAGCAGTGATGGCAACCAGACCAGCCAACGCACCGTTAAGCGCCATTGTAAGATCGATTTTCTTGTACAACAATTGTGTTGCAATAACAGCAACTGCAACACCAGCAGCAGCAGCAATGTTTGTGTTGATGTAGATCGTTGCGATGTCACGAACATCAGCAGCAGAACCCATAGCAAGTTGTGAACCACCGTTAAAGCCGAACCAGCCCATCCACAGGATGAAAGTACCGATTGTCGCCAACGGAAGGTTACAACCCGGGATCGGGTGTACACGACCTTCTGAGTCATATTTACCGATACGCGGACCAAGAACAATGGCACCAGCCAATGCAGCCCAACCACCAGCAGAGTGAACGATTGTAGAACCGGCGAAATCAGAGAAGCCCATTTCAGACAACCAGCCGCCGCCCCACTGCCATGCACCTTCGATCGGGTAGATGATACCAGTCAGAACGAGAGAGAAGACAATGAACGCCCAGAATTTGATACGTTCAGCCAAAGTACCGGAAACGATAGAAGCTGTTGCAGCAACGAATACCATTTGGAAGAACCAGTCAGAAGCAGCAGCGTAATCGCCTTCACCAGCTTTGAAGCCTTCTTCAGTGATACCCGGGTCAGAAGCGGACCAGATAGAGAAGCTGCCGATAAAGCCGCCATCAACACCATCATACATCAGGTTATAACCAACCAACCAGAACATCAGGCCAGCGAAAGAATAAACAGCAACGTTTTTCAACATTTGCATAGAAGTGTTTTTAGTGCGGACCAAACCGCCTTCAAGCATAGCAAAACCTGCTGC
>JABXIC010000087.1 GCA_013373265.1 Methylocystaceae bacterium | reverse complement strand
TGGCATTTTGACGCCGGATTAAAACGCGGATACGTTCAAGCAACAGACGTTGGGAAAAGGGTTTGCGGATAAAATCGTCGGCTCCCATGCGCAGACCCAGCAGTTCGTCTATTTCGTCATCTTTGGAGGTCAGAAAGATAACAGGGACCTGACTGTCTTTGCGCAATTGTCCCAGCATCTCCATACCATCCATGCGCGGCATTTTAATATCAAGGACAACCAAATCCGGTGGGTTGTTCATAATACCTTTAAGGCCTTCTTCACCGTCGCGATAAGTGCGAACTGTATAACCTTCTGATTCCAACAGGATGGATACGGACGTAATGATGTTGCGATCATCATCGACAAGGGCAATAGTATGGGCCAAGGTGCAATATCTCTCATAGGGTCAAGTTTGTTTGCATGACTATATGTTCCCAACCGAGAGAGGGTCAATGAAAGAAAGGGGTTTTTAATCATGACAACAGGGTTTGATGCCAGAAAAATTGCGCGCAGTTGCCGCAGCGGGGCCATTGCGACGACCGATCGCAATGACGCAACGCCTTATGTGTCGTTTTGTGCCTATGCGACAGATTATCGCGCGCAACCTATTTTTCTTTTTTCAGATTTGGCTGATCACACACAAAATCTGGCACAAAACGCCAAGGTGTCGCTGTTATGTGAGCAGGCATCCCATCTATCCAACCCGCAAGCCGGCCCTCGGGTGACGTTGGTTGGAGAGGTTGAAAAAATATCGGATGAACAAGTATGCTCATTATTTTTGCAGCAACATGCTTCGGCTAAAAAATATGCAGATTTTGGTGATTTTAATTTTTATCGCTTAAATGTTGAAAAAGCGCACTTTGTGGGTGGGTTTGGACGTGCAGTTTGGCTTGATTCTAAAGACTATATGAGCGACTCCGCAGCATCCTTATGCTTTTTGGTAGAACAGGCAGAAATGGTTTCTGCTCTAAATGAGGATTTTCCTGATTTTGCACGAATGTGCGCAATAAAGTTACTCAAACTACGGGGTAAAAATTGGCAACTATTGCGCATTGATGGGGATGGGGTTGATTTAAAACTCGCCTCCAAGATTGTACGCTATCCCTTTGAGACAGAAATGAAAAAACTCTCTGATGTGATGGATTTTGCGGCTAAAATTTGTCGGTGAAATAATGGTTGCAAAAAAAACGAAATAAAAATGCAATGACCCTGTTGTCTCATGGGGTCCCAGAGGCTATTCTCCGCCCCTCTTTTAAGCAGGCGTTGCTTAATATTTTGGCTGCCCTGTGAAAACCAATAAAATTGCTCACTGACAAGGAGGCACGTAAAAGGTCAATCATCGGAATCCAAGACTTCTTTGCGCCAGTCTGGTCCAAGCTTTTCTTCAATATAACTTCGAATAAATTTGCGTACCATTTGAGATGGGGTGACATCATCGAGATCACACAATTTCTCAAATACAGCTTTTTTATTCGGGTCGATAAGTAAAGTCAGTCGAGCAGTTCTTTTTTCCATGAGGCACCTGATATGTTTTGTATGTTAATATGATTAACATACGATATTATTTGATTAAACGATCTTTTTTTACTAGTTAACCGTCGCGTATGAATTGCCTTGCACGACATTTCAGTATTCACCGAAGCCTGCGTATTAAGCAAACGATGACACCGGAGTTTTAAATGAGCCCGTCTAACACCAATATCGACCTCTCGAAATATGGTATCGAAAACGCCCAAGAAATTGTCTACAACCCATCCTATGACCTTTTGTATGAAGAAGAAACCAAAGCTGGCTTAGAAGGCTTTGAAAAAGGTGTAGTGACTGAACTGGGCGCTGTTTCAGTAGACACTGGTATTTTTACAGGCCGCTCTCCTAAAGACAAATACATCGTTAAAGACGACACTTCAAAAGACACTGTCTGGTGGGCCGATCAAGGCAAGAACGACAACAAAGCAATTTCCCAAGACGTCTGGGTAGACCTTAAGGGTTTGGTGACAGAACAACTGTCCGGCAAACGTTTGTTTGTTGTTGATACATTCTGTGGTGCCAATGCAGATACTCGTTTGAAAGTTCGCTTCATTACAGAAGTGGCATGGCAGGCCCACTTTGTGAAAAACATGTTTATCCGCCCGTCTGATGAAGAACTTGTTGGCTACGAACCGGATTTTATTGTCCTGAACGGCGCGAAAACAACCAACCCGAATTGGGAAAAACACGGCCTGAATTCTGAAAACTTTGTTGCCTTTAATCTGACTGAAAAAATGCAGTTGATCGGCGGTACATGGTATGGCGGCGAAATGAAAAAAGGTATGTTCTCTATGATGAACTACCTGTTGCCGCTTCAAGGTATTGCTTCTATGCATTGCTCTGCCAACGTCGGCAAAGATGGTGACACAGCGATCTTCTTCGGTTTGTCCGGTACGGGTAAAACGACCTTGTCTACGGACCCGAAACGTGAACTCATCGGTGATGACGAACATGGTTGGGACGACAACGGTGTGTTTAACTTTGAAGGCGGTTGTTATGCAAAAACAATCAACCTGTCCAAAGAGAACGAACCCGACATCTACAATGCCATCCGTCGCGATGCCTTGTTGGAAAACGTTACGGTTTTAGCTGATGGCAAGATCGACTTTGATGACAATTCAAAAACAGAAAACACCCGCGTTTCTTATCCGATCTATCACATTGATAATATTGTTAAGCCGGTTTCAAAAGCAGGTCATGCAACAAAAGTTATCTTCCTGACGGCTGATGCCTTTGGTGTTCTGCCCCCGGTTTCTAAATTGACACCGGAACAAACCCAATATTACTTCCTGTCAGGCTTCACATCCAAATTGGCGGGCACAGAACGCGGTATTACAGAGCCGACACCGACATTTAGTTCTTGCTTTGGGGCGGCGTTCCTGTCACTTCACCCAACGACTTATGCAAAAGTTCTTGTCGAACGCATGAACGCTGCTGGTGCGGAAGCCTACCTCGTCAACACAGGTTGGAACGGCACAGGCAAACGGATCTCCATTAAAGATACACGTGCAATCATCGATGGCATTCTTGATGGCTCTATCGAAAATGCAGAATTTAAACAATTGCCTTACTTCAATTTGGCTGTTCCGCAATCTCTACCGAATTGCGATACAGGCATCATGAACCCGCAAGATACATATAGCGACGTTTCTGAATGGGACGGAAAAGCTAAGAAATTGGCTGGTATGTTTGTTGAAAACTTCACGCGTTTCACCGACAGTGAAGAAGGCAAACGATTGGTTACAGCGGGTCCTGCCCTGTAATTGATTGCTGACTAGAATATGAGAAAGGCCTCGCAAAATGCGGGGCCTTTTTTTGTTGTTGGCATGCAACCTCAAATAACACTTGAAATAAAGAAAGAAAACCACAACACTTTAGGAGAGAAACATACGAGCGGACAATAATGAAAAACCGTATTAAAACCGTAGAAGTGACAAAAGAGTATGCCGAGGCGTTTAACAACAGGGATTTGGATAAAATCGTGGGTATGTTTGACGCTGACGAGATTGTTTTTGTGCGTCAAAGCCAACCCACTATTATTGGCAAAGACCCGATCATTCGTCGCACCAAAAAACTGTTTCAACGTTTGGATAAACAAGGTCATCAGCTTCACCTGATTACGGCGATCATTGATTTTAAGGGCATCAAGGCTCTGCCCTGCATGCTGGGTATCATGGATGGGGAACGTTTTTCGGTTATTATTTTGGATGTCAAAATTTCCGGAAAAATCACCACAATTTCCATTTTGCTGAGTAATGATGTTTTACAAAAAGCGCGCCCGACAGAACCTTTGGCCCCTCAACGCATTGCCAAAATGCAGGAAGAAAACAAAAATATTACACAAGAAGAACTTAATGAAAGACGTTGTATCTTGGCGGGTAAGGCACAAAAACTGAAAGCACGTTTCCAAGATGAAGGACCAACTGAAGAACTGATGTTGAAGTTGGAACTGTTGGAAAAAGCCAAAGAAAAACTGGCAAAGCTGGAAGCGGAATTTGACGAGCAGCATAAGCTTGCAAATTCGGGCCAGTCGGATAACTTAGAAGAAATCTAAACCTGACCAATCCCAAGGATAAATTATGTTCTGCGTTGTTTCCCCTGCTAAAAAACTCGATTTCGATTCATCTGCCCCGCAATTTCCCTATACACAACCTGTCTTTTTAGACGATACGGTGGAATTGTCGCAGACCACGCGCAAGTTGAGCCGGGGTGATTTATCACGATTGATGAAAATCAGTGATGCTTTGGCAGATTTAAACCATGCACGTTTTCAAGGCTTCTCCACCCCCTTTGATACGGAAAATGCCAAGCAGGCCGCCTTTGCTTTTAGCGGGGACACTTATGTGGGGCTGGATGCAAAAACATTAAATGAAGATGATCTGCAATTTGCCCAAGATCATTTTGGCATCTTATCCGGTTTTTATGGTTTGCTGCGTCCGCTTGATTTGATCCAGCCCTATCGCTTGGAAATGGGCACGCGCTTGGATAATCCGCGTGGTAACAACCTGTATGATTTTTGGGGGGATCAGATTGCAGAGCGTATTAATGAAATCAACGGCGATGGGGTGTTGATCAATTGCGCATCCAATGAATATTTTAAAGCAGTTAAAGCAAAAGCCTTAAAAGGCACGGTGATCACCCCAGTCTTTAAAGAGATTAAATCCGGTGTCGCCAAAACCATCGGCCTGATGGCCAAACGCGCGCGCGGCTCTATGGCACGTTACATCATTCAAAACCGCATAGACGATGTGGAAGCCATCAAAGATTTTGACCTTGGCGGCTATGTCTATCGTGAGGATCTGTCCAAAGGCAACGATTGGGTCTTTACCGCTGAAAGAGAATAGTAAGGCACTGGACACCGGATCAAGTCCGGTGTGACACGTTCGTCATCCCTGCGAAAGCAGGGACCCAGTTTTCCCATGTGTTTTCTGGGTTCCCGCTTTCGCGGGAATGACGAAGTTATGAGCGTCCATGTACTTCCATGAAATCAATCTCCGGCCCCTTGGGAATAATACCTGTGGGGTTGATCATGGTGTGGCTGGCGTAATAGTGGGTTTTGATATGGTCCATATTGACCGTCTCGGCCACGCCTTCAATTTGATAGAGCTCTTTCAGGTAACCCCATAGGTTGGGGTAATCGACAATGCGTTTTTGGTTGCATTTGAAATGCCCGACATAAACCGCATCAAAACGCACCAATGTGGTGAAGAGGCGCCAATCGGCTTCGGTGATTTGCTCACCAACGAGGTAGCGGTTGTGTGACAAGATATCTTCAACTTTATCAAGGGCGGCAAACAGGCTGGTGAAGGCTTCTTCATAGGCGTCCTGAGTGGTGGCAAAGCCTGTTTTGTAAACACCGTTATTGATGTTGTGATAGACGAAATCATTAATTTCATCGATTTCAGCGCGCAGATTTTCTGGATATAGGTCGCCCGGTGTCTTATGTGCAAACTCATCAAATTCCGTATTGAGCATACGAATGATTTCAGCAGATTCGTTATTAATGATCGTGTTGGTTTGTTTATCCCACAGGACCGGAACGGTCACACGGCCCGTATAGTCTGGTTTGACTTGGGTATAAATCGTATGCAGCGGGGTGTCTTTGGTAAGCATCCAGCCTTTGTCCAGCATTAAAGGATCGACGATCACGACATCGATGGCTTCTTCCAAACCTTTCAGGGCACGCACGACCAAGGTGCGGTGTGCCCAAGGACAGGCAAGGGACACATACAGGCGATAACGTCCTGACTGTGCCGGATAGTCGCTGTTGGCATCGGCTTTTACCCAATGACGAAAAGCGCTTTCTTGGCGTTTAAATTTTCCGCCACTGCTTTTTGTGTCATACCATTTGTCTTGCCATACACCATCGACCAGCAAACCCATTTTTAAATACCTCTTTGTTATTCATCATTCTATATGTTGGATTGCATTGTGCACTGTTTTTGGTGTAGTGATAATACTTGAATTTTGAATTTAATTGTTTCGTGAGGCGAACAATGAATAATCTGACAGGTATGATGGTTTTTGCTCAAGTGGTGCAATCGGGCAGTTTTTCTGGCGCAGCAGATGTTTTGGGCATGTCCAAATCTTCTGTCAGTAAAAAAGTCACCTATCTGGAAGACCGCCTCGGCGTGCGCTTGCTTAACCGTACCACGCGTAAATTAAGCCTGACCGAAATCGGACAGGTCTTTTTTGAACGCTGTGAACGCATCATGAATGAAGCTGAAGAGGCGGAACTTGCCATTACTCGCCTGCAAGAAGAGCCGCGCGGTCATTTAAAGATCAGCGCCCCCATGAGCTTTGGTATCATGCATTTGGGTAAACCCCTTGCGACGTTTCTGGAAAAATACGACGATTTGAGCGTTGATGTGATTTTAAATGACCGTTTTGTCGATATCGTGGATGAAGGCTTTGATATGGCGATCCGTATT
>JABXIC010000228.1 GCA_013373265.1 Methylocystaceae bacterium | reverse complement strand
TTTGATAAATTATTAAATAGATTGAGAAATTTCTCAAATAGAGTGAGTAGTCTCAATTAGAGTGATTTCTGACAGGAAATAACAAAAAACCACGCTGCGTCACCGCATGCGTGGTTCTTGTAAATGGTGGAGCCTAGCGGGATCATTTCCGCAGTGGGCCGGATTTCTTTAACCCGGCCAAGTCCTATGTTTTCTCCCAGTTTTAATGTCCATCGACATATAGATCGAGAAGCGTGTTCTTATCACTCAAATAACAGACCGACACACCGTGATCACCAAACTTTTCAACGATCTCTTCGGCGACCGATTTAAGGTCAACTTCTTCGCCATCAAATGGGCTAATAAAAATACGTCCCGTTAGATAATAGATACCGTCTTCGTCATCCCGAAGCCGATAGTTTGTTTGGATGTCGAACTGGCGATAGGTTTTACGGATTTCATAACTGAGATGATTAAGCGTACGCTCAATTGGGACATACTTAATAGCGGAAGGTCCATATCGCGTATCCAGTTTTTCCATTTCCATCAATTTCGCAGCATCTTCATCATTGAATACGGCAATGCGCCCAAGCTCAGGATCACAATCAAACCCGTGTTCGCAGATTTCATCAAGCGTAGGAGTGAATGCCCCGACATCTTCGGGGTCCATGTCTGTAAAAAACTGATGCGCATAATTGGCGGCGAGATTGTGATTGAAGGGGTAATCTTGTCCCATGTCTTTATCCTTCTTGTTGAGGAGGTTTGTAACTGAGACAATGCTACGGCCGCGACCGATCAAAAGTCATAAAAAATCGACAGTTTTATTTTTACTTCCCCGACAACACCCGGAACTTATTTTAGAACGCTGTGGCGGCAACGTTTTTCAGAACGTGTGGATTGCTTTCGGCATAAGCTGCGGTCTGGTTCACGGTCGCATGGCCCATCAGCACCGATACCGATTTCAGATCAATGCCACGGGCAATCAATGACGTGGCGAACCCACGACGACCAGAATGCGATGATGCACTTTCTGGCAAGCCAGCACGACGGAACAACCGCTTGATCATCTGCTGCATGGTATTGGGTGTAAACGCCGATGCCTTCTGTGATCTGAACAAGAACGAGTTGGTATTGAATGCCACACCTTCTTCGGATTGACGTTGTTCGATGTAACGACTGACAGATCGACGAACGCGCGGATTGGTCAAGAAGACCTCTCGATTGGTGTTGGTCTTGGAATTGGCGCGAGTGATCTGGAAGTGGTCACGGAGTTCACCAGATGTATCCAGCACATCATGAACGCGCAGGGTGGCGATTTCACCAACCCTTAAACCCAATCCGAAGGACATATAACAAATCGCGAGATTACGAATGGCATGTCTTTCGGTTTTGAGGATTTTGAACAATCTGGTGAGTTGTTGTTCGGTCAGTACAGCAGCTTTGCCTTCACGCATGATTTTGCCCTCGATAATGTTTAGATTTCATCACTGGGCTATTCATTATAAGCATAAAAAAACTGGGGCAAAGCCGGTACATACGCCAAAGGTGCAGAAAGTCTGGGAATGCTTAGTAATATACAAAAGTAAACGTTTCTGGATTTGCACGTTTAAGACCGATTTATCGGTACAAGGGGGTATGTTCCCATAAAGCAGATCGTGTTGTTTTAAATGACACGACGATGAAAGCTTTTGTCCTTTTAAATGACATCACGAATAGAAGCTCACGCAGATAGATGGAGGCATTGGCATTCGTCAAAACAAAAACGTTACGTTATTCCATTACTATAGTATTTTCGTAACGCATTAGATAATTCAAATATATCTACGTGATTTCTACCCAGTTATGCATTCATTTGCCGCGATAACTGACCTAACGCATCCATGATCCAGAAATGACTTCGATCTGATTGATACCTATCCCAAATCGCATCACAGATAGACACAAATGACTCAGCAGTGATTTCCACGGGCGATGTCACCACCTCTCGTTCTTCGCCATATCGGATCACAAGAAGCAAAGGACAATCTTCAATCGGGATTACGGGGATTTCTGCTGTGATGAACAGATCGGGATATTCTTGGTGGAACTTTATTTGCGGAACCATTTTTCATCTCATCTTTATTTGAAAGACGTATTCAGGGATGACTTTTCTGAGATCACTGTGGCACTAATGACACGAAATAGCGAACGACACCGACCTCACTTCAAGTCATTGCCCTCATAATTCACCCCGGGACTTCCGAACTACATTTCAAATGAAGAAATCTATATTTCAAAAAGGCATGCAAGTGTTTTTTTCAAATATAGATGCCGTTTTATTTTGCATCTAACTAATTGATTTTCAAGTATTAAATAAATTGGCACCATCTGGTTTCAGGCATAGATTCATGATCAGAAAACGCCCTCGGTGGGAGGTCGTGGATTATGAGGATAATTGAGTTATGAGTGAAAAACGTTACAAACGCTTTAAGCATATCGATCAAGCTTTAGCCAATAAAGCTGAATGTGCTTTAGATGAGTTCCGATTAAGAGCGCATGAAAGAGTTGGATGTCAATTTGCAATTTCCCTTGGCAGAAGTAAGGCATTAATCATAGAACGTTATATGTATGGTTGGAAATTTTACAGAGTAGTCAAAGCAAACTTTCCAAACAAGGTTCTGTTGACCCCTGAACAGGGTAAACTGGCAGTAGAGCGCGGCATTCATAGCCAACGTTTTTCTCCCGCCATTTTAAAGGTGTAAAAGTCCAATCGACTTCAAAAACACAATAAATTTAAAGGTAGAAATCAAAGATGCCGTTTGAGAATACCTGCAAATATTGTGAAGGAGGTTTTCGCAACGGATGGGATTTTTCCTTACATCTTCCGTAAAGTCGAAAAGACAACGAAGACTAAATGATGGAATTGGCAATCTTTGCCATAAGTGTTATTCTTCCAGAAATTACTTTTTGAAGGATACACTTATGGCAACGATGAACGTGTCATTACCAGATACCATGCGCGAATGGGTCGATGGGCAGGTCGAAACTGGCGTTTACGCCAATGCCAGTGATTATGTCCGTGACCTGATCCGCAAAGACCAACGTCAACGCGAACTGATCAATATCGCCTTGATAGAAGGTGAGCAAAGCGGTGTTAGCAAGCGTAAAGTTGGTGATATTGTCAAAGCAGCGAAGGCGCAGTTAAACGGTGCGTGAATATCGTCTTTCGGAACTGGCCGACCAAGACCTCCACGACATTTACGTTTACACCTATCGGCAATTTGGTGAGAAACAGGCTGACCTTTATCTGTCCGAATTGGAAACCTGTTTTTTGCGACTGGTTGGTCATCCAAACTTGGGTCGGGATATTGGCTATATCCGTGATGGTTATCTTCGGTTTGAACACCAGCATCATTCGGTTTTCTACCAGATCGAAAGTGATGGGGTTTATATTGTGCGGGTTCTTCACAGCACCCGTGACATTGAAGCGGTTTTATAGGAGGGGATTATGGATGACGACCTTGTGATGCTAACAAAGACTGTCATTAATGAGAACGGAGAAGAAGAAATTCTCGTCGTAAATGAAGAAGAAATCTTCAATGCGATTATCAAGAACAACAAAATAGACTCAGTTGTTCCCATTGAAGACGTACTGAGCGGCAAGCATAAATGGTATGAAGATTAGGGTTATCATGCTCTATATCCACGCCACCGCCAAACTTGCCAAAGCTTTGAAGCTCAAACTGCCACCAACCCCGAATGCCGTTGACATCGACTGGCTGGATAACTGGTATGCGAATGTGTTGGATATTGGGCTGCCGATGAAGATACTGCTCTTCACCAACGCCGAAACGCGCTACTGTCTGGTTCATCCGTTCGATGCCGGTGACGATCTTGATTACATGGTCGATATTTTTCGCATGCGACTGCAAGAACACACGGGTCGTGATTTATCAGCGCAACATGCACAATATCAATTCTGTAAAACCAATTCCAGAAAGGTATTGGGGTGCATGAACGATCTGGCGTTGATGCTGGAACACTGCGCCCGTGATATGTGGGAAAGCGGTGAAGGCGTTGATCTGGAAAAGGTTGAAGCCAAGCTCAACGATGGGATTGTGGCTGGGAAGTTTATTCAGGATCAATTTGATAAGATGTTGGATCGTGAAAAGACACGGCTCAAACCGACCCACGTTCCGCATTTGAAGGTGGTGGAGTAGTGATCAATCGTCAAGCTGGGCAATTTCGCCATTTTCTGCGATGTATGTTGGTATTTTTTCCCGCCAACATCTTTTATATTGGGCAGGAAGTTCACCCAAGGTCTCGTATAAAGCTTTCTGTAATTTAAAATTACCTTGAATAACTTTTTTGCCACCGGGTCCATTTCTGCAATGCCCAAAAATCATTCGGTCAATTGTTGTAGTTGTCCACTCTTTACGGTCTGATGCTGGTTCACCGAATTTTTTATCGCTTGGGGTAGCATATTTGTCCGCCCCACCTTTGGCTTGCCGCAAAACCTCAAGTTCTTTTTTTATTTTTGCAGGAGTTGTCGCTCCATTTCGAATAAGTTCTTCCATAATAGGTGTAATGTGGGCGGCAAACCGATCTGCCTCACGTCTTTTCTTACTATGCGCAGCCTTTGTGCGCTCGGTTTCTTGCCGTCGCTTATGCGCTTGGTAAGCTGAATATAAATTACGATGAGTTTTCAGTGCCAGTTTGACAACATCACCTAACTCCATTGATTGATCAGTAGAACATTCATCGATTGGGATCACAGCAAGAGATTGGTTGATAATTCTTTTTAACATTATCACCGAAGCTTTTACATGTTCCAAAGATGGGACAATGATCAAAGTACCTGTGTTTTTATAACGTGTTACAAGCTCATCAAAAATATCGTGGCTTTCTGTCTGTTCTTCTACATAAACATTCGTAGGCTCTTCCCCGATAATAGATCGGGACAGGTTGTTTATTTCTTCTTCGAAAAAAGTAATGTCTGCAAAACGCAAGAGTTCCTGCCTGTAATATCCAATGGTTTGGTTCTTATTGAAGCCCATTTATTTTCTCCCATAAACACAACACACAAGGGGGGCAACGCATACGTTTCGTACATGAGTGGCGGTTTCAATATGGCAGCATATACTTCCCATATAAGCTGCACAGGTGTGCCATCATAAAAAATAGAAATCCGATGTCTACAACTTAAAAGCATAAAGAAGGAAAAACACACAACACATCAAGGGGGGCTGTGTATGTTGCCCTTAACTCTCTCTACGATTTCACCTTGGCTACATATACTCCACACAACAACAGCACAAAGGAGTTGCACCATGCGCAAAGGAAATCAAAACACATTAACTGGCATACACAAGCATTTCATTTATAGCCCAAAACATTGTGAACCAATTGCAAGCACGTTCTTAAACCTTAATCACATTGAACCAGATCAAAAATATTCTTTGATGCTGGTTGATGACTGCTTTGCTCACGGACTTTTTCTGCACAGGCGCATCGGGAAGATCAACCTCGTTCAGAACCGCCAGTGGGTCCAGTAGACCGCCATCACACACATCAAAGAAACTATCACCGTCTTTTGCCTGACACGGGAGATAGAAAAGCGATGCCGCATGGCGTTTGGAAAGGTCAAATCCGTGATGCTCATAACCATGATCGGTCAATGTCTCAAAGATATGGTCAATCACGATTTGATGGACTTCGGTAGTCATAACCGTTGTCGTTGGAAGAAACACACGATAGCGACCATTCCCACTATGAGAGTTACAACCGACCATTTTCAAGTGCGCAAACACCTTCTTGAAATCTTGCCACGCCAAACCATTTGGATCGTCGTTATCAAGCCAAATGCCCCATGTGTTTTCAACGTTTTTTATTCCACGGTCCGTCTTTTCAGAAAGGGCTGAATTAAACACGGCTGATGACACCAGATGGTTATCCTTCTTCTTGGCGTAAGTCGTCTGCCATGCCTCATGAAGCTGATTGATCAAGCCATCTACCGCAGAAACGTCATAGATTTCACCCTTCGTATCATAAAGGTCCGCCAGCACCGTCAATTGAGCATTCACGTTCTTCAACGCGGTTTGCTCCATTTTAAGGCGTTGGCGATATGCCTTTTGGCGTTCGGCAGCACTTTCGTGTTGGGCAGGGCGGCCACGCTGTTTCTGTTCAGGAAAGGCGAACCCTTTTGGTGCAAAGCAGCTAACTGCGCTACCGGGGAAGATATTCGCCAACCACTCAGCCGTCATCATATCTGTTACATAAACATTGACGAGCTGGTTGGCATTCGGATTGCGCAACGAACAACGCATGACCGATTGATATGTTGTTTGATGAACCAATGCATCACGAAGTTCCCCTGCATTGATGCCTTGAGCTTGCAGAAACTTGAAATGCGCGGGAGTACGGTTCAAGGCTGATAAAAAAGCAACATGGTCAATATGCTGATACGAGTTCAACCCGTGGGAAATATTCGATAGTCGGGTCGCTCCTTCGCAATCGGCAAAGACATTATCTTCAACATCATTGTTAGCCACCCACAGAAACTCCTGATCTTTCAGCCGCGTAATCAATTCAGAAAGCATCCCATCCATAACGGTGGTGTCGCTATCTTCCATTGTCTTATCCCGCAGGTTCTTCGACCAAGCTTCATCACTAAAATAATGGACATTCAAGCGATTTCCATTGTTATGCTGATGATATTGAAGTCCAGCCATAATCTCAGAATGCTCTTCAAACCGAACACTCCAAGAAGACCATAGACGGTACATGACGCTTTCCATCGCGCATGCACCCATAATGACCGTCTCACGGAAATCCTTGAACTTGGTCGGCTTGAGAAGGGCAAACAAACTCAGCTTTGTTTTCTTTTCGAGATCATTGCCGATAACGACATCGTGGTAATTGGATTTTATCGCGTACACGTTCCAATGCTCATCCAACATCTTGTGGGCAAAGCTTTGCAGTGGTTGATAAACATCATCGTCGCCTCTGGTGAATTTACGAAGACCATTGTTTTCACGGGCGATGAGTTTGTAATAATCGTCACTTTGATCCACAGGCTGAACATATCCCATAAACATATTATGAGAGCGAGGAACACGCATGGTCAGGTCCATATCAACAACGGGCAATTCGTCATAAATGACCGTCCAATCTTGAGCGCGGTGAAAGTATGGCAGCAGATCGAATGCTTGATGGGTCATCATGGCAATGACAGACCGCCCTTGGGGATAATCTTTCAAGAATGCCATCACCGACTTTGTCACGGATTGACCATCAAGCGCATCCGTATCAAAACGGCGTAATGGAACATGTCGTCCAGAAGCTTTGATCATGGGTTTCAAATCGGCTTCTGTTTGTTGCAACAGTTTGATGGAAGGCTGGACGATCATCACTTTTTGACCTGCACATGCACGTTCTACTGCCCATGTACACGCATTGTATGTCTTTCCAGCCCCGGCCAGTGCATCAACCAGTTTAATCATGATATTGGAATAGTCGTATTGAAACGCTCCTGTTGGAGCATCAATGGGAGGATTGTTTTTCATTATTTTTCTCCTCAAGATAATCTCCTCGAAAGAAAAGGAAAGCCCCCCGGTGAGGAGAAACAAACCGTATCAATTCAGATAGCTACTTCTGAACGGGGCTTTCCGTTGGTTATTTATCTGACTGTGGAACTGGTGGTGAAACCTCAACGCCCTTTGAACTTGAAGTGTTTAAGCTGTTGCATGATCAGTTTCCTTTTTCTGCATGACTTGTTGGATAAACTGATCAACGTCCAAACCTTCACCTTTTTTGTGCTTTTGCCAGTCAGAAGCATATGAACGTTCCGTATAATCCATCGCAGTAACCGCATTGCGCATCAGCATGCTCATCAACAATTCACGTTCTTTTTCTGAAAAAACTGAGTTGGCGATATGAAGAAGGTTTTGAACTTCTTCATCATCCACTTCATCTGTACAAAGCAAAGCACGGTGGATTTGATTGCGTTGAGGAAGGTCCAGCAAGCAATAAATCATTAGAAAATGTTGTAAGCATTTGTGCTGATCTACTTTTGCTTGGAATTCACAAGCTTGAATAAAGGCATCATGATTATCCAAAGAAAATTCGATCCGCACATGGAAGTATGCTTGAAGCCATAGAGCAAGATCATAGACCCTCGCCCCTATTGAAGCGGAAAATCCCGTGACAGCTTTTTGCCCATTAATTTCCGTCATGGAAAGCCACGCCGCGCATGTATGCTTAATATAATGACAACCATCACTGTCGATACCGACTTCATAACCGTCGTCTTCTGCACAAGCCTTGAGCAGTTCAAATGGGATAACCCCATTTGCGAATTTATATTCAATAGCCATAATCAATATTCTCCATAACACAACCCTCCCACCGAGGGCGTTTTCTGATCATGAATCTATGCCTGAAACCAGA
>JABXIC010000238.1 GCA_013373265.1 Methylocystaceae bacterium | reverse complement strand
GCAGGATTCGAACCTGCAACTTCCACCTTCGGAGGGTGGCGATCTATCCAGTTGATCTACGGGTGCATATGTAATTTTTCGAGAACATACAAGAGAGATGAAATCGGGTAAAGCCTAGAATGCATCTCTTTCAACCTTTTTTGCACCTTAAAAGACATAACCCTTCACGCGTCCACACCACTGGCGTGTGGCCCCCTTTCCTTTGTGAGTGTTTTACTCATCTAGAGACTGTTCCGCCGAATTAAAAAATCCATAAAATACGTGAGGTGTCTAACGCACCCGCGTTGGCATGTTTGAAAAAAAATTAAGGACAAAACATGTCAAACATTAGTGTTCGTTACATGCGCAAGGTCGCTCGTTCCTACAGGGGAGGACCCATTCAGTTAATGTATCTGGTGGTGATGAATTTAAAGAAGGAAGAGGGCTGTATACGTTCAAGGCTGCTTATATTCGTGCGTGTTTTTACGCATTATGATTTACGATAAAATAAGTTAGATTGAGTGAAGCAATAAAAAACGATATCACTGTATATTCATGCAATTTGCAAGGACGCTTCAATGTTGCCGATCCCTTACAATCATCTCGCTAAAAGGCTGGGTGATCTTATACCACAAGAACGGTTGATCACAGACCCCTTGCGTTTGTTGACGTATGGGACGGATGCAAGCTTTTATCGCCTGATCCCAAAGCTTGTGGTCATCATTGAAAGTGAGGCAGAGGTTCAGGAACTGTTGCATCAATGCCAAAGCTGGGGCACGCCGGTGACGTTTCGCGCTGCCGGGACCAGTTTGTCCGGCCAGGCTGTGAGTGATAGCGTTCTTGCGATCTTGGGCGATAATTGGAATGGGTTTGAACTCAGTGACGATCATGCCAAAGTCAGTTTGCAACCCGGTGTCATTGGCGGGCAGGCCAATGCGAAGCTGGCACCGTTTGGGAAAAAGATAGGACCAGACCCGGCCTCCATTAATGCCGCAAAAGTCGGTGGGATTGCCGCTAATAATGCCTCTGGCATGTGTTGTGGTACGGCACAAAACAGCTATCGTACTCTTTCTAGCATGCGGGTGATCTTAAATGACGGGACCTTGCTTGATACAGGCGATGCGGCCTCTATTGATGCTTTTCGAACCTCTCATGGTGCTTTGTTGGATGAATTGTCTGAACTGGCAAAGTCTGCGCGCGATGATGATGCTTTGCGTCAACGCATTGAGAAAAAATTTAAAATTAAAAACACCACAGGCTATAGTCTGAATGCTTTGATCGACTTTGAAGACTCGATTGATATTTTGCAGCATCTGATGATCGGGTCAGAAGGGACGTTGGGTTTTATTGCGCAAGTGACTTATGAAACCTGCGTTGAACATGCCCATAAAGCGACGGCGATGGTCTATTTTGAAACGTGTGAAATTGCCGCTAAAGCCGTGCAATGTTTAAAAACGGCACCGGTCGCTGCAGTGGAACTGGTGGACCGTGCGGGGTTGAAATCGGTTGAAGATAAACCCGGTTTGCCTGAGTTTCTAAAAACGTTGCCTGATGGCGCGACAGCCTTATTGATTGAGGTACGTGCACAAAGTCATGAAGAATTACACAAGCTGGTTGATGAGGCGAAACAGTCTTTTGAGCACATTGCGACCTTGCAACCGATTGCCTTTTCAGAAGACCCGGTCGAATGTGCGCGTTATTGGAGCATCCGCAAAGGCATGTTTCCGTTGGTTGGTGCGATGCGCGAAACAGGGACCACGATTATTATTGAAGATGTGGCTTTTCCGATTGAATATCTGGCCGCTGGTGTTGTGGACCTGCATCATCTGTTTAAAGAACATGGCTATAATGAAGCGATTATTTTCGGTCATGCGCTGGAAGGGAACTTGCATTTCGTCTTTACCCAGGATTTTAACAGTGAAGCAGAAGTTGCGCGTTACGCCGGTTTTATGGATGCCGTCTGTGATATGGTGGTCAAAAAGTACGATGGGTCCCTCAAGGCTGAACATGGCACCGGGCGTAACATGGCCCCCTTTGTGGAAATGGAGTGGGGGATTGATGCCTATGCGTTGATGTGTCAGATCAAAAAGCTGTTTGATCCGCATGAGATTTTAAACCCCGGCGTGATCATTAATGACGATAAAGAGATACATCTTAAAAACTTAAAGCCCTTGCCGGCCTGTGATGAGATTGTCGATAAATGTATTGAGTGCGGATTTTGTGAACCCAAATGTCCCTCCAAAGGATTAACGTTAAGTCCTCGTCAACGCATTGTTGGCTGGCGTGAAGTTGCGCGTCGTGATGCAGCACGTATCAGCAGTACCAAATTGCGTGAACTCTATGATTATCAAGGCATGGAAACATGTGCGGCTTGTGGTTTATGTGCCACGGCCTGTCCGGTGGGGATTGAAACGGGAAGTCTGATCAAATCCTTGCGTGGACGCCAAGTGAGTGCGCAAACCGCAAAGCGTGGGCAATGGCTGGCAGATAATTATGGCAAGGCGATGAACTATACCGCCATGGGCTTAAAAGCGGCGAATTTTGCCCATGGGATTTTGGGTTCAAAATTAATGGGCGGGATCAACGACACGATGCGGAAAGTCTCCGGCAATCGCGTCCCGAGATGGACACCCGCGATGCCAACGGGCACACGCTTTAATCCGGTTGATAGTGCAGGGGATGAAAATATTGTCGTTTATTTGCCAAGCTGTGCCAGCCGCACCATGGGGGCTGCGCGCAATGATGACAAAAAGACACCTTTACCCGTGATTACCCAGTCTGTTCTGGAAAAAGCTGGCTATACTGTGCGCTTTCCAAAAGGGTTGAATGATCTCTGTTGCGGTCAGCCCTTTGATAGTAAGGGGCTGGATGATCTGGCCAATGATAAAGCCAAGGCTGTTTGCGATCATTTGATGGAAGTTTCAGAACACGGTAAATACCCGATTGTGGTCGATACATCCCCCTGCGCGTTCAGGCTTAAAAGCTTTGAAAATGCGGGGCTTAAATTTTCCGATATCACAGAGTTTCTTCATGATCATGTGCTGGATAAACTGGACATTGCGATGGTGGATCGCAAGGTCGCGGTTCATGCCACCTGTTCAACACAGAAAATGGAATTACAGGATAAACTTAAAGCCATTGTTGCCAAATGCGCACGTGAAGTGGTTGTGCCGGAACGTGTTGGCTGTTGCGGGTTTGCCGGGGATAAAGGCTTTAATACGCCTGAGCTTAACGCCCATGCCTTGCGCCACCTCAATGATGAGCTTGAAGGCGTGAGTGAAGGTTATTCCACCAGCAGGACATGCGAAATAGGCTTATCAGAAAAAGCAGGTTTTCCTTATCGCTCTGTGGTTTATTTGGTTGATGAATGTATTGGCTGACCAATTAATATCATTTGAAAGGTTTTGCTTTAAACCCCTTTGGTTTTTGTGATAGTCTTTTTGTAACTGGCTTGTTTAAGAATATAAAAAATATCGGACAGGTGCAGTTGTGGGAGTCTTTGCAAAGGGACGTAATATGCAAAAAGCGCTAAACATCGATCCGGCTAAATGTACCGGATGTATACAATGTGAGCTTGCATGTTCTATGGAACATACAGGGTCATTCAATCCATCAAAATCACTCATTAAAGTTTTTAAATTTCATGATCAAGGCCGCTTTGTGCCTTACACATGTACCCAATGTGCAGAAGCATGGTGCATGCAGGCCTGTCCTGTAGATGCAATTTCCATGGATGCCATTAACAATGGGGCCAAGATTGTGGCTGACAGTGTATGCGTCGGCTGTAAGGTCTGTACGATTGCCTGTCCGTTCGGCACAATCAATTACGTGCCTGATACGGGCAAGGTTGCCAAATGTGATCTTTGTGGCGGCGATCCGAAATGTGCGACGGCCTGTCCGACAGATGCGATCACGTTTGTGGATGCATCCAGCACGGGTCTAGAAAAAATGCGTAACTGGGCGGCAAAAACCGACAGTGGCGCGTCTGCACAAGCTTAAGGGAGGGTTATTCGATGGCATGGACACGTAAATTGCTGCGGGTGAACCTGACGGAAGGCACCTGCACATCTGAAGATTTAAATATGCAATGGGCACAGGACTATTTGGGGTCTCGTGGTCTTGCGACAAAATATCTGGTGGAAGAAACGGACCCGATGGTTGATCCGCTTTCACCGGACAATAAAATGATCATGGCAACAGGTCCGTTAACCGGGACATGTGCCTCCACCTCCGGGCGCTACACGGTGGTGACCAAAGGGGCGTTGACAGGCGCAATCGCTTGCTCCAACTCCGGCGGTTTTTTCGGCAACGAGATGAAAAATGCCGGCTGGGACATGGTGATCTTTGAAGGAAAATCACCCAAGCCGGTGTATCTGATGATCGAAAATGAAAAAGCCACCCTTGTGGATGCGGCCCATTATTGGGGAAAATCTTGCTGGGATACGGAAGAAGGCATCAAGGCAGAACGCCAGGATCCGCAAATTCGCGTGGCCTCGATCGGTGTATCGGGCGAACAGGGCGTTAAATATGCCTGTATCGTCAATGATATGGACCGTGCGGCCGGACGGTCCGGTGTGGGCACTGTCATGGGATCTAAAAACCTGAAAGCGGTTGCCATTCGCGGCACTTTGGGTGTGCGCGTGGATAATCCGGTTGAATTCCTGCAAGCCACGGATGCAGGTAAAAAAGTATTGGCAGAAAACCCGGTCACAGGTCAGGGCCTACCGACCTATGGCACGCAGGTGTTGATGAATGTGATCAACGAAATGGGCGCCATGCCGACACGCAACTTCAAAGAAGTTCAGTTTGAAGGCGCGGCCAATATTTCGGGTGAAAAAATGCACGAAGTCCGCGCGGATGGCACCAAAAATCTGGTGACCAATGCAGCCTGTTACGGTTGTACCATTGCTTGCCAACGCGTTTCTACGGTGGAACGCACCCATTATACGGTAAAGGATCGCCCGCAATATCAAGGCGCTTCCGGTGGCTTGGAATATGAAGCGGCTTGGTCTTTGGGGTCTGAATGCGGGGTTGACGATATCGAAGCGCTGACCTTTGCCAACTTCATCTGTAACGAACAAGGTTTTGACCCGATTTCCTTTGGGGCCACGGTTGGGGCAGCGATGGAATTGTTTGAAATGGGCGTGTTGACCACCGAACATACTGGTGGGATCGAAATGAACTTCGGCAATGCAAAAGCCTTGACCGACTGTGCAGAACTCGTCGGTAAAGGCGAAGGGTTCGGTAAAGAAATCGGTTTGGGTTCAGCACGTTTGTGTGAAAAATACGGTCATCCTGAACTGTCCATGTCTGTGAAGAAACAGGAATTCCCGGCTTATGATGCCCGGGGGATTCAAGGCATGGGGTTGACCTATGCGACGTCAAACCGGGGCGCGTGTCATTTGCGCTCTTACACGGTGGCGTCTGAAGTTTTGGGGATTCCTGAAAAGACCGACCCGCTGGAAACAGACGGCAAGGCAGGTCTGGTGATGGCTTTCCAGGATGCAACTGCGGCTGTCGATGCGTCTGGTTTGTGTATCTTCACCACCTTTGCCTGGTCTTTGGAAGACATCGCCCCGCAAGTGAATGCCGCTTGTGAAGGCGACTGGAGTGTTGAAAAAATGCTCGAAGTCGGGGAACGTATCTGGACTATGGAACGTCAATATAATCTGGCGGCAGGCTTTACTGGCAAAGACGACAACCTGCCCAAACGCTTGATGAAAGATGCGGCTAAAACCGGACCCGCCAAAGGCAAAGTCAGTGGCTTGGATAAAATGCTGCCGGAATATTATGAAATCCGCGGCTGGGATACTAATGGTGTGCCGAAGGCGGAGACATTAGATCGACTGGGGCTCGTCTGACACAGTTTACAGATACTTTTTTGAAAACGGCGGTGAATTTTTTATTCATCGCCGTTTGTTTTTTAGTGATTTCGTCATTGAAGTTAAAAATAGATTATTTTTCTTAAAAGGTCTTTCTTGACAAACATTACAGCAAATGGAAGGTTGCGTCTTTCTCGGAGGGGAGATTATTTGGTTGGTATTCAAATAAATAAGGGTAAACCGAAGCAGTTTTTGGCTGCTTCTATGGTTTTATGCCTTGTTTTAGTACTCATACTTCCAACGATTTTGTTTGTTGGGATTACGCAGTCTAAAGACGGATTCGAACAGGAATTACGTCAAAGCATTTGTTATGCGTATTCTCAAGAAATTACAAAAGAAACAAGTGAAGGGAAGCCACAAAAGAGTGGTTCTTTTTCATGTCCAATATGTGCAATAAATCATTTGCTTGCATCTGCAAGGATAGCAAATGATATTTCACTTATTGATTACTCTCATTGTGTTTCTCTATTATCGAAATCCATTATAATCCCTCAATATGCTGCTTTGCCTTGGATAGGGCTACAACAGCATTCTCCTAGAGCCCCTCCATTTTCTCTCTGAACATTTAAGAGTCACCTTCTACGACAGTTCCTGATTTTGGGACAGCCGTCAGGAAAGTTTTACCTTACATTCAGAGAAAATAAGTATGTTTAAAAATAAACTTTTATTATGCGCATCTGTGTGCGCTCTATCTCCATTTATTATTGCAAACGCACAGGCCCAAGTGGTTTTACCGGAAGTTCTTGTTGAAAGCGAAGCCGACGTTACCCAACGTGTGATTCTGGTTTTTGAAGAGGAAGACATTTTTCCGATTATAGATTCTGGCGAGCTCCTGAAAAGTTTACCGGGTGTGAGTGGTGGACGTTTAGGCGGACACGGTCTGGAGCCCTATATTCGAGGTCAAAAGAAAAGCCAGATCAATTTATCTGATGATGGTGCTTATCTTCTCGGTGGTTGCCCCAATCGTATGGATCCTCCGTCTTCATACTTACAATTAGAGGGTAACGATGAGCTTATCGTTGAGAAAGGGTATTCTTCTGTTACCAATGGCCCCGGTGGTTCAGGTGGGAGTGTGCGCTCTAAACGACATGCTCCAACTTTTACGGATGAAGATAAATTGTTGGTTGGTCTTTCTTCCGGCTATAACTCAAATGGTAAAATGCGTGACTTATCAGTCAATACCGCAGTTGGTTTTACGAATAACGGGTATGTAAGAGGCAACGGTCACTGGAAGAAAGCGCGCGACTACAAAGATGGTAACAATCAAATAGTTCGTTCTGGTTTTGAATCTCGTAGTGGTCGATTGGATGTTGGGTATTCACCGACATTGTCATCGAATATCAAGGTCGGTGTGCAATATGATAAAGCTGTAGATGTACGGTATTCGGGGGGAATGGATACGCCTATAACTGAGAATAAAACAGTACGTACGGAACTTGATCACAAGTTAGACGGAAATGTATTTGATAAGATGACGGCATCTCTTTATATGTCAGATGTATACCATCTCATGGATTCATACAGTCTTCGAAATGGGACGATGAATATGGCTACGGAAGGCGATACTCGATCTTATGGTGGTAAGTTTAGTTTGTCTGGTTCGACTGAAAATAACGAGTACGAATTTGGGGTGGATGCCAAGATCGGTAATTCCGATGCGACGAGCTATATGGGAACAAAAAACCTAGATAGCAATTTTATTTCTGGTTATCTCTGGCCTGATGTGACGCAAACGGAAGTCGGATTCTTTGGTGAAACAACTTATTCGCTCTCTGATCAGAGCAGATTAAAGTTTGGGGTACGGTATGATTATGTTCACGTAATCGCAGATAAAGTGAATAAACAATCCACGCGAGCTGGATATGGTAATCGGACGGCGAATAACCTGTATAATGAAGCTTATGGATATGGATGGTCTGATCAAACAGAACATAATTTAGGCGGCCTGCTACGTTTCGATCATGACATCCAGAAAGATTTTAATGTATACGGAAGCTTATCCAGAGTCGTTCGTACAGCGGACGCGACTGAGCGGGGGATAGCCCGTAACACGTCAGCAATGATGGCTTCAAGTCGTTGGTATGGTAATCCGGAAATCAGTCCTGAAAAACATTATCAAATCGAATTTGGGACAACCTTGGATAAGGATAAATGGAGCGTTGGCTCGTCCGTTTATTATGATCGAGTGCAGGACTATATTTTACGAGATAAGGCAAGGGGGCAAAGTGGTGTTCTCTTATCAAATGGTGCCGATATTTACCGAAATGTGAATGCGACTTTGACAGGGATTGAATTGTCAGGGAGCATTGATCTTAATGAAAATTGGCTGTTAAAAGCGAATGCGGCCTATACTTATGGTCAAAATGAAGAAGATAACCGTCCATTGGCTCAAATCCCTCCTCTAGAATTTGGAACATCAATTGAATATTCAACTGCAGACTGGATGGCGGCAGTGCAGATGCGTGGGTCCGCAAAGCAGAATCGTGCTGACATTGAAACAAATAATTCAAGTGGATTGGATGTCGGAGAAACAGGCGGCTACGCTGTGTTTGACATGTATGGTAAAATTTATAGTTTAAAGTTTGCTGAAGTTAGCTTAGGGATGACAAACATCTTTGATAAAACGTATGCCAATCACTTAAATCAACCAAACGGATTTGATAATACTGTGACACAGGTGAATGAAGCCGGGCGTTCGGTCTTTTTGAGAGTAAACGCGAAGTTTTAAAGGCATTACAAAGAAAAAACAGCAGATATCAAATGGATACCTGCTGTTTTTTTTGTTTTGTCTTGTAAGTATAAGAGATGTATTTGAAAAATTATTCGGCGCTTACAGGAATCGGGCCTTCTTTGGATGGGGTATCCTTTTCATCCCAGTTTTCATGTTCGAATGAATCGGCTTTGGCAACGACACCTTTTGCGATGCGTTTGGCGAAATAATAAATACGTTGCAAGCGTTCAACTGTTTCCATCTCTCGGGTATAGGTGTGGTCGCGGTTGCTTCCTTGTATCAAAAGGCGTTGTGCCCCATGTTGGGCAATTACTTTTGCGTCTTTAGCAATTTCATCTTTTAAAGCAATAACCTTGGCAGCAATGGTTGCATCTTCTTTATCTAACGCTTCCAATGCCATTTCCAAACCATGATTGATTTTGTCATGAAAGGATTTTAGCATACGGGTTGTTTCCGGACTAATGGTGACTTTTTCATCAATACGGCGTTTGCCAATTTGAACCATATCGGTTTCGATCAAATCACCAATGTTTTCCAGATGGTTGGCGCTGGACATGAGACGCAAAACCTCACGCATATCTTCTTCCCCCAATGATTGGGCGCCAATTTTGCGAACATATTGAATGATCGAAATATGCAAGGTATCAACGTTGTTATCCATTTCTGCAATTTTATCGAGATTGCTTTTTGTTCCTGACAGGGTCGCAGGCAAAATAGCATTCATCATTTTCAGCACATGTTTGCCCAATTCACCAATTTCAAGGCGTACAGCATTTAAGGCAATTGACGGCGTGGAAATGAGAGGATCGTCAAGGTATTTGGGTTTAACGGAAAGTTCCGATGTGTTTTCTTTCAACGGAACAAGCTTTTCAACCAGTTTGGCAAAAGGGGTTACAAACCAAATGAAGATAAAGGCGTTAGCTACGTTGAAAATAGTATGGGCGTTTGCAATGTCGCGCGCTGTACTGCTATGGAAGCCTCCCATTTCACGTACGACAAAGGCAAGTTGATCGACAAAACCAATCCATAATAAGACGCCTGCAAGGTTAAATAAGACATGCACAACAGCCGCGCGTATGGCTTCTCGGGGTTTACCGATAGAGGCCAGCATCGCGGTCACACAGGTGCCCACATTGGCACCAAAGATCAGTGCAATTCCACCGGGAAGGGAGAGCAGCCCTTGTGTTGCCAAGGCAATGACGATCCCGGTGGTGGCCGATGAGGATTGAACCAAAGCGGTGAAAGCAGCCCCCACCAACAAGCCAAGAAACGGATTTTCCATAGAGACCATGAGGCTCAGGAAGGGTTCATAACTGCGCAAAGGGCTCATGGCTTCGGACATCAGGTTCATACCCAGAAAAACCATGCCAAGTCCCATGATCATATTGCCGTATTGTTTGATTTTGTCGTTTTTGCTGAAAAATAACATAACAAAACCAACAGCAACCATCACCATGGCGTAATGGGTGATTTTAAAGGCAATGATCTGCGCGGTTACTGTGGTGCCGACGTTGGCCCCCATGATGATACCGATGGATTGCGATAGTTTCATCAAACCTGCACTGATAAAACCAACAACCAAAACTGTAGTGACGGATGAGGATTGGATAATCGCGGTGACAAAGGCACCTGTGAACAGGCCTGTAATTCTATTTGTCGTTAATTTTGCCAGAATTGTTTTGAGTTTTTCACCCGCAACGGCTTTCAATCCGGCAGAAAGAAGTTCTAATCCAAAAAGAAAAAGCGCAAGTCCCCCAGCCAAACCAGCGCTAATGGTGAAGAGATCTAAGTTTTGTACAGGTGCCATTTAAGTTATCCGCAGGTCGTTATGATTTTGTCATAAAATTGTAACCCATTAGGGTTTAAACGTAAATTCACTTCTTGATTTAAACCTTTGAGCCGCTTAATTTCAGACGAATATTGTCTTTATGGTAGGTTTGTACATTGTTTGATAACCCAGAGGTTATATTTCAAATCATTTTAGCATTGAGTGTTACCGGGTTTGTTGCCGGGGTGATGGCGGGGCTATTGGGCGTGGGTGGTGGTATTGTTATCGTGCCGGTGCTGTATTTTCTGTTTCAACAATTTGGTACACCTGCCGATGTTGCCATGTTTGTGGCTGTCGGGACATCCCTTGCGACGATTATTGCAACGTCCATTTCTTCTGTGCGTTCCCATCATAAGAAAGGGGGAGTGGATTGGCCTTTGCTTAAAAGCTGGAGCATCGGCGTGGTGGTCGGTGTGAGTGTCGGGACATTCATTGCTTCTAAACTGCATGGTCATACTTTAACGATTATTTTTTCGATCATCGCCTTTATCGTGGCTATGCAGATGTTGTTTAATAAACAAGGTGCATATATCCGTGATGGATTGCCGGGACAACCGCTCGAGTTTATTTTTGCTTTTATCATTGGCAGCCTGTCGGTCATGGTCGGGATTGGTGGGGGCAGTATCACAGTGCCGATTTTAACGGCTTATAATTTTCCCATACGTAAAGCAGTGGCTTGTGCCTCTGGCATCGGTCTTGTCATTGCCGTGCCGGGTACCATTGGTTTTATAATTTCAGGTTGGGGGGCGGAAAACCTTCCTTTTGCCAGTTTGGGCTATGTTAATTTCCTTGGCTTAGCTTTGATCGTGCCCATGACTGTTTTATGTGCACCGCTTGGCGCAAAAATTGCCCATAGCGTGAATCCTGTTTATTTAAAGAAAGGGTTTGCGGTGTTTTTACTCTTCACCAGTATTAAAATGATGATCGGTGCATTGTAAATTTCAAAGACTTCTCAAAGGTTTATGATCACCTTGACAATAAAAGAGGATTTTTAGCAGAAAACTTTGAAAATCTCTTGTAATTACGCTAATTTATTATGAAATATACTTAATTCCCGCAAACAATGATTTGCGCCTCAGACAATTATAATAAAGGAGTGTATACGATGGGGGAGAAGTTTCGGTTGGTCACACGAAGCGATTTTGATGGTCTGGTTTGTGCTGTTTTGCTCAAAAAAATGGACCTCATTGACGATATCACCTTCGTTCACCCCAAGGACATGCAAGATGGGAAGGTTGCAATCACTGATCGTGATATCACCACAAATTTGCCATATGTCAAAGGTGTACATATTGCGTTTGACCATCATTTGAGTGAGACCATTCGCGTAGAAGACAATCCTGCAAATCATGTCATTGACCCGGACGCACCGTCTGCAGCGCGTGTTGTCTGGCGTTATTATGGCGGTCATGGTGCATTCCCCCAAAGTTGGGATGAAATGATGGAAGCTGTTGATAAGGGTGATGCCGCACAATTCAGTCGGGAAGAAATTTTAAAATCAGAAGATTGGGTGTTGCTCAACTTCTTGATGGATGCACGCACAGGCTTGGGACGTTTTCGTGACTTCCGGATTTCCAACTATCAGCTCATGATGGAATTGATTGATTGCTGCTCAAGCATGTCCATTCAAGAAATTCTTGAACTGCCGGACGTAAAAGAACGCGTGGACATGTACAAAGAACATGAGCCCAAGTTTATCGAGCAGTTGAAACGTTGTACAGAAGTGCATGATAATGTGGCTGTTTTGGATTTGCGCCGTGAAGAGGTCATTTATACGGGCAACCGCTTTATGATTTATGCGCTATATCCGGATACCAATATTTCTATTCATATCCTGTGGGGATTGAAGAAGCAAAACACCGTCTTTGCTTGTGGGAAATCAATCTTGAACAAGAGTTCCGGCACAAATGTTGGTGAATTGATGTTGAAGTTTAACGGGGGCGGGCATGAAAATGCGGGCACCTGTCAGGTCCCTAACGACCAAGCCAAAGAAACGTTAGAAGCGCTTATCAAGCAAATGAACGCAGATGGATAGGGGTTTACTCTGTTTTTTTAAGATAAGCCCTTGCAGTGCGCGGGGGCTTTTTTTGTGTCTGGCTATTGAGAAAAGTCTTTAGTTGGGCCATATTTAGAACTTGGTCATCTTTTGACCGTTGTTATTAAGAAAGTTTTACCATGAAACTCTGGTCTCGATTACCGTCCATTTTGATGCTTGTCCTTGCCCTTGCGGTTGGGAGTATCTTTTTACCTTCTTTAAGCGGATGCGCTATTCAGGAAGGCCCGGTCGCACGATGGATGTCGTCGCTGACGGGGACAAGGGGCTTGCCGGAAGAGGCAATGCAAGGCTTGGCGCGTTTTCAAGAAGTCTATAACCAGAAATCAATTGATAACGGCAAGCGTTCAGAACAGTTTGATCAGTTTGTTGATGCGTTCAAGGTCATTCGTCGCAGCTATGTCAGAGAAGTCGCCGATAAAGATTTGCTGACGTATGCCATTGACGGCCTGACCATTGGCGACCAGGAATGGTTGAACGAAGATGATGGCACCCCGTCAGGCAAAGCCAAGCCCAGCAAAGTTGTTGAAGTCGCGTTAGATGCGATGACGGCACAACTGGACCCGCATTCTGGTTATATGACGTCACAAGAGTTTCAAGAACTAATGGTCGATACGGCGGGTGAATTTGGCGGCCTTGGTATTGAAGTGCAACAGGGCGAAGGCTTTTTGAAAGTTGTTTCCCCCATTGAAGGCACACCGGCAGACCGTGCGGGATTGCAGCCCAATGACCATATTACCCATGTGGAAGGGGAGTCGATTAAAGACTGGACCCTGACAAAAACGGTCCGCCATCTGCGTGGTAAACCGGGGACCCCCGTGACGGTAACGGTTGAGCGTGAAAAGGTAGAGCCATTTGACGTTTCTATTGTGCGCGATATCATTCAAGTCCGTGCGGTGCGTCATGCGTTATATGATGGGTATTTACATTTGCGTGTGAGCGCCTTTTCAGAACGTTTGGAAAGCGATGTCAAAAAAGCCTTTGAAGATGTGCGCGCTCAGGTCGGTGATAATCTGAAAGGGGTTGTGCTGGATTTACGCAACAACCCCGGTGGTTTGTTGCAGCAATCCGTGGCATTGAGCGATCTTTTCCTAGAAGGGGGCAATGTTGTCTCCATCCGGGGGCGCAATGAAGACGATGTACGCAATTATGGCTCTGGCAGTGGCGATTTGGCCCGTGGTTTGCCCATGGTGGTGCTGGTTAATGGCGGATCGGCTTCGGCATCAGAGATTGTGTCTGGGGCCTTACAGGACCATCATCGTGCGATTTTGATGGGTCGGCGCACCTTTGGCAAAGGCTCGGTTCAAACCATCATGCCGTTGATGCGGGAAGGGGCCGTGCGTTTGACAACAGCCCTTTATTATCTGCCTTCTGGGCGCACCATCCAACAAGTCGGCGTGGCCCCGGATATCCGTCTTGATTTGCCGGAAGTTAAAACACCGCAAGGTGAAGAAGATAAAGCCGCTGGTGCCCAACATGAATATAAAGCCCCGCGGGAGGCCGATCTTCCTCATGTGTTGAACGCCGATGAATTTACCAAAAACATGCATGATAAAGAAGGTGTGTTGGGTCATGCCTCTGTTAAGGCCTGCCCTGAAATTGGGGATAAAAAAGATAAGGAACTCGGCTGTGCGCTCGAGTTCCTGAAAGCGGGAACAGCTAAAAAGTTTCTGGCTTCCCTCGTCGGCAAAGAACGGGGATAACCCCGTTCTTTATGTGCGGAAAAAGCGCTTCGTTTTTAAAATGTTCCAACGGTAATATCGTTATCAACCTTAATGGTGGTACCGGCAGAATAGGTTGAGGTGTAGCTGGTATAGGTGCCGTCATTCGCACCGGCGACCCAGCTATCATTTGCTGCGAAGAGGACTGCGTCACCCGCATCGCCGATGATTGTCACCGTTGAAGCACCATTTTCAGCCACCCCTAGCTGATCAATGGTTAAGTTATTGTGGACACCAGATGCCCCGGTAATGTCATAAGTTTCGAAATTTAGCATATTATTACCAAGTGCGAGGGGGCCACTTGCTGTTGCGTTAACGAAAGCCACCGTATCGCCACTGCTTTCAGATCCACCATCTAATATGGTCGAACCAAGGATATTGAGGTCTGTGATGTTAAATGTATCATCGCCTGCATCACCTGAGATTTGGTCGATTGAAAGGGCGTTAGAATTCAGATTGAATGTATCATCACCCTCTCCTCCAGCAATAGAGGTTACCGCACCATTGTTGAGGTTAAAGGTGTCGGCACCGCTCCCCCCATCAATTGTTGACATGACGCCACCGGATAGATCGAGTGAATCATCGTAGGTTGAGCCGACAAAATTTTCTATCTGTGAAAATGAATCTGATGAACCACCATCGACTACTGCACCCGTGCCAGAGCCTGTAAAAATGACGCTGGACAGCGGTGTGCTGCCTGTCTGATTGACATAGCTTAAGGTATCTGTTCCCGAAGAGGCATCATACGTGCTGTTATCACCGTAAAATGAATCACTCACCCCATCAAGTGTGGCGTAGATCGTATCATCGCCACCACCACCATAGATGGTATCGCTTCCAGCACCGCCATCAATCGTGTCATT
>JABXIC010000075.1 GCA_013373265.1 Methylocystaceae bacterium | reverse complement strand
TGGGTGGCGCGAAAGGTGGTAAAGTCATGCTTGCCCACCAGAATTTGTGCCGCATCGTGCATGGCATCTGCATCCAGTTGGCGCTGGAACCACCACACGCGGCCTTGATCAAGGGCCGGGCGCGCGGGGCGACATAAGATACGATACAGATACGATCGTTCCTGACAGCTGAATCGGGCATGAAAATCTTCATCGGCGACTTCAGCTTTCAGGACAGAGATTTTGTGAGGTTTGACGAGATGATTTATGGCCAGCATCACTTTGTCAGCGCGAAGGCTCTTGTCCATATCGAAGTGCGCAACCATACCAAGCGCATGCACGCCAGCATCAGTTCGACCAGCGGTATGCAAGCGAATTTCTTGACCAGCAAAAATGCGGCTGGCATCTTCAATCGCTTGTTGGACACTCATGCCGTTGTCTTGACGTTGCCATCCAACGAGCCCGGTGCCATCATATTCTATTACTAATTTATATCTAGGCATGGATTCTTTTATACATTTCAGTAAAAATATTAAGTAATTTTTTCGTCTTATGTGTCATTATGTGATAGGAATATCACAAGCGATAGAATTAGAGAAAGACTTGAGAGGCATTTAGTGGCTAAAAAAGGTGTCCGTTTTCCGGAAATAGAAAGAGATTACGAAGCCGAGGATAAAAAACGTGTCCAGGAAGACATGGATTCTCTCTATGCGGTCCCTTTATCCATATTACCATTAGAGACACGCGGTCTCAAGCGCGCGCGCATGGTAAAAAACGTTAAACTTCAAAGCGCTATTGAGGTTTTTGCTGACAAGGAAACAGGTTCCGGTCAGTTGGATGTTGAAGATTTGCCCGCCGAATTTGATTGGCCGGAAGATAAAACGCATCCGGATTTAGTTATTTTGCGCAAACTATCTGTGTTGACGAGTTACGATATTTATTCTTTGCGCATTACCTTGCGCGAACACGGGATTCCGGTCAACGAAGACGTCGCTTTGAAATTGTCTGATGACAAACAGGCTGAACTGGCTGGTTATATGCGCAGTTTTACCATGCCGTTGATCATGCAGATTTATGGTTCAGAAGATGTTTCTATTCAGTCTTTTCAAGATGTTGTCGGGTTGTTTAAAGATCCAGATGTGAGAAAAGCGCGCGAGAAATTGCAGCAGATGGCAGATAAACTTGAAATTGATTTGATGGAAGTGCCACGATTCCTTGAAGATTACGGCGATATCTTCTTGTCACTTTCTTACTTCCGCAATAGCCTTGATGCCATCATGCCGGTGGTGAATGAATTTCTAGATTCTATGGAAGGGATTCGATCCAACTGGCAGTTACGGAATGATCCGGCCTTGATGAAGACTTGCACGATGGTTGAAAACACGGTCAATGGAACCTGTGCATCTATTTCAGGGCGTTTTGAAGACTTTAACAAAGCTTCTAAAACCATGTGGAATAATTTGAATGCACAACGCTTTAGGGCCGTCAAAGAGATGATCCAAAGTTATCATACGACAATCGGTGGCGTGTTATGTGGCTTGACCGTTAAAATGATCCACTGGAAACGCCTGTTCCCTGATCCTGAACTTGGTGGACCGGTGCGTCGTTCAGAATTTATCATGTCGGAAATGAAGCAAGGTCTGAACCGTATGCGCGATATGGATAAAGTTCAGCCGATCATGTCTGTCTTGGGTGACGATTAAACTAATCTAGATCCGATCGGGATATCAAACCCACGTAAGAAACTTTCTGCGTCTGTTGCTGCTTTGCCACTGCGTTGCACGGTGTTGAGTTTGAGTGCGTCTGTTGCACAAGCAATAACCAATCCTTCTTGGTCGAGTCGGGTCCCCGGTTCCCCCGTGCCTTTTACAACTTCTGCCGTAATCACTTTGATACGGTCTTTGCCACTGGCAAACCACGTGCCGGGCCAGGGGGTGAAAGCGCGGATGCGGCGCTCAATTTCGACAGCCGTTTGCATCCAGTCAATTTGGCTTTCTGATTTGTCCAGTTTTTTAGCGTATGTCACGCCCTCTTCAGGCTGTTTGTGTGGTTTGCTATATCCCCCATTTACGGCGCGCAAGGCTTCCAGTACCAGCTTGGCACTTTCTACGGACAGTTCATCATGGAGGCTTTGTCCGGTGGTTCTCGAGGTGATGGCAACGGGTTGGATCAACAGCATATCGCCAGTATCGAGTCCTTCATTCATTTGCATGATGGTGACCCCTGAGACATCGTCACCCGCCTCAATCGCGCGCTGGATGGGGGCCGCCCCGCGCCAACGCGGTAGGATGGAAGCATGGGCATTTAAGCAGCCGAATTTCGGCGCGTCTAAAATGGCTTTTGGTAAGATCAACCCATAGGCCGCGACCACAGCGCAGTCAGCCTTAAGATTAGCGAATTTTTGTTGTTCTTCTTCTGACTTCAGGCTTAACGGGGTGCGCACTTCAATGCCATTGTCTTCGGCAAAGGCATGGACAGGGGTTAAGTTGACTTTTTGACCGCGTCCGCTTTTGCGTGGCGGTTGGCTATAGACACAGACAACATCATGCCCCGCATCAATCAACGCTGCCAATAACGGCACGCTGAAATCAGGTGTCCCCATAAACACAAGACGTAAGGGGTTTTCTTCTTTGAGGCTGTCATCTGTCATGGGATTGTTAAGCCATTTTTTTCATTTTGGTGAGCTTGCGCATGATGATAGAGCGTTTGATGCGTGAGATATGATCAATGAAAAGAGTGCCATTGAGATGGTCGATTTCATGTTGTACGCAGGTGGCAAGAAGACCGTCTGCTTCAATTTCATGTTCCTGTTCGTTTTCATCCATATAACGGATTTTAACACGTGCAGGTCTTTCGACTTCACTAAAGCTTTCCGGGACGGACAGGCAGCCTTCTTCATAAGTGGCCAGTTCTTCAGAAGCCCAAGTGATCTCGGGATTGACCATTTTATAAGGATGCGGGTCTTCATCATTACCGGAGACATCTACAACGATAATGTTTTTCAAGACACCGACCTGAGGCGCTGCAAGGCCAATGCCCGGCGCGACATACATGGTTTCCACCATGTCGTCCATCAGGGTGCGGATTTCATCGGTCACTTTTTCGACCGGGGATGCCTTCTTTTTTAATAAAGGGTCTGGCGCGGTCAAAATATCCAGTATAGCCAAGTCACTTACTCTCTTCATCTAACACGTGCTCAGGACATAAGTGGATATGGCGGGAAGGTCAAGTCAAAGCGGTCCAAATTCGCCCGTTTTACGGTCAAATGCGGTCAAATCGCCGGTTTCAAGATCAAAATGTAAACCATAAATTTTCAATTTTTTTTCTTCAACGCGTTTTTTGACAAAGTCGAAGGTCATTAAATTGTTCATGGAATTGACGATGGAGGCTTGTTCAATCTCAACCGGGATACGATTGCCGCTTTTGATCGATTCTTTGCAGCAACAGGGGTCGCTAAATGCTTGCTGGGCAAGGCTGACCCAGTTATGCACAAATTCAGTGCCAAGGCTTTCCGGGTCATTTTCAGTATCGATTGCGGCTTGAATTGCGCCGCAATGGGCATGGCCCATGATCATGATGTTTTCAACTTCCAGGACTTTAACAGCATATTCTACCGCAGAACTAACACCGTGGTAATGGTTGTCATTTTCATGTGGAGGGACAAGGTTGCCAACATTTCGAACGGAAAAGACATCACCGGGTTCGGTATTCAGGATAATGGTTGGATCAACGCGGGAATCGGAACAGGAAATTAAGAGTGTTTTGGGACTTTGGCCTTTTTGAGCCAGCTTACGAAACAGGTCTCTGGAATCTTTAAAATAACCATCGCGAAAACTATGATAGCCGTCTTTTAATTTATCAGCGGAGTCCATCTTATAACCTTTATAAAATTATTCCAACATTAGCTTTAAACCACGATTTCGTCTGCTTTGTATCCTTGCGCAAACAACAGGCTACGTAAATCGCCATTTTGAATATTATGCTTTGATTTTGCGACAACCGAGGGCTTGGCATGATACGCAATGCCTAGTCCGGCTTCCAAAATCATGGGGAGATCATTTGCACCATCGCCAACGGCAACAGCATGATCCGTCGTCAATCTTTGTTCTTGGCAGAGTGATTTCAAGTAAGAAAGTTTAGAATCTTTCGTCACGATTGGCTCAAGGACGTTGCCCGTCAGGATGCCATCGACAATTTCCATCGTGTTGCCAGCATTAAAATCGAATCCGACTTGTTGGGCCACACGCGAGGTGAAAAAGGTAAAACCACCGGACACGAGCGCGCAATAGCCGCCGTTTGCCTTCATGGTGGCGACCAGTTCTTTGGCGCCCGGGGTAAGGGTCACCATTTTCATTGCTTCTTCTAAAAAGGTGGCAGACAGGCCTTTTAGCATTTGGACACGTTCAGCCAAAGCATCGCGAAACTGAATTTCGCCGTTCATGGCGCGCTGCGTAATGGCGGCGACTTCTTCTTTTATCCCGGCAAATTCCGCCAGATCGTCCAGTGTCTCACCCGTGACGATGGTGCTGTCCATATCAGCGATCAGCAGCTTTTTGCGGCGATCTTTCTTTTGCTGCAAGATGGTGTCCACATGGGGCAATTTATTTTTTAATTCAGCCAGATTGATGACATCATCTGTGATAATGTCGTAAGCTTCGTTTGGGGATAAACAAACAAGATCATAGTGACCCAAGACCGATTGGATTTTTTCCGGGGTGATTTGTTGCTTGTCAGGATTTGCAATAAGGGTCAGAACGTAAGACATTAAGTTTTTCAGCGCGTTGTTTTTTTGCGTATGCACATGTTTATGCCAGAGGGAATTTATAAAGTCTATGCCTACTGAGATGAAAAGACCTGTGATTGTGATCGGGGGGCCAACGGCGAGTGGAAAATCGGCAACAGCACTTGATGTGGCGCAGGAATTTGACGGTGTCATCATCAATGCGGATTCCATGCAGGTTTATGAGGCGCTACGTATTGTGACGGCACGCCCCAGTGTGGAAGATGAAAAGCTTGTCCCTCATCGTCTCTATGGGGTGATGGATGCAAGTGAGACTTGTTCGGCTGGCTATTGGGAAAAATTGTGTATCGCTGAGATTGAAAAGGCTTGGGCGCAAGGGAAATTGCCTGTGGTGACGGGCGGGACGGGCCTTTACATAAAGACATTGGTGGATGGTATTTCGCAATTGCCCCCCATTCCGGATGATATTCGCAATACCATTCGTGCGCGTGGTGATGCTGAAGGGGTTGAAGCCCTTTATGCGGAATTGCAGGAAAAAGACTCTGAAATGGCAGCGCGTCTAAAACCACGCGATAGGCAGCGAATCTGTCGCGCATTGGAAGTTTTATCTGCAACGGGTAAATCATTGGCGCAGTTGCAGCGTGAAATTAAACCAACGCCGTCTTTATCTGCAGCTTACATGACCCATGTGGTGATGCCGGAACGTTCCATTCTTTATGAACGGTGTGATCAACGTTTTGACTTGATGATTCAGGCTGGTGCGGTCGAAGAAGTAGCGGCTTTGGAAAAACGAAATTTAGATGCAAAACTCCCAATTATGAAGGCGTTGGGGGTGCCGGAGTTACTGCGTTATGTGCGCGGTGAAGTCACTTTGGAAGAAGCCAAAACCTTGGCGCAAATGCAGACTCGACGCTTTGCAAAACGCCAATGTACATGGTTTAAAAATCAAATAAATCAGTGCGAAATTCATCACACGCAATATTCGGAAAGTTTGCGAGATCAAATTTATAAGAAAATTCGCCAATTTTTGTTGACCCACACAGATTGACGCATTAGGTTGCCCTCCTTGAAGCTCGCGCCAGATGCGCGGGTACTTTTATTTGTGCCTGTTATATCCGAGGCACAAAGAATTCGTTGAGACGGAGGATAATTGCATGTCCACGAAAGAAATGACCGGTTCTGAAATCATCATTCAAGCTTTGAAAGATCAAGGTGTGGATGTGATGTTTGGGCTACCGGGTGGCGTGCTTCTTCCGCTGTATGACGCACTGTTCAAACAAAATGGTCTTCGCCATATTCTGGTTAAGCACGAACAGGCAGCTGTCCACGCCGCGGAAGGGTATGCACGCTCTACCGGAAAAGTGGGTACAGTGCTTGTGACGTCAGGTCCGGGTGCCACAAATACAGTAACAGGTTTGGTTGACGCGATGATGGATTCTGTACCACTTGTCTGTTTGACAGGTCAGGTTCCTTCAAGCTTGATCGGTAATGATGCTTTTCAGGAAGCCGACATCACCGGTATCACGCGCGGGATCACCAAACACAACTACCTTGTTAAAGATGTAAACGACTTGGGTCGCGTCCTGCATGAAGCCTATTATGTGGCGCGCACCGGGCGTCCGGGTCCGGTTTTGGTTGATATCCCCAAAGACGTATTGTTGTCGCTTGGGACGTATAAGACACCAGGTAAAAATTCTGCGGTGGAACATAAATCTTATAAGCCACAGGTTAAAGGTGATACAGCTGCCATTAAAGCGGCTGTTAAGTTGATTAGCAAAGCCAAAAAACCGTTGTTCTATGGCGGCGGCGGGATTGTAAATTCCGGTGATGCAGCCTGTATGTTGTTTAATCAATTTGTTAAAATGACAGGCATTCCCTGTTCATTGACATTGATGGGACTGGGTGCATATCCGGGTTCTGATAAACAGTTCCTCGGTATGATGGGGATGCATGGCACGCTTGAAGCCAACATGTGCATGCATGATTGCGATGTGATGATCAATATCGGCGCGCGCTTTGACGACCGTGTAACCGGCCGTCTGGATGCATTTGCCCCGAATTCCAAGAAAATTCATATCGACATTGATCCATCTTCCATCAACAAAAACGTTGTGGTTGACATTCCTATCATCGGTGATGTCGCCCATGTTCTGGAAGAAATGATCAAATATTGGAAAGCTGACCAATGCCAGATTGATAAAAAGGCATTGGACAAATGGTGGAAAGAAATTGAAGGCTGGCGTGCGAAAGACAGCTTGAAATATACCAAATCCAATAAAGTCATTAAGCCGCAATATGCGTTGGAACGGATCCGTGATCTGGCTTTGGAAACAAAAAAAGACACCTTCTATACAACAGAAGTGGGCCAACATCAGATGTGGGCAGCACAGCACTTGTGCTTTGAAAAACCAAAACGCTGGATGACATCCGGCGGCTTGGGCACCATGGGCTATGGCTTCCCGTCTGCCATGGGCGTACAAACGGCCCATCCTGATGCTTTGGTTGTTGCCATTGCTGGTGATGGTTCATTCCAGATGAACCTGCAAGAAATTGCAACGTTGATCGCCTACAGACTGCCGGTGAAATGCTTTATCCTGAACAATCAGTTCCTGGGTATGGTGCGTCAGTGGCAGGAAATGTTCCATGGGGAACGGTATTCTGAAAGCCATATTGATGTTCAACCGGATTTCATCAAACTGGCGGAAGCCTACGGTGCATTGGGCCTGCGCGCCACAACACCGGGGGAATTGGACGGTGTTATTAAAAAAGCGTTTGAGTCTGATCTGCCGACAATTGTTGATGTGCGTGTTGATGCGTCAGAAAATGTTTTCCCGATGATCCCGTCAGGGGCGGCTCATAATGAATTGATTATGGGACCGGAAGATACGCAAAATACCGAAAACGGTGGCAGCGTTGAATCTGGCGTTTTGGTGTAAGGAGTAAAGACATGAACAATATTGATAAAGACGATATCCTTCGCCATACGGTTTCAGTCCTTGTGGACAACGAATCCGGTGTTCTCGCCCGTGTGATCGGTTTGTTTTCCGGTCGCGGGTATAACATTGAAAGTTTGACCGTGGCCGAAACCGACCACGAGGAAAATTTATCAAAAATTACCATCGTCACCAGCGGTACACGTCAGGTGATTGAACAGATTAAAGCGCAACTGGATCGTCTGGTTCCGGTGCGTAAAGTCGTCGACCTAACCATTGACGGGCCAAGCGTTGAACGCGAAATGGCTTTGGTAAAGGTTGCAGGTGAGGGGGAACATCGTGTAGAAGCTTTGCGCATTGCCGATATCTTCCGCGCACGGGTTGTCGACAGCTCGAATGCGTCATTCGTCTTTGAGGTCTTTGGTAAGGCTGGCAAGGTCGATGCGTTTATTAAATTGATGGAGCCATTGGGGCTGGTTGACGTTTCACGTACCGGTGTCGTGGCGATTTCTCGTGGGGCTCAAGGGCTCTAAGTCAAATCGCATCAAACTTATTTTTGTTTCTTTAAGTTCAAGGGGAATTTGAACATGCAGGTTTATTACGATCGCGACGCTGACGTCAATTTGATCAAAACCAAAAAAGTAGCCATCGTTGGTTACGGTTCTCAAGGTCACGCACATACACTTAACTTGCGCGATTCTGGTGCAACAGAAGTTGTTGTTGCCCTTCGTGAAGGTTCTGCTACACGTAAAAAAGCTGAAGGCGAAGGCCT
>JABXIC010000065.1 GCA_013373265.1 Methylocystaceae bacterium | reverse complement strand
GGAAGCTATGAAAATGGAAATTTCGGTTCACGCAGAAACAAGTGGGATTGTTGAAAGCCTTCAAGTCGCTGTCGGTCAGCAGGTGGATGCGAAAGATCTCTTAATCAATTTGAAATAATGATACGGAAAGGTTTGATATATGTATAAAAAAATAATTGTCGCTTTAGCTTTGGACCAAGGTCATGGGGTAACAGCTCTTAATGTTGCTCGAAAACTACTTGATCAGGGAGGTGAAATCATTACCCTGCATGTCGTGGAACCTCTTCCGTCTTACATCAAGCACTATATGCCAGAAAACAGTGAAGAGAACCTCTTGGAGATCATCGATGATGATATGAATGACCGTATCGGTGAAAAACAAGATGCAACAAGAGTTGTTTTGAAAGGGCATCCAGGCCAAGAGGTTACCAATTATGCAGAAGAAGTTGGTGCAGATTGTATTGTGATTGGTTCACATAAACCCGAATTGAAAGATTACTTCTTAGGGTCCACAGCTTCTCGCATCGTTCGACATGCATCATGTGCGGTACATGTTATTCGTAAATGATGTTTTTGGTTAACTTGTCCGTCGCCATATAATTTGGGATGATCGAGCGTTTTAAATGGTCTTGTCATGTGTCCGGCCTATTTGCGCAGTTTTATTGAGTACTGGCCCTGACGAAGTCCGCATGCCGTGTCCCCTAATCAGATTAACGGATTTGTAATCTAGACAAGACCACGGGGTTTCACGGTTGCGGTTCCCATCGGTTTATCATTACTGCGAGGCGGATTACCTCCAGAGATGATTTACAATATCTAAAATATTTGTTCATCATATAACAATAGAATGAAACACGGCGGCCTTCAATTTACTCTGACAAATTCCGGTCGTCTGACAAGATCTTGTGTTAATCGCCTGTATATTTTTTAGATATCATGTAGCTTCCGGCAGTCGTTAATACGATCGTAAATATCAAAAGAATAAAAGCTAATGCTGCACCGAATGGCCAGTTTGATGTGCGTGCGAATTGTTCATAAACGACAGGTGCCATCATTTGGAATTGAGGTCCACCAATTAAAAGAGGTGTGGCATAGGCATTCATACAAAGAATGAAGACAAGTGACGCACCTGCAAGCAATCCCGGTAGCGACAAAGGCAGCAAAATGCGATAAAAAACAGTCGCAGGATGCGCACCCAAATTCGCACCAGCATCTTCAACTTGACGCGGAATGCTTTCTATGACGGAAGCTAAAGTCAGGATCATATAAGGAAGTACGATCCCGACTGTTGCAAAGATCACTGCTCCTGGTGTGTAGAGAAGCTGCAAGGGTTTGGAAATAATTCCGAGCCCTTGCAAAGAGGCATTTATTAAACCATCAGTGCTCAGCAAAGCGATATAACCCGCTGAACGAACCACACCCCCAACGAGAAGTGGAAACATAGTGAGAATAGTTAACTTGCTTTTCCAGCTGCTTTCCATACGGGCCAGCCAATAAGCGGGACCATATGCTAAAAGCGTTGTGAGAACCGTACAAGACAAGGCCACCACAATTGTGGTCAAAAGTATCTTTTGATAATAGGTATCAACCACCGCGCGTGCATAATTTTCGAAGGTAAAAGCCTCTTTCATCAGATAGAGCGGATCGTATTCGTTAAGAGAATACCGCGCCATCAAAAGCATCGGAACACCGAGTAAAATAAGCACGAGAAAGTTAGCAGGAAAAACAAGTTTTGCCATTTTTTTAGCCTTTGAGTACGCGGTTCCAAGTATCAAGCATGGAAGACTGGTTTTCCATGATGAAATCAAGATCAGGTATCCAAAGACGGTTTTGTTCTGCCTCTGTAAAGCCAATTTGTTTCTCGAGTTCTGGTGAGATACTTCCATTTGACACAGTGGGCAGATAACCAAGTCGTTCTGCAAACGCTTTTTGTGCACTTGGTGTTAAAAGTGCATTCATATATGCAAAACCAGCCTCTGGATTACGGGCATTTTTAGGGACAGCCGCTTCATAGACTGCCGGGAAGGCACCTTCTTCAGAAACCACCCAACCAAGGTCTGTCCCTTTTTTATTCCAACTATATCCACGCGCTGCAGAGATAATCGTCATCCAGATATCACCAGAAGCCAGTGCGTTTCCAACTGCTTCTGTTGAAGGTAAGAGTTTTACATCCAGTTCCTTCCAGGCTTCGACACCTTTTTTAGCAGCATCCATATCTGTCAACTTGCCACCGTTACCAACAGCTGCATAAGCCATATTTGTAGTATAGAGAAAATCACTCAGACCAATTTTTCCTTTGTACTTAGGATTCCACAATTCAGCAATGGATGCAGGTGGAGTTTTAATAAGGTCTTTTCTATAAACAATGGCATGGGCCGAATAAATCAGAGGAACTGAGTTTTTCTTTTTCAGGAAAGGTAAGATATTGGCCGTATTTGGCACATTTGATGTATCAAGCTCATAAAGTGCCCCAACTTTGGCAGCAGCATGCATGTCAAAATCTGCGAGGAGTGCAGCATCCATACTGCCTTTGCGTTGTAGACGCTCTGAAATAAGTTTGGTGCGTCGCGGGACAGGTCCTGAAATTTCTTGAAGAACATTATAACCTGCTGGAGTCAAAATAGGCTTATCAACATTTTCTTTTAAAAGGTCACCAAAAGTGCCCCCCCATGTCCCAACAACAAGGTCTTTAGAAGCAGCCAATAAGCTTGTTGGGAAAAGCGTACTTGCCGATGCTGCGGCGGCAGAAGCAAGAAAGGCACGGCGTGAAATCGTGGTCATAATGTGGTCTCCTGTAGCGATTGAAAAATAGGTTTATTCCGTAAGAAGGTTTGCGAAGGTCGTATCCCAATGTACGTTTATGGGGTCACCCCGGCGCAAACCATAGAGGTCATCATCCGGGGCGGGCGTGGCCGTGACAACGCTCAGGGCATTCTGTCCCAACATCACGGTATATTCTGTTAGAGCACCTAAATAGAGCACTTCATGGACTTCTGCTGTTAGCCCGGTGTGTGCTCGTGATAGTTTGATTTTATCCGGGCGGATTGTGTAAAACTTTGCCGCGGGATCAATGGGACCATTAGATTGTAAAAGTTCTGTTCCATCGAAGGCACGAAAGACACCGTCTTCGATTTGACCACCAATGACGTTAGAGCGCCCCACAAAGTCAGCCACAAAGGAATCTGTGGGACGTTCGTAAAGGTCTTGAGCGCTCCCGATCTGGCGCACGCTTCCACCTTCCATAACGACTAGCTGATCAGACATTGTGAGGGCCTCTTCCTGATCGTGGGT
>JABXIC010000168.1 GCA_013373265.1 Methylocystaceae bacterium | reverse complement strand
AGAATTAATACAGGGTTATGCAAAATACTAGAAAAACAATCAACCATTGGGCTATTTTTGTAGCATACACACTTTTTTTAAATAAAATAAACATAAATACACCTTAAAGTGTATTTCTTTTTTACTTATCTATAGAGATACTAGGAAAATACGTATCCACATCAATTTCAGCAGCACCATTCATAATGGCCGTGAGACCATCTAAAGCACTATCAATATTCTGTGCCTCTTCTTCGGTAATCACTTCCCGCGCTGATCCTAAAAAATTTAAAACCCATGTGCCCTCTTCTTGTGGGCCGATAAGCATCATATTGACTTCTACAACACCGTTGCGTCCTTCACAGACGGCCATGAAGTCACGATTTTCTATCACCTTTACAGGTGTCCCTATGCACATGGCAGGCACCCGTTTTGGGCATGTTGAGACCAAAAGCCAACAATGGGTGTGGGGCGTTTCTTAAGCTTGAAGCCGCGTGATTCAATTTCTGCAACCAGCATCTCCAGCATTTTATAAACCCGTTCTTCCGTTTCCGGACTCAGACCTAAACTTTCTTCCAGTTTGTAAGGCACCATGCCAATGATGGTGACGGTTTGCGGCGACTGCCCTTGCAACTGCAAAAGACCCAACAAGTCAGAAAGGCCCAATTGATGATTTGAAATTTTGGTTTGAAAAAAGGCGGGTACTTGTTCATCGGCAAGGCGTAACAATGTCCCTTCCGGATCCCCTGTATTAACAGAGTCCGTAACGATCAAATGTTTTACATCGCGCATGGGTTCCAACAGTTCAGTGCCTGTCGTGCCGCCATCCATTACAACGATATCGTCCGGAATTTCATACAAACCTTCCAAGGCTTCTACCGCACGAACGCCGACACCTTCGTCCTGCATCAAGACGTTCCCCAGACCGATCACCAGAATTTCTGTCGTCATTTTTCCCCACCTTCATTCAATTCATTGCTGCAATATAAATTAAGAACAATGGGGTGTTAAGTCTCGTAATGGGAGAAACGAGCCCAACACCCCATTTATCATGGCAGACCTTTAAAGAGCCTTTACTTTGACGATTGGCTTTTGTTCCGTATCAACCATATGGATTGCACAAGCAATACAAGGATCGAACGAGTGAACCGTACGCAAAACTTCAAGCGGTTGTTCCGGATCAGCAACCGGATTATCCATCAAGGAAGCTTCATACGGGCCTATGTCACCATTTTCAGCACGCGGTCCGGCGTTCCAGGTGGACGGCACAACAGCCTGATAGTTTTTGATTTTAGCATCTTCAATCACCACCCAGTGAGACAACGTCCCACGCGGTGCTTCATGATGACCCACACCACGGATTTCCCCTTTCGGGAAGACCGGCGCGTTGAAACTGTCCGTATCGCCAGAGGCAATATTATCGACCAATTTCTGCCATTGTTGTTTCAAAGTATCCATCATGACACCGGCACGAATGGCACGGGCAGCATGGCGACCAATCGTCGATTCAAGCGCAGACAACGGAATGTCAGAAGCACCCGAAACCGTCTTGATAAGACCCACAGCATCATTGACGTATTTTGTTGTCCCTTCATGACCTTGGGCAAGCCAGACCATAACATTGGCCAATGGCCCAACTTGGGCACGTTCACCATTAAAGGTCGGGGCCTTAATCCACGAATACTGACCATCATCCTGGAAGTCCGTATATTGCGGTTCTGTCTCCCCTTCCCATGGGTGCAGGGTGGCGTCACCTTCATACCACGCGTGTTTGGAACATTCCGCCACACCTTTTTGGAAGAACGGATCATGGAAGTCTTTGATTGTGGTCACACCTGCCAGATCACTGGACTTGATATAGCCACCGGGCAAATCAAAGACCGTGCCTTTGGTATCTTGCGGACAGTCAGGAACGGTCAGATAGTTTGTAACCCCTTTACCATACCCCGCCCAATCCAGATAGAAGGCACCGATGACGGGTACGTCTGTCATGTACGTGGACTTAACAAAATGTTCCAGCTTATCAATCCAGCCTTTGATCATCATAATGCGTTCCAGATTCAGAACGGATTGGCTGTTCATATTGACGGAGTTGGAAACACCTCCAACCGCCATGTTTTGAATGTGCGGTGACTTACCGCCCAAAATGGCAACGATCTTGTTGCAATAGTTTTGTGTTTCCAACGCTTGCAAATAGTGAGCAACCGCCAAGAGATTGACTTCCGGTGACAGTTTCATCGCCGGATGGCCCCAATAACCAGATGCAAACGGACCCAATTGACCAGAGGACACGAAAGTTTTTAAGCGATCTTGTACCGCTTTCATTTCATGCGGACCATTGAGCGGCCAATCCGACAGGCTTTCTGCCAGTTTAGACGTTGCAACCGGATCGGCATCCAAGGCAGAAACCACATCCACCCAATCCACAGCAGACAGATGATAGAAATGCACGATGTGATCTTGAATGGCATGGGCGGTTTGGATGATGTTACGCACCAATTGTGCATTCACCGGAATTTCCAAGCCCAAAGCATTTTCTACCGCCCGCACAGATGTAATGGCGTGAACAGTTGTACAAACGCCGCAAAAACGTTGTGTAAATAACCAAGCTTCGCGCGGGTCACGGCCAACCAAGATTTTTTCAATGCCGCGCCACATTTGGCCCGATGACCAGGACTTGCTCACACGACCTTCATCATTAACTTCTACGTCAATACGAAGGTGGCCTTCAATACGCGTGACCGGATCGACTGTAATACGTGTTGTCACGATTTTTCTCCTAATAAACTATGCTCTCACGCGTGCTTCGGTTTGTGCAGCACAGGCAATGTTTTAACCAATACGATATATGTCATGACCTCAAAGGCAATGATGCCAAGCGTCACCATGATCTCACCCACAGACGGGAAATAGCTGTAGCCAGGGCCCGGGTTGTAAGTCAGCAAGAAGGCATTGAAACGATAAAGCGATCCTGCAAACAGCATGGAAACAGCCGCCCACAATAAAGTGCTTGGGTTGTTACGCTTTTTCTCTGATGTCAAAATCACAAGCGGGATCACAAACAACGCGGTTTCCAAGATGAATAACACGCTGTTTTTCCCACTGGTAAAGATCAACCCGAATTTACCGTGCACAATGATTTCACCAAAGCGAACAACAAGATAAGCCGTCAACAAGCCAACAATGATTTTACCAATTTTAGACAACAGATGGGTTTCATCATCCAGGTCGAAGGCCGCCTTTGACATGGACGCTTCAAAAATGACGATTGAGAACCCCATACACAAGGCTGTCAACAACGCCAGAACGGGTTGCATGTAAAGGCTTTGCCATAAGGGTGAAATCTTGTAGCCCATGGCAACCAAGAACGACCCGAGGGAAGATTGGTGCATGGTCGGTAACAAAATTCCGATGGCAATGAAAAGAAACAGCACTTTGTCCAAAGCCTTCAACAAGCCTTTGGCCCCGATGCGTTCCAGAAATGCCGGGGCAAATTCAATGATCAGCACCAAAATATAGGTCGCAACACAAAGACCAACTTCCAGCATGACAGAATTAAAGTTCATATGTTTGGGCATCATCAGATGATAGAACTGCCAGTAACGGCCCATATCAATAAATGCACCCACACCACCCAACGCGTAGCCCAGCAAACTTGCCAGCAAAGCTGCACGCATTAAGGGATGGTACTGTCCTTTGTTGAAAAGATAGATCGTAATGGCAAGGGCATAACCGCCACAGGCCAGCGCCGTGCCAATCACAACGTCATATACAACCCAAATCCCCCATGGATAACCGCCGTTGATATTAGCGACCGCGCCAATACCGTTCATAAAACGCACACCAAGGAAATACATACCGATGGCAAACACAACCATCATCGCAATAAAAAACGGTGTAAAAATTGTACCGCCTAAGGGTTTAGCTTGGCTCATGGTTTATTCCTCCCCGTCTTTGTCTTTATTGCGCTTCACCATGTAAGTCAGACCAGCCAAGGCAACTGCAGGCAGGGCCATTCCTTTATAGAGGGTATGTTGCAATGTTTCAGACATGGAAGCATAAGAACGATCTTCCAAAGGCGGCATACCCAATTTATCAAATGGGATGGCCGAAATATGCATAACGTTTGTGCCGCCAGCTTCTTTCTCGCCCCACACATGATTGTGGTAATTCGCCTCCAAATCTTTTTCGTGATAACTGTCGGGTTTAGAAATATCGCCACGCGGATAATTGTAGGTATCCCCTTCTTTTAATGTCATACGGCGTTTGGCTTCTTCTAACAATTGTGTGCGCGGACCAAACAAAGTCGCCCCTGTCGGGCAGACTTCAGCACAAGCTGTCATGCCGCCTTTGCTGATACGTTCCACACCTTCCTGATTACACATTTGGCATTTCTGAATACGACCAAAAGCTTCATCATATTCAAACTGCGGGACATTATAGGGGCAACCACCCATGCAGGTCCGACAGCCGATACAGGCATCCGCATGATGGGTCACAATGCCCGTCAGCGGATCTTTACGCATGGCCGTTACCGGACAAACAGAGACACAACCCGGATCCACACAGTGCATACAGCTGCGTTTTTCAAAGGCAAACCCATCGGTTTCGCTGTCTTTGACTTCAGCCGTCCCATTGCTGTAGACCTTGATCACATTCAATGTGTCGCTGGACAGATCCATAGCGGAATCATATTGAAAATTACCGCCGTGGATCACCGGGTCCATACTATTGGTTTCTTTACATGCTGACACACAGGCTTTACAGCCCACGCACAGCGTCGAATCATAGAGCATCCCCACTGCTTCAGGGGAAGGCTCCAGATTAGGCCGCGCCTCAGCAACGGTACTGACACATGCAGCAGCCGTCCCTAAAGTCGCAGTCTTTAAAAAGCTTCTACGATCCATCATTCAGCCCTCACTCCTGACTGTCTGATGATTCAGAAGAACCGAGCTTTTTAGACGCCACCGCAGCCGCACCAACAATCGCACCGATGGCCGCACCACCAACAGCAGCAGCACCCGCCGTCATGCCCGATGTCTCTTCGCGCTGTTCAATGGTCGGGAATTGGTTAGGTGGTGTATGTGTCTTCACATCAGCAAGGCTAAACAACGGCTTGGTAAAGCCAACGCCTTCTTCAGCACAACCAAAGCATGGATGACCAACACCGATCGGCCACGTGCCACCGCCAATGTCGTTAAATTCAACAGCCGGACAGTTGGCGTGCGTTTCCGGACCTTTACAGCCCAGCTTGTACAAACAGTAACCTTTTTTGTGACCTTCATCGCCAAATTCTTTTGCAAAGCGACCGGCATCAAAGTGCGGACGACGTTCGCAGTTTTCGTGAATTAGGCGACCATAAGCAAACTTCGGACGATTTTGGTTATCCAATTCAGGCAAAGTGCCGAACGTCAAGAAATGCATCACCGTTGCTAGGAAGTTATACGGGTTTGGCGGACAGCCCGGAATATTCACAACCGTCTTGCCCGGCAGCACAGATTGCGCACCTTGTGCTCCAGTCGGGTTTGGTGAAGCTGATTGCACACCACCCCATGACGCACAAGACCCAAACGCGATAATTGCGGCAGCATGTTCAGCCGCTTCAATCGTATGATCCAGCATGGTTGTCCCGGCGATTTTACAATAAACGCCGCCATCCTTGGTCGGGATCGCACCTTCAACCACCAGCAAATACTTGCCAGCGTTTTCCTTCATGGAAAGTTCTTTCATATGTTCGACCTTATGGCCGGCACCACTATCCAACGTCTGGTGATACTCAAGAGAAACCATCTCAAGGATCAAGCGATCCAACGTTGGGTGCTCAGAACGAAGCAACGATTCCGTCGGACCTGTACATTCCTGACCATGCAACCAGATCACGACCGGACGTTTCTTTGGTTTCGCAACCGCTTCTGCCATCGCAATGGCATCAGAAGTCGACAAGCCTAAAGACGCGGCGATGCCTGTGCAATATTTCAGGAAATCCCGGCGGCTTACGCCAAGCCTTTTCTCGAGCGTTTCAAAATCACCCTTCATATTTGGATATCCTCCCATTGTGGGGCCTTGCCCCGAATACATAAACAAATCATCCCGCATATAAAGGGCAAAAAATATGCCATTATTTTTTTACGTTACAAAACAAAGACTTACCAACACCTCCTGCATTCCCTATTCAAAAATCTGTAATACAGCGCACCGAGAGGAGCACCAAAATGATAAGCAACTTACCACTCAAAACAAAAACCAAGCTAGTTACTCGGTTTCTCTTAACGTAAAAAGCTATTTAAGAGTAATTATCAAATAGGTTATTCACCAAACAGGATCAAAAATTATCTATTCTGATCTTTTTCCTTATTGTACAAATGATTAACGCTATAAATTCGCAAAGAAATAAGCCAAAATTATTTCAAAATGAAAAAATACTTTCCAATTCATCAAAAATAATGTTTGCTTTGTAATCGAAATAATGAATTCTTCGACAAATTGATACAGTATGAGGACGCGAGAAGTGAACCAGTCTACACATGTGTTGAGTGCGCAAGAAGCTGCACCATTATTGGAAACCTGCTTTACAAAAATTCTTCATGAGAACATGCAAGGGATCAATATCCTCAATCATGAATTGGATGTCGAAGCGGTGGAATTTCAAGAATGGAACGGCCGTGTCATGGGCATGATGATAACTCCTTGGTTTGTCAGCCTTATCATCCTCCCCAAAGCGGGAGAAAACTGGGAAGGAGGACGCCTCGGTGAAAAAGAGAACATGTCTTTTCCTTCGCGTAATTGCGAAATAATGCTCAATGAAATCGAAGGCTTTGGCTTCTGCAAAACCCACTCGATTTACTCCCCTTGCACAGACCTTCCCAATCAGGAATCAGCCCGTATCGCCGCAGCCATGTTCTTGCGAAATTTACTTGATGAAACCAAACGCGTCGACCCGACTTATTCAGAAGAACAAATCGCACGCTATTTAGAAAAAGAAGACATGGTTCACCAAGAAGAACTGAAAAAACAATTCTCCGACCCCATTGAACTTAAAAAAGAAGTTAATCGCCGCGATCTGATTAGAGGGAAAGTCCGCAAAAGTTAAAGGTGAAAAAGATCATGGTAGAAAAAGCGACCGTTCTTGTTGTTGATGACGAAGTCCGAAGCCTGGAAAGCCTGCACCGCATTCTGGAAGACGACTTTCATGTCCTCACGGCTGAAAATTCCATTGAAGCGGAAAAAATTCTCAAAAAAGAATGGGTGCAAATCATCCTGTGCGATCAACGCTTACCCGGCCTGACAGGGGTTGAATTTTTAAAACACGTCCGCCATAAATGGCCAAATATCATCCGCATGATCATTTCCGGCTACACCGCTTCTGAAGATATCATCAGTGCCTTAAATGAAGCCGGGATTTATCATTACATTACAAAACCGTGGCAGCCTGAAAACCTGCTTATCACCATCAAAAATGCGGTTCAACTTTTTGACCTACAGCGCCAAAACGAATCTCTTTCGATTGAACTGCGTGTCTCCCCCGATGCGGTTGAAAAATCTGTCACACAGAAACGTGAGCGCTTGAAACGTAATTTTCAAAGCGATGACGGTATGGTGCGCGCCCACAATAGTCCCCTCAACAAAGTCTGGGAAAAGATCAGACGTGTTTCTCCCTTTGACATCTCTGTCTTGATCACGGGTGAATCCGGTACAGGTAAAGAATTGGCTGCACGTGCCTTACATTATAATTCACATCGTGCAGACAAACCTTTTGTTGTCGAAAACTGCGCGGCCCTACCCGACCAATTACTGGAAAGTGAATTGTTCGGTTATAAAAGTGGCGCCTTCACCGGTGCAGTGGAAGACCGTGTCGGCTTATTTGAACGCGCCAATGGCGGCACCATATTTTTAGATGAAATCGGTGAAGTCTCCCCCTCTTTTCAAGTCAAACTCCTGCGTGTCTTACAAGAAGGCGAAGTCCGGCCACTGGGGGCCAGCCGGACACGACAGGTCAATGTGCGCGTCATTGCTGCAACAAATCGTGACTTGGCCGCAGATGTGAAATCGGGTCGTTTCAGAGAAGATTTATATTACCGCTT
>JABXIC010000122.1 GCA_013373265.1 Methylocystaceae bacterium | reverse complement strand
TTCACCGGCATGCGCCACTTTAGACACTAAGACGATTAGGCTTTTTTGCATTCAGACGTTGGCCCCGCATCACGTGCGGGGTGACGGCTGGGTGTTTGTGTTTGGGGGCTTGAGTTGAGGAAAATTCTGCCTTCAAAACAAGTCATCCCGCATGCCGTTTAGTCACCCCGCACTCCGTCCTAGTCACCTCAGTATCCCAAATCTGGCTCTCAGCCCCTCACCACTCTATCATCGCAGGCGCTCTGCCTCTGTGTCACCCTGCACCACCCCGCTCTTGTCACCCCGCACTTGATGCGGGGCAAGCGATAGCACATGCACACCTCGTCATCGTCGAACATGCTGACGCAAGAAGCATAGCGCAGCGGCCACCCTATTGCGCCGCCTCTTGCTCCAGAATCGCCATATTATTCTTTAAGGTCTCCACATAATAGGACGCACCCGCCTTTTCATATTCTTCCATGGCAAATTCAAATTTTTCCCGCGCTTGATCCACATATGGGCGTTCACAAGAAAGATGAAACATTTTTGTATACGTGACCCCCATATTTTCTTGTGTCTGGGCCCAAGCTAGTGGTACGCGTGATTGGGTACGTTCTTTTAAAGAAAGATCATAGGCATCAAGGGCTTTCTTGAACAAATTCACATTTTGTTTTCGCTCTGCCAACGTCGCCAAAGCATAGCCATAGTTGTTCTGTGTTGCAGCCCATTGAAGCGGTGTACGTTCTTGGGTATATTCTTTAAGGCTCAAGCGATAGGCCGTGACGGCATCCTCAAGGTGCTGTGTCCCGCTTTCGTGTCTTCCTAATGCCAATAAAGCATTGCCAAGGTTGTTCTGTGTCATGGCCCAGTCAAGCGGGGTACGTTCTTGGGTATATTCTTTAAGGCTCAAGCGATAGGCCGTGATCGCGTCTTCAAGGTGTTGCGTCCCACTTTCGCGTTTTCCTAAGTTTAGTAAAGCATTGCCAAGGTTATTCTGTGTCCCTGCCCAGTTTGTGGGGTTTGTTGATCGTGGGGTGAAGGTGAGTGCCTTTTCCCATAAGTTTATGGATTGAACCAGCGCGTCATTCATGCCTTTATAAAGGCCGTGGTCATACAATGCATCCGCAGCGTTATAGAGATAGGTATAGGCTTGATCTGTATCACTTGTGCCGATTATGTTGGCCGCTTCTTCAAAATGATGGGCGGCTTCAGGCAGGTTTGCCGCGAGATATTGATAGTACCCCCGTTGTGCGCGTAACAGGGCGGCATTTTTTTTATGATCTAATTCGGCTTGTTGGAGCAAGGCATCGGCATCTTCCGGGTGACCTGCCTCAAATGTTTGTTCGGCTTTTTTCAGCAGGGCTTTGACATGTTCATCAACGTCAAAACTTTCAATATCAGGCTTTTCCACGAAGGCATCAGCCAGCTTGATGAAAAGTTCTTCCCATTGTTCGCGCGGATAGTCATGTTTTTGGATGGCAAGGAGAAAGTGTTCAATCATGCTAATGAGCTTTGTTTTTTCTGAAGCCCATTCTGCTTTTTCTTCAATTAGTTTGTGGTAATGTTCAAGAGTGGTAAGGTCAAAAAGTGATGCGGGATCATTTGATCGGGTTTCATTTTTTTTGTGATATAAATAAAATGCCCACAAGCCACTAACAAAAAGCCCGATTATTCCAATTTGAGTGCTATTTGTACCTAGCCAATCCCAAAATTCTTTTCCAATGTTTGCCAGTTCCATCTGCGCCACCCCTTATTCGCATTGTGACAAGACTACATAAACAATCATAAAGTTGCAAAATAATTTGGCTTTATTCTTGGGGGCGGCGTGTTATTCTGCCACTTATTGATTTTGTTCATTTGCTAAGGGATTTCAGACCATGATCGTTACCACCACAGATAATGTTGAAGGCAAAACAGTTGCGACCTATTGCGGGATTGTGTCCGGGGAGGCCATTTTGGGGGCCAACTTGTTTAAAGACTTCTTCGCCGGAATCCGCGATGTGGTTGGTGGGCGTTCAGGTGCCTATGAAGAAGAATTTCGCAAAGCCAAAAACGCTGCTCTGGATGATATGATCGCTGAAGCCCAGGCCTTGGGCGCAGACGCGGTTGTGGCGGTGGATCTTGACTATGAAGTCATCGGCGGTGATCAAAAGACCCTTTTGATGGTTTCTGCCAACGGCACAGCGGTTAAATTCGCTTAATGTTTGCGGGTTGATTTAAGACAGGCGGCGGACATGGGCGGCGAAGAAGCCGTCTTGTGCGCCGTTTTCTTGTTTGTCGCTCGGCAAGCTTCTAAAGACATCACCGACTTGTTCAAAATTCGCATGGCCTTTGAGGAAGGCTTTGAGCATCAGCTCGCCTTCTTCCGGCTGTAATGAACAGGTGCAATAAACGATAGAACCACCCGGTTTGACCCAGGTGCTGGCCCGATGCCACAATGTGCCCTGAATATCTCCCATGGCCTTGATGTCTTCCGGTTTTTTGGTCCACAACCCGTCCGGGTGACGGCGCAAGGTGCCAGTGGCAGAACAAGGCGCGTCCAACAAAATGGCGTCTACTGGGTCAGCGGGTTGCCAGTCCATCAAATCAGCGGCGATGAGCTCGGCCTTAAGCTTGGTACGTTCCAGATTGTCGGTGACGCGTTTGAGGCGGTTTTCAGATTTATCAACGGCAATGACGTGGGCACCGGCAGCGGCCAGTTGCATGGTCTTGCCCCCCG
>JABXIC010000129.1 GCA_013373265.1 Methylocystaceae bacterium | reverse complement strand
GTCCACAAAGCAAAATCAAGTTTCAACTGATCTGGGCGCTTATCCGCAATGCGATTGCGAAGCACAATCCCTTGTGCAGCGGTTAAAAGACGTTTCTGCCCAACAGAACGGCCACGTTTTTTTAGGTTCAGCGCCTCTAGCCCTTCGTTTCTATAACAAATAAGCCATGTGCGTAGAGTGATCTCATGGACGCCAATAAGCGCTACGATATCGCGTCGCGTGCGCCCATTTTCAGATAGCTCAACTGCCAATCTACGATTGTGTTGTTGACCCTCCTTGTGCAGCTTTCGTGCGTCTACTCTGGCCATGACGATAGTATACCATGGTAGGGCATTTAATGACCTTATTAATATCACCCACGCATACACCTTGCCACCGCGCTTTAACAAGCCAAACACCGGGACTTTCCCAGTCGCACCTCGACCTCGCTTACCTTTGCGATGGCCGCCAAAGTAGCTCTCGTCTACTTCCACCTCACCCTAAAACGGGGAGGGATCTTCCGTGTGAGCATAAATCAACGCTCTAAGTCGATGGAAGTGATACGCAGAGATGTTCTTGTTCACCCCTACCAATGCACCTGTTGTTCGCGCCGTCGTACCGGCGACGAAGTGTTCGATCAGCCTCTCTTGTTTGTGCCAGCTCAGTCTGCTTCATCTCACCAAACCATCCTAGACAATTTCTGTTATCTTGAACCGATTCATAAAAATATAAGTAGCGATACACCTAACAAAAATTGATATTTCATTTCTTTCCCACAATTTGGGCATCTAAAACTAACAAATACACAACCATGACCTGAGGAAATGAGAGAGGATTCCCCATGAGCATGTAAAAACCCAACAAAATTGATGCCACCATCTGAATTTCACCGCGAAATGAGTTAAAAATTAGCGCACTGGCAACTAGAAGAAGGGGGATACCGCCAAGATCAACATAAATACGTAACCAGTCATTATGAGGTAACCTCATCACCTCCATTTTCTCCTTCAAAACTATCAATGATGTGCCGATGCCATGCCCAAAAAGTGTATTTGCAAACTCCGCCATTGATGCCCAATAAATTGTCCTCCCTTTTAAGTAAATTTGATTATCCATCAACGTGCTTAATAACAGAGAAATCATATCCGTTAACAAGCCTGAGAGAATTAACAGCGACAATAACGCGACAAGAAAAATTGAGCTGAACCGGTGAAGTTTTGGAAAGTTTACTGCAGCGAGAGAATATAAGGCACCACCCCACAATGTCCGCGCTCCACTAATGATGATAGGAAAAATCAAGAATAACCGTCGCTTCCAAGTTGTCGATGTAACCAAGTACAAAATCAAAGCAAACGTAGAAATTTGAAGTAGAGCTTCGAATGGAATTCCTAAGATTGCAAATACCATACACATACTTAGGTAAACGATTAATAATGAATCTGTTACCACACTTGGGCTTAATAAAAGTTTCATCCTATAAAATGGGCTAAGCATTAACAAACTAAAAGCCATCGTCCAATTTAAAGCATTAAAAAATTCGGAGGAAAAATTAGTTAGCAAGTTTGATCGACCGATGAAAAACAGGACAAAAACGAGCAAGGCGATTGATAGAGCAATAATATTTTTCTTATTAAGATATATTATAATATATAAAAAAAACACCACATAAGCCAGCAATGAAACAGGGGAAAGCAAAGGGATTAGGCCAAATATTACACTCCCATTAAAGGTCGACCGATTCAAATTACTCTTTCCCTATATAAGCTTGAACTTTTTCTTTTAAATGCAAAACCGATTGAGAATCAAACGCACTAAACAAATCAACTTTACCATTATTTTTAGTTAAACTATTGTTATTAAGCGCCCGATCTAAACAACTAAATACCTCCTTTTCGCTTTTTCCAAATAAATCGCTAAGCGAATAAATAATAGCTTCGTCTCTATTTGCTAGATCTTTGAAATCTATACATAAATCATATAGCCCCAAGTTTAATTCATAAAACCTTAAGTATTCACTAATCAAAGGGCGCCTATTCGGATTATTTTTCGTAAAGTATAAATTATTTATTGCTTCAGTATCACTAGAGTTGCGGAGGAAAGCACTAACTGGATGCTTTGTATCGAAGTACATGTAATTTACATATGATTCCATACAATCCCACAAGTTTCTCTTTAAAAAAACTGTAAGAAAATCTTGCGAATGAAAGTTACCATCTTCTGTCAAATGCGCCACATAGAAGTAACCCCTTGAGGGCTTAATATTTATCTTTGAAATATTAGATTCATTCAGGCATCGGGCCAGGTTCCGTTTATATCCTAGATTACAAATAAAACTCTCAAGAAGATTTGTACCTGCTTTTGGCATTGAGTTCATAAAAAGAGGGGGAGCATCAATTCTAGGTGCCCCAACGAATCTCGATATTTTATATCTTATTTTACGTAGGCCGTGTCTCACTTCTTGTTTACTCCAAAATAGTAGTCTGCCAGATCCTCATTCAAATATCTTTTCATAGTAGCCGTTGCGTTTAATTTTCCATATTTAGACATTATTCGATGCAGAGTTATATCATTGAGAGTAATATTCTGAGCCTCACCAGAACCAGCAGATACAAGCTTTCTTTTTATCATCTTACTCATTGTGAGTGGGAGTTTCATGCCGGGAAAAAAATTATTCTTCAAGCCGATTAAGTGGTAGCGTACAAAGTTGGGAGCGTCTGTGTTTTTCGTAGAAGCATCAACACTTCGGGCATTCTCTTTCCCATAAACAACTTCAAAATTATAATCGCACAACCCACTCCAAAAAGCGGTCTCTTTTTCGATATCTCTTTCCAAGTCTTCAAAAAAACGAACATGTAGCTGACTTTCGGAGAACCGTTCAAGAATTTCACTTAATGTATGATTGAAATTATAATAGTATCCAGGGTCGGTTGAAAAAGAATCTTCCAATAAAACAGACTCCACATACTTTTCAAACGTATTTAACTTTTCACATCGATCAAAATGAAAAATTTTACTCTCGGCATATAGCGAATGAATAAGCGAGTCTTGTCTTCGCAGATAAAGCACCACAGCAACATCGTTTGGGTTATACTCTTCTCCCAACTCATAAAGAGCCTCTAATGCTTTCACAAAACTCATGGGGGAAAAATCACCCTTACTAACATTCCGCATTGGGTCAAAAAGAAGACCTTCGAGAGAAATGAGTAGTGAGTTGCCCAGAATTGCCTGCTTAAGCCGTTTTGGTACAATCCCATTTTGAAGCTTGTACTTTACGCGCCTGATATTAATTCCGCAGTTCTCAAATTCTGGGGTAATTAATTTGAATTCATCCTTGAGCTGCAAAAAGAGCTTTCGTTGCAGATAGGTCGTTCCAGTTTTCGGGTAACCTAAGTGTACAATATATTTAGCCATTACAAATCACACTCCATTGCCAATATCTTTCGCACATGAAGACACTTCATTGAAAAGTATATTCGCCTCGTTCAGTAAACAGTTACATGTTAAGGAAACCTCTTCCTTTAACACGTTTTTTTCACTCTCTTTTCGCTCACTTGGGCGGGCAACTGATGCGTCGAAATCATTCCGGCCAAATACTTCTCTTTGCTTCTTTATATCATCTATAACCTGAAACACTTCTTCGGTTGCGGGCATCTCAATTTCATGATCATTAAACCCTAAACTTTCAGCAATCCTCTTTACAACATCAGACGTTTTGTGAGTTGCATCTTTATAATTCACAAAAGAAACATTTCCTGAATTAAGTGCAAAGTTATAATATGAAATATACATTGATAAAATAGTCTCTGGGTTGAGCTTTGGCTCTTTCAGCATCCATGATATTACTACGTCTAGTGGTTCTCTAATAATCACATAGCATGGGATACCATACTTTCCAGCATTTGCGATTTGGCATGGATCATGTAAGTGGTGGGCAACCTTGAAATTTTTTCCTGTTGCGATGTTAAAAGCATGCACCAAATATGTATTTGCTGACCTGGGAAACCCTTCAATAACAACGTCCGATGTTTTACTTGCCGCGCACAGAAATAATTTTGGTCGATAAACCCGCAGAGCTGTCAAATATAGCCAGTGCCAAATTTTCAGGTGCCAAAATTTTCTTCTAATCGTCCAAAAAAAAACACCCATGATTAGCCTTCCCTTTTTACGCCAACTTTAGATAGCTTCATTATTGCAACACTATTGATAGCTAAATATTTCCTTGTAAGAAGCCCCAAAGATGCATTCAAAGCAATCAAACTTACCATAGAGGAAATTGCCGCCCCTGTAATACCAAGAGTAGGTGTTAACGATAGGTTTAGCATAACGTTAATAAATACAGCAAAAGCCATACCTTTTAGTGTAACCTGTTCATTCCCGGTCATATTTAACAACACCGCGACAGGCCCCATAAAAACACTAAACAACTGACCACAAGTCAATAAAATCAGAGCCTCATCAGCTCCCTCATATTTAGAACCAAATATAGATACTAAAACCCAATCCCCATAAAAAACAAATACTACTGCGATTGGGGTCGCGACCAACAGCCCCAACCTGGCAGACCATGTCACCATTTTTTGCAACTCCGATTGATTGCCTGCATAAAACATTTGAGTGATTCTTGGAGAAACCACAGTATTCAAAGCGATTAAAACCAAGCTAACCAAGTTCGCTGTTTGAAATGCAACACGAAACAGACCTGTTTCATAGTCATTCGAAAACATGCCCAATGAAACAACTGAAACCTGTAGGTTTATCACTTGCATTCCAGCTATCAAGGCAAATGGAAGGATACTTTTAAGCCAAGCCTTCGAATCATAGAAAGCTTGGGCTGACCCCACCTCTTTCGGCAAGTTTCGATTCAAAATAGCGGATCCAACACTAAAAGACGCGGCTAAAGCCAAACAGTTTAAAGCAATGGCCATGGTTGGCGTTAACTGTTGAAAATACTGAACAATCCAGATCAAAACCAGAAAGAATAATGGGGCCAATAACATTTCAGGGAGTTGCCCCTTAACGACCTTATTCAACCCACGTAAAACAGCTGATCTTGCTGAATTGAAAGCAACAAGTGGAATAAGTAGGGCTGCCCATAGGAATGTATAAAACCTTTCAGAATTCCCATCCAGCATATAACTACCAATCACTAAACATGCTGCAAGAGCTAAAGATAAGAAGCATATCATCTGACTTGAACGCCATAACATCCCTCTAAGTAAGCCCCACTCCGCTCTTGAGGAGTACAAGGCAACTTGACGAACCAGCAACCCTGGCACTCCTGCTTGAGCTGGGACAGCTAGCAAATAAGCAACTGCAAAAACAAACGAATATACTCCATAGCCTTCCGGCTGAAGCATACGTGCAAGTGAGATCGTGAGCAGAAAGCTTAGAAAAGCGAAACCAAACCGAAGCGCCCCGCTACCGACAAACCCCCTGATTAAAACTTTCTTTAATCTATTTGCTTCCAAAGAAAGGTCTCCTATACACTATAGCTCGCAGAACTGATTTTTCTGTTTATTCAAACAGTTGTTTTAATCCTTCCTGCAAAGACACAAAATTTTTCACACCCAAGCCTTTCATCATCAAAGTAGGGGTAACAGATGAATGCGTAATATCTCCTTTTCGGGCAGCGCTGTGAGAAACTGAAGAATGGCCACACAAACTTGACACGGCATCGACCAAGCCCAGTAAGCTCACACTGTGACCTGTTGCCACATTACACGCTCCCGTCATTGGAGAAGAAAGAGCTGCAATATTGACTTTGGCAACATCCAGCACGCTTATGAAGTCTCTCGTTTGCTGTCCATCGCCGTATATTGTTATTGGTAAGCCTTGCTTGCTCCTTTCCATAAAAATGGAAATTACGCCAGAGTATGGAGAGGAAGGATCCTGCCTTGGCCCATAGACATTAAAATACCTTAGGCCCAGAGAAGGTAGCTGATGCAATTTCAAATAGAGTTCCGCATATTGCTCACCAACCAACTTTTCAAGTCCATAAGGAGATATAGGGCAAGTTGGTGCTAACTCATCCAATGGTAAATAGGCAGGCATACCATAAACGGCCGCTGAAGAAGCATAAACCACCTTTACAACGCTTTGCCGCTGGGCCGCCTCAAGCACATGTAGGAATCCTAGAATATTCACTCCATTAGATACTAATGGGTCTTTGATGGATTTCGCCACGGAAACTTGAGCTGCCAAGTGTATGCAATGCGTCATACTATGCATTGCATCTAAGACTGCTTTTGGGTCACGAATATCCGCATGAGTAAACTCAAAATTAGGATGACTTTCCGGCAGGTTTTTTCTATGACCTGTAGATAGATTGTCAAGAACACGCACAAACATGCCTAGCTCTAGTAATTGCTCCACCGTATGAGAACCAATAAAACCAGCTCCACCAGTTACAAGGACTCGCACAGCATTAACCTCCAAAGCAAGAAAGCAATATCATCACCATGAAACTCACTTTCTTATACCCTGTTTACAAGCCACGAACCAGGCATAGGTATCGGCAAGGCCATCTTTCAAAGTAATTTCAGCCTGCCAACCAAGGTTACGGAGCCTAGACACATCAAGTAGCTTTCTCGGCGTGCCATCCGGCTTAGTTGCATCAAAAACAACCTCACCTTCAAAGCCAACCACTTCAGCCATAGTTTCAGCAAGCTCGCGAATAGTACAATCTACACCTGTGCCCACATTGATATGCGATAGCATAGGCTCGGTATGCTCCTGATAGGTCGCCACATCCAGATTCATCACATGAATGGATGCCGCCGCCATATCGTCTACATGCAAAAACTCACGCATGGGTGTGCCAGTACCCCAGACCACAACTTCAGCATCGCCGCGCAGCTTCGCCTCATGAAAACGGCGCATCAACGCAGGAATCACATGCGAATTTTCAGGGTGAAAGTTATCATTCTGACCATAAAGGTTCGTCGGCATTACACTGCGATAATCACGACCATACTGACGATTGTGGCTTTCACACAACTTAATGCCTGCAATTTTAGCAATGGCGTAGGGCTCGTTGGTCGGTTCCAGTGTGTCTGTTAACAGCGCCGCTTCCTGCATCGGTTGTGCTGCCAGCTTCGGGTAAATGCACGATGACCCGAGAAACAATAGCTTCTGCACGCCATTGGCATGAGCTGCATGAATGATATTGGACTCAATCATCAGGTTTTCATAGATAAAGTCAGCAGGAAAAGTGTTGTTGGCATGAATACCGCCCACTTTAGCTGCCGCGAGATACACCTCATCAATCTCTTGCTGTTGGAAAAATGCAGTCACCGCCTGCTGATTTGTTAAGTCCAATTCCGCACGGGTTTGACAGATGATTTCAACATCACTCAGCTGTTCAAGCTGGCGTAGAATTGCTGAGCCCACCATGCCACGATGGCCCGCCACATAGATTCGTTTTGCCATGATTAATTCTCTACCGACACCGCCACATCATGCCCGTGTGCTTTAAGCAAGGCATGCCGCTGTGCCACCTTCAAGTCCTCTGCCACCATTTCAGCACACATCTCTTGCACGGTAATCTCAGGTATCCAGCCAAGCTCCGCTGTGGCCTTAGATGGGTCGCCCAGTAACGTTTCCACTTCAGCTGGCCGGAAATAGCGTGGATCCACCTGTACAATCACATCACCCACCTGTAGTGCAGGGGCACTGTCACCTTCAATTTTGGTAACTACACCTTTTTCATGCACACCCTTGCCTTCAAATGCGATATTGACGCCCAGCTCTTGGGCAGACCATTCAATAAACTGGCGCACCGAATACTGTACACCTGTCGCAATCACAAAGTCCTTAGGCTTATCTTGCTGCAACATCATCCATTGCATGCGAACGTAGTCCTTTGCATGCCCCCAGTCACGAAGTGCATCAATATTACCCATGTACAGGCAAGACTCTAAGCCTTGCGCAATATTTGCTAAACCACGCGTTATTTTTCGGGTAACAAAAGTCTCACCACGTCGTGGTGACTCATGGTTAAACAAAATTCCGTTACAAGCATACATACCATAAGCTTCACGGTAGTTCACAGTAATCCAGTAGGCATACATCTTAGCCACCGCATAAGGTGAGCGAGGGTAAAAAGGCGTGGTTTCTTTCTGGGGAATCTCTTGAACCTCACCGTATAATTCAGAAGTAGAAGCTTGATAGAACTTAGTTTTTTTCTCTAATCCAAGCAATCGAATTGCTTCTAACAAGCGAAGGGTTCCTATAGCATCAACATCGGCTGTATATTCGGGTGATTCAAATGAAACGGCTACGTGAGATTGTGCACCTAGATTATAAACTTCATCAGGTTGAACTTCTTGTAATATCCGCGTTAAGTTGGATGAATCTGTCAGGTCACCGTAGTGAAGAATAAAGTTAGCATTATCAACATGAGGATCCTGATAAATGTGATCAACACGTTGAGTATTAAATAGTGACGCACGTCGCTTTATACCGTGAACTTCATAGCCTTTCTGCAATAAAAACTCTGCCAGGTATGAACCATCCTGCCCCGTCACTCCTGTTATTAGAGCTTTTCTCATTTAACTAATCCTTTAACCTTCCATATATATCTTCGTATCGAACAATATCGTCTTCACCTAGATAGGTGCCAGACTGGACTTCTATCAACTCAAGCGGAATCTTTCCAGGGTTATACAGGGAGTGAACGGATCCTAACGGCAGGTAGACTGATTCATTCTCAGTAACCAGCATCTCCTCATCGTCACGACGCACGGTTGCTGTGCCAGATACAACGATCCAGTGCTCGGCACGATGATGATGCATCTGCACCGACAACTTCGCACCCGGTTTCACGGTAATACGTTTGACCTGATAGCGCTCGCCGTTATCAATCGAGTCGTATTTACCCCATGGACGATATACTTCACGGTGTAACTGATACTCTGTGCGCCCTTCCGCATTGAGCCGCTCAACGATTTTCTTTACATCTTGAACTTGGTTTTTGTCGGCAACCAAGACCGCATCTTTGGTCTCGACGATTACAACATTTTTAAGCCCGACAGTAGCAACCAACTTATTGGTTGAGTGAATTAGACAGTCTGAGGTATTGTGAATCATTACATCCCCCCGAACCGCATTCCCATGAGCATCTTTAGACGACAACTCCCATAGGTAAGACCAAGCGCCGACATCGCTCCAACCTGCATCCAGCGGCATGACAACCGCTCTATCAGTATTCTCCATTACAGCGTAATCCACTGACTCATCGGGACAGGCGACAAAAGCCTGTTCATTGATTCGTATAAAGTCGAGGTCGTGAGTCGTCTCGGACATCGCCTCACGACAAGCCTCTAAAATTTCCGGACGGAACTTCTCGAGTTCTTCTAGATAGCTGCTCGCTTTAAACAGAAACATCCCAGAATTCCAGTAGTAGTCGCCCGAATCCACATAGTCCTTCGCATGTTTAAAATCAGGCTTCTCAACAAACTCATCAACAGCGTAGCCCTCACCGTGCTCTGCTCCACGGCGAATATAGCCATAACCAATTTCGGGACCAGTCGCAACAATCCCAAATGTGACAAGCTGTCCAGCCTCAGCCAGTGGTCGAGCACGGCTTACAACTGCAAGGAATTCATTCTCATTTTGAATAACGTGATCAGCAGCCAGCACCAGCAAAAGTGGATCATCACCCTTAGCATGCGCCGAAATAGCAGCCAAAGTAATTGCGGGCGCAGTGTTCCGCCCAGCCGGTTCTAGAATAATTTCGGCATTCACACCTAACTGACGGATCTGTTCGGCGGCAATGAAACGGTGCTCTTCGTTGCAGATTACCATGGGCTCCAAACCGGATACACCATTTACCCGGCTCAAGGTCACTTGACACATAGTCTTATTACCCGCGAGCTGTTGGAATTGTTTTGGATAGAGTGAACGCGACAACGGCCAGAGACGTGAACCTAAACCGCCCGCTAAAATTACAGTCTTAATTCTATTCATTTTTTGGATAAACCCCTAATAACCACCTTCAACAAAAGGTCACTCAGCAATTCAGAATGCATGCACTCAACGAATAACATAAATTATTTTCGTTAATCGTTCCAAAGTATCTTTCCAACCATAAATTAAAAATTGTCCTTTCAAAGCCATTCCAGAAAACTATTCTGGCCAGTCGAAACGAGTAATATAATCTCATTACCGAAACTCTATTAGACCCATACAAATAACTAACATTTATCTTCAACTCACAACTAGCTGTATTAGAACTGAAAATTAGTTCCCAAGAGCTTTAGAGACAATTAATGCAGCAAAACTTCTTTTTACCACCCACTATCTGTAATTTTATTTTATTTTATTTTCAACAAAAACCAGCCTATCATCCTGTTATCTATGACACTTTATACCGGACACACTACGGAGAGAATACATCAACATCACCTTCAGAAAAACACATTATCAATAATAAAATTAAGCCATTTACAACGACGACCACAATCAGGAATAAAAAGTAGTTAACAATTAATTACCTCTAACAGACCAACGACCACATTCCTGCTTCATAAGATCAATTAAAGCTCCTTTCTTTCAAATTAGAGCTTATGGATACTCCCCTTTAACTCTAATAATACTACAACTCACCGTACACCTTTTCACACATTAGCGATCCCTTCTAGCATTGCGGATGACCATCCATAAAGTGTACCATGCCCATAGGCTAGCTTTAACTACATCGGCGTGGCAGCCGCCAAGAGTCGTCAATGTGTTAACTTGATTCTCGTCCAACCAGGCCGCCGAACCATCAAAGGTAACAAAAAGCAATACAATAAGAGCACCGTTGATCGCTATGAGATTTAGTTAAGTTTCCCTGACGAAAATATGGCCCGGAAATAAAGCTTTGAGTTTACCCTTTGAGGATTCAAGTTGTGGCAAAGCAGTTTGATACCCTTGTTCTTACAGATTGCTTTGTGTACGCAATTCATCACCAGACTTTGTCTGCAACAGTACATACTACGCTTCTAAATTCATGCGCCATCTTCCTCAGCTATTTCCGCCTGCAAGCTCTCCACTTCGTCCCGCAACGCCTCATACTCTTCAAGTTTCCTAGCCAAAAAACGCCTGGTAAGAAAAGTCTTTTCAGTCAATCCTGCAGGCGTCAACAAATACAAATAACCTGCTTTATTATTCGAATTCTTAAAATTTTTAGCCTTAACTAAGCCTTTATCTACAAGGGCTTTGAGGCAATAGTTGACACCACCAGCACTCACTCCAAGCTTGTCGGCTAATTCCCGCTGAGTAATCTCCGGGTACTCCTCAATCAACCGCATGATGCGATAGCGGGTATCTTCATTGCTTGTTCGACTCATTTGACGATTATAACCATTTGTTCGAATTTGAACAAACGATTATTTAGTCATATAAGCCAAAGACATAACCATCCGCTCGCATTCACTTAGGTTGCTGGCGACTGGCGTCTTTAAAAGAGGGATAAATGACCTACACTAGATCTTCAAGTGCGCTTGTCATTTGGTTGCTGATTTAAATTTTTTTCTGCAAGAAGCAACTTTAAATACGAAAGACTCTAAATCATTGATTCTCAACAGAATATCAGATGAATGACACCCGTATTGCCGAAGGAGTCTCCTATAGGTCGCGCCGGTCGGCCCTTCGTGCCTCGCGAGCGAACCCGAGGCTTCG
>JABXIC010000221.1 GCA_013373265.1 Methylocystaceae bacterium | reverse complement strand
CGCTGGCGCTGTCGGTTTCGCTGGCGCTGGCTCTTGCTCTGTTGCTTTCGCTTTCGCTGTCGCTTTCGCTGGCGCATTATATTTCGCCTATCGCCGTTTACAAGGGACGGTTTTTTTAAGTTCTTATTGGGTTGGGTATCTCTTTGTCTTTTTAGGGGGCTGTTATGGCCTCAGCCTTTTTGAAAGCTCCATTTCTGAAAGACCCGATATCAAAAGTCTCTTGCTGTTTCTTCTGATCTTTCCCTTGATCAATGCCTGTTTTGACTGGTTGTCGGTGGGGGCCACAAGGTGGCTGTTAAGCAAGCATGAAAGGGGGCAATGGGCGGTTTTAATTGGGTTGTTTTTTGCGGATTTGTTTTTTGCGGCTGTGTCTTTGCTGGGGTTGGTTGCCGTGCTTCTTTTATATGTCAAAGGCTTGAACGGCGGGCAAACGAAGGTGTGGCTGGATGTGGATAAACTTTTTCATCAAATGACGGATGACACGGTGCAAGCGCCTTACTGGCTATATGTCATGGTGCTGTCCACTTTCGTGCCGACGGTTTTTCATTTGGTCATCACAGGGGGCAGCCTTTTAAGCGCCCTTATGATGACCCAGGCACGTTGTGACAGGATTAAGGGTTATTTGAAAAATCCGATTGAAACAAACGCACAACTTGCTGCCAAAGCATTAGAATTTCCCAAGTTTATGGGCCCCTTTGTTGTGCTGGCTGTCTTTGCCCTGTTGGGGGGCGTTTTATATTTCTATGGTGCGGTGCCGCAATTTCTGATAAATTCAGCGCAATCTATTCATAATTGGTTTTGATTTTTATGTCATTTTCTACGATCATATATGTCGCTATGGGCGGCGCAATTGGGGCGGTTGGGCGTTTTGCTGTTGTCTCCTTTGTCGGTAATCTGGCTCATGCGGGCGGGACAAGTTTTCCTTTTGGCACCATGGTCGTTAATGTTTTGGGGTCTTTCATTTTAGGGGCCTTGGTTGAATTTTCCGCCCTTGCATGGTCACCCAGCCCGGAAATCCGCGCCATGTTGGTGGTTGGGATGCTCGGGGCCTTTACTACATTTTCGACCTTTTCACTGGATGTGGTGACCTTGTCGACCCGTGGGGCATGGATGCAGGTTGCACTCTATTTGGGGTTATCTGTTGCATTGTCTGTCTTAGCACTCTATATGGGCATGCAAACGTTACGTACTCTATTAAATTAAGATTGGAAACTGCGCCATGTCTGGTGTGAAGCAAGTCACCGTTACAAACGAGGACGATGATATCCGTTTGGACCGTTGGTTTAAGCGTCATTACCCTGAGCTGTCATACGGGCGGCTGGAAAAGCTGCTGCGTAAAGGTCAAATTCGTCTCGATGGCAAGCGTGCAAAGTCGAATGAACGTATTGCAGCGGGCCAAGTTGTGCGTGTACCGCCCTTTGGCGAAGATGGTGTTAAACCGATCAACAAAAAAGAAGAAGCCCATTTAGGCGAGCATGAGATCGAAGAGGTCCGCTCTTGGGTGCTGTATCGTGATGAAGATGTCATCGTGATTAACAAGCCCGCAGGTCTGCCGACACAAGGCGGGACAGGTATTAAACGTCATTTGGACGGTCTGTTACATGCTTTGAAATTTGACAAAACAGAAAAGCCGCGTCTGTGTCACCGTTTGGATAAAGATACATCCGGCGTGCTGGTGTTGGCGCGCAGTGCCGCTGCCGCCGCTATCCTGACCAAGGCGTTTAAATCCAAAGATGCGCGCAAGCTTTATTGGGCGTTGACTGTGAAAGCACCCAACCCGAAAGACGGCAAAGTCTTTCAACCCATTGCCAAGCATCCGTCTTGGAAAGGGGAACGTATGGTCATTGACGCCGATGAAGGCCAGGATGCACGAACACTTTATCGCACCATTGAAAGTACGGGCAATGCTGCTGCGTGGGTTGCGTTGGAACCGCGCACCGGACGGACCCATCAACTGCGTGTGCATTGTGCTTATTTGAAAACGCCGATTCAAGGCGATGGCAAATATGGCGGACAGGATGCTTATTTGACGGGCGATGGCGTCAGTAAAAAAATGCACCTTCATGCACGACGCATTCAAATCCCATCGCCTGATGGTGTGGGTGTGATTGATGTGACGGCCCCGATCCCGGATCACATGAAACGGTCATGGGATTTCTTTGGTTTTGATGTGAAAACAGAAGATGCCGATGAGCTTTTTGACCTTAGCCAAAAAGTAACCGCGACTTATAAAAATCACGATTAAATCAGTTAAACTTTAAGCAATGATATTTAAGCGGCGTTGGCTAAGCAGGTCGTTCACGTAATTTGTCGTTTGATAGGCTGCATTGTTTTGTCCGACCAGACTCTGTAAGACGGCAAGGGTGCTGTCATCGGGTTGTTGAGTCTTTGTGGTGTCTTTTGACGCATCGTAAACCGTTGTGGAAACTTCTGAATTATCGGCATAGGTTGTGGTTTTTGTTACCCAACCCGTATCCTTTATTGTGGTTTCAACATTTACAATTTCTGTGCTGGAACCTGTACTTTCTGCACCATTGTTGCCACCACCAGCCGGTGCGTTCCCATTTTGTGCAGCCGTCGGGGCGTTTTGTGCTTGAGAGGGGCTGGGTGTTTTTGTTGATGGCGTTTGTGCGCGCTCATTATTGGTGGGGACGGGCGCAGCATTCAATGTGCGTTCGAAGTCATTGAATGCTTGTAGGACCGTATCTGCTTGATCTTGTGTAATGACACCTTTTTCCACATCTGCGGCGATTTGCGCATTAATGGACTGCCTGACGTCACTTTCCAGGAATTGAAGGGACTGCGGGTCTTCAGCCTTTTGGGGTGCTGAATCTATTTCTGTAGCATCATCTTGAGCATTGTACGCAGTGGGACGTACAGCCTGTATCTGTCTGACCAGATAGGTCTGGATATCATTTACGGATTGGCTTCCTATGGCTGATATGGCCATGGTCTGCTCCTGAAGAAAATAAGAATTCAATTACGTTGAGCGTTTAGCCTAGATAAAATTAGCCTAATTACTTTGACGTATAACCTTAACTACAGGAAGAATATAAACCGTAACGGCATTTTTTTCAATGCGACTCAATTTTTAGAGTGTGGGCTCTTGTATAAAACCTGCAGGTACGTCTTCATCGCTTTCGGTAATGACGATATTTTCCACATGTGCCGCCGTTGGGCCAGCCCAGCATTTAGCGACAAGGGCATCCACGCTGGCAGGTTGCCCGCTGACCAAGGCTTCGACTGTACCGTCCTGACGGTTTCTGACCCAGCCGCTTAGGCCAAGTTCCAGAGCGTTTTCACGTGTCCATGCCCTGTACCATACACCTTGTACACGACCAGAAATTCTTAGATTAATAGTTTTCATCAGCTTTGAAAAAAAGAGGGTAAGTCATAAAAATCGACTTACCCTATAATTGCTTTAGGTCGTTTTGACCATTTGTTTTTGCATGAAGGCTGCAAATTTCAGATCGGTTTTGCCAACATGATTTTGCCAGAAACCGGAAAGCAGTCCGATAAGTTCAATAGATGCATGTTCACTATGTGATGTTTCAAAGGCTGTGAACGTTTTTTCAACACGTTCAAGAAACTGTTGATGCTCAATTCTGTGTGCTTCTATTTCCGGATAGTCTGTGCGTTCCATAACAGATTCTTCATCTGCGAAATGTTGTAAGGTGTAGGCTTTCAATTTGTTAAAGGTATCGTGGACAATCTTGCTTTCAGAGTCATTTTTAATCGCTGCGTATAAGGCATTGATAAGATCCAAAAGATTTTTATGGTCGTTATCGACACCCTCATCACCTGAAGTAAGATCGTCGGACCATGTAAACAGGGTTTGCTCAACATCTTCCAGCTTCACTTGTTTTAAGAACTTAGAAACCTGATCGCGCAGCGTGTTGGATTCTGTTGCAAGGGCTTCTGATATTCCCAGCAAGGCATGGGCGGATCGGTCTGCCGCTTCAGCTGAAACTTGAACTTGCTGAATGGATGTTGAGACTTCCTGTGTTCCGCTTGAGGCTTGATCAACATTCATTGCAATTTCTTGGGTTGCTGCACCTTGCTGTTCAACGGCAGCAGCGATTGTTGAAGAAATGTGATTAATTTCAGCAATGATGCGTGATGTTGATTGAATGGCTTCAACAGACAGGTTGGTTGATGTTTGAATCTCAGTGATTTGGGCGGTGATTTCTTCTGTGGCGCGGGTGGTTTGGTTCGCCAAGTTTTTAACTTCGCTTGCCACAACAGCAAAGCCTTTGCCGGCTTCCCCTGCGCGCGCGGCTTCAATGGTGGCATTCAAGGCCAATAGGTTTGTTTGTTCCGCAATATTGTTAATCAAGTTTACAATTTCACCGATTTTAGAAACAGAGGCAGCCAGTTCACCAATTTGGTTGGAGGTCGCTTCTGTTTGTTCCACAGCACGTGCTGTAACATCAGAAGATTGAGAAACTTGTCGACCAATTTCAGAAATGGAACTCGATAATTCTTCGGCTGCAGCTGCAACTGTTTGGACGTTTGCGGTGGCTTCTTCTGATGCACTTGCAACGGTTGTAGCCTGAATTTTTGTCTCATTGGACTCGTTTGACACTTCTTCTGAAGCGTTACGCACAGAAGTATCAGCTTTATTGAGCCCATCGAGGACGCTGATCATGGTGACTTCAAATTCACGGATATAGCTGTTGATCTTTTGGCGTTGTTGTTCCTTGATTTCATGATCACGTTTTTGTTCTAAAGTCAGTTGTTCTGTTTTGATCATGTTGTCTTTAAAGACTTGCACTGCATGGGCCATATTGCCGATTTCATCACCGCGATTAAGACCGTTAACCTCTGTATCAAGTTGACCGTTTGCCAACGAGGACATGTTGTTTGTCATGGTTGTAAGTGGTTTGAGGATGTCACGACCAATCAAGAATGAACCAAGGATAACAACAGTGACGATAACCAAAGCGATCACACCAAGGAAAAAGACTTGCTGATAAAAAGCCGTATCCACATCATCCATATAAATACCGGTTCCAATAGCCCATTGCCAAGGTTGGTACCCTTTGACGTAAGAAATTTTTGAAACAGGTTTATCATGACCTGCTTTGGGCCAATGGTATGCAACAGCCCCTTCGCCGTGTTTCGCGGTTTCAGAAAGGAGACGGAAGAGAGGCACACCGTTAGGATCGGTTTTGTCGCCTAAGTTCTTGCCATTGAGAGATGGGGTGATCGGATGCATAATAATGCCAGCATCAAAATCGGTAATGAAGACATATTCAGACCCATCGTAACGAATGGCGTTTAAAGCGTTGATGGCACGTTTTTGTGCTTCTTCTTGGTTGAATTCACCGTTTTGTGCACGCTTGCCCATGGATTCAACAATGCTATAGGCACTTTCGACAATGTGCTGGGTTTGTATTTGGCGGTCTTGAATCATTGTCGCTTTAAACTGTTGTAAGCTGAAGGCGACTAAAACAATGATCCCGGCAAAAGAAAGTGCCGATAAGAACAATAACTTTTTGGATATAGAAATATTGTGTAAAGACATACCTGTTTCCCCCCTCATATGTCATCAACCTGTTACATAACATGTAAGAGTGCGATGTAAAATTCAATTAAGAGTGTATATAGTGTTCTTATGGATAGGTTTAAACCCTCTATACGATAATAAGGTTGCGCAAAAGTAGTATTACGTTAGAAAAGATAAATAAAAAGGGGGCAAGTTGTTTAAACTTGCCCCCTTTTTGAGTCCTGTTAAAACTCGCCTTATTCGTCGTCGCTAAATTCAACAATTTTTTGATCAACGGACAGGCTGCTACCTGCTTGGGCGTGGATCTTTTTAACGACGACGTCTTTTTCTGCGCGCATGATATTTTCCATTTTCATGGCTTCAATAACGCAGAGTTCTTCACCGGCTTTGACTTCCTGTCCTTCTTCAACGGCGACGGAAAGCAAAAGACCCGGCATGGGGGATAGTAAGAAGGCCGACATGTCTGGCGGCGCTTTAAACGGCATTAAGTCGTTCAATTCTGCTTGTGTTTTTGTTAGCACTTTGACAGTGGCTTGTGCCCCTGCATGGAACAGGCTATAGCCTACTTTCAATCGGTCAACCTGAACACACATTTCATGACCGTTGATGTCGGCATAGAACAGGGGGTCCCCAAAGCTCCATTCAGAACGCACATGCATGGATGTATCGTCGATGGTGACGTCATAGCCTTCGGTTTTGTTCGGTGTCACGGTGGCATTGAATTTGTCGTCATTATAAAGGACAACCCATTCGTCACCAATTTTGCGACCACGCCCGCCTTCCATTTGACCGGAGATCAGGGTTTCACGTTCGGCTTCCATGCGTTGCATGAAGCAGGCGATGGCGACCAAATGTTTCGGGTCTTTTTGCGGCACCATTGAGGCGTCAAACCCATCCGGATATTCTTCCGCAATGAAGTTTGTGCTCAGGTTGCCATCAATGAAGCGTTGTTTTGACATGACCGCATTGAGGAAACTGATGTTGTGACCCACGCCACGGATATAATATTCATCCAAGGCACGACGCATGTTGTCTGTGGCTTCTTTACGGTCTTTACCATAGGTGATCAATTTGGCGATCATCGGGTCATAGAACATGGAGATTTCGCCACCTTCATAAACACCAGTATCGACACGAACCGTATCACTTTCAATTGGTGGGCGGTATTTGACCAGACGTCCTGTTGACGGCAAGAAGTTGCGGAACGGGTCTTCTGCGTAGATACGAGATTCCATTGCCCAGCCGTTGATTTTCACATCTTCTTGTTTGATGCTCAATGGTTGGCCATCAGCAACGCGGATCATTTCTTCAACCAGGTCAACACCCGTGATCAATTCTGTCACAGGGTGTTCCACTTGAAGACGGGTATTCATTTCCAAGAAGTAGAAGTTACGGTCTTTATCTACGATAAATTCAACCGTACCAGCAGAACGGTAGTTTACCGCTTGAGCCAAAGCAACGGCTTGTTCACCCATGGATTTACGTGTGGCTTCATCCAAGAAAGGTGAGGGTGCTTCTTCAATAACTTTTTGGTGACGACGTTGGATAGAACATTCACGTTCGGCCAGATAGATGGCGTTGCCATGGGTATCAGCCAAGACCTGAATTTCAATGTGACGCGGCTCTTCAATGAATTTTTCAATGAAGACGCGATCATCACCGAAAGAAGATTTCGCTTCTGATGTGGCGCGTTCAAAGCCATCACGACATTCTTCTTCGTTATAGGCAACGCGCATGCCTTTACCACCACCACCGGCAGAGGCTTTCAACATAACCGGATAGCCGATATCAGCGGCAATTTGTACGGCATGGTCAGTATCTTTTACCACATCGGTGTAACCGGGAACTGTGCTCACCCCAGCTTTTTGTGCCAGTTTTTTGGACTCAATCTTGTCGCCCATGGCTTGAATGGCAAGTTTCTCAGGCCCAATAAAGGCAATGCCTTCTTTTTCCAACGCATCAAAGAAATGGGCGTTTTCTGACAAGAAACCATAACCGGGATGAACCGCTTGGGCGCCTGTGTCTTTGATGGCTTTAAGAATGTTTTCCATAACCAGATAAGACTGGTTGGAAGGTGCAGGGCCAATCAGGACAGCTTCATCTGCCATTTGCACATGAAGAGCGCCTTTATCGGCTTCGGAATAGACCGCAACGGTCTTGATGCCCATTTTACGGGCCGATTTGATTACGCGACATGCAATCTCGCCGCGGTTTGCAATCAGGATTTTATCGAACATGTGTCCGCTTCCTTATACTACTAGCTGTTTCAATTTGATAAACGAGGTGAAATTAAAGCGGGATGTTACCGTGCTTGCGTTTCGGGTTTTTCAAATCTTTGTTTTTCAGCATTGCGAGAGATTGACAGATACGACGACGTGTACCATGCGGCATAATTACGTCATCAATGAAGCCGCGTGCACCAGCCTTGAACGGGTTGGTGAAGTTGGTTGCATATTCGTCAGTACGGGCTTGAATTTTGGCATCGTCACCGATGTCTGAACGGAAGATAATTTCCACCGCACCTTTGGCACCCATGACAGCGATTTCCGCAGACGGCCAAGCAAAGTTGGCATCACCACGCAAGTGTTTGGAACTCATAACGTCATAAGCGCCGCCGTAGGCTTTACGTGTAATAACGGTGACTTTGGGTACAGTTGCTTCTGCAAATGCGTAAAGCAATTTGGCACCGTGGGTGATGATACCATTATATTCCTGATCCGTCCCCGGCATAAAGCCCGGTACGTCAACGAAGGTCACGATCGGAATATTAAAGGCATCACAGAAGCGTACAAAACGTGCCCCTTTGATGGCGCTATCGATATCAAGGCAACCCGCTAAAACCATCGGCTGGTTGGCAACGAAGCCGACCGTTTGACCATTCATACGACCAAAGCCGATGATGATGTTTTTGGCAAATTCCGGCATGATTTCAAAGAAATCACCTTCATCAACGACTTTATGGATCAATTCCAACATATCATAAGGTTTGTTGGCATTATCAGGGACCAAAGTATCGAGTGATTCATCATCACGATCAGCCGGGTCTGATGTCGGGCGGATCGGGGCTTGTTCTTTGTTGTTGCTTGGCAAGAAGTCAACGAAGTCACGCAGTTTCAACAATGCTTCGACATCGTTCTCAAAGGCCAGATGGGCCACACCGGATTTTGTGGTGTGGGTGATCGCACCGCCGAGTTCTTCTTGTGTAACTGTTTCATGGGTAACGGTCTTAACAACGTCCGGACCTGTTACAAACATGAAAGAGGTATCTTTTACCATGAAGATAAAGTCGGTCATGGCAGGGGAATAAACCGCCCCACCTGCGCATGGGCCCATGATCATGGAAATTTGCGGGATAACGCCAGAAGCTTCTACATTGCGTTGGAATACATCTGCATATCCACCCAAAGAAGCGATGCCTTCTTGGATACGTGCCCCGCCAGAGTCGTTCAGCCCGATACAAGGGGCGCCGACTTTCATGGCTTGGTCCATGATCTTACAGATTTTTTCAGCGTGGGTTTCAGAAAGTGACCCGCCGTATACGGTAAAGTCTTGTGAGAAGACAAACACCAAACGTCCGTTTACTGTGCCGTAGCCTGTGACAACACCGTCACCGGGTGTGTGATCGTTTTCCATACCGAAGTCGGTGCAACGGTGTTCAACAAACATGTCCCACTCTTCGAAGCTGTCTTCG
>JABXIC010000166.1 GCA_013373265.1 Methylocystaceae bacterium | reverse complement strand
GCAACCGTGCCTTCCATAATTTTCAAAAGGGCCTGCTGTACGCCTTCACCCGATACATCACGGGTGATCGATGGATTATCGCTTTTGCGTGAAATTTTATCGACTTCATCAATATATACAATGCCACGTTGGGCACGTTCCACATTGTAATCGGCAGCTTGCAAAAGCTTGAGGATGATGTTTTCAACGTCTTCACCCACATAACCGGCTTCGGTCAAGGTGGTGGCATCTGCCATGGTGAAAGGAACGTCCAAAATACGTGCCAGTGTCTGGGCCAAAAGCGTTTTACCGCAACCCGTTGGGCCGACCAGCAAAATATTTGATTTTGCCAGTTCCACATCCCCAGATTGAGACAGATGGTTTAAGCGCTTGTAATGATTATGTACAGCAACGGACAAGACGCGCTTGGCGTATGCTTGCCCGATAACGTAATCGTCAAGGACATCAAAAATCTCTTGCGGAGAAGGAACGCCTTCTTCCGTTTTGCTGAGCCCGCTTTTACTTTCTTCACGGATGATATCCATGCATAGTTCGACGCATTCGTCGCAAATAAAGACGGTCGGCCCGGCGATTAGCTTGCGTACTTCATGCTGGCTTTTACCGCAGAAGGAGCAATAAAGAGTGTTTTTTGAGTCGTCACCGGAAGACTTTGTCATGATTTCTCCGTTTATTCAGCGTTCATTCGACGCCTTAGTTATTCACTTCTAGATAGCTTAGCCCGACTTTAGGCATCTCGACAATGCCTAAAATACGTTTTGTGGCCTATTTATTACGTTTCAATGGCACGTATAGATCAGTGCCCTTAGGGAAACGCCCGCTATATTTAGCGGGCGTTTATGGCCTTATTTATCTGATTTATCGCTATCTTCTGGCTTTGGACGGGAATTGACAACTTCGTCAATCAGACCAAAAGCCAACGCTTCAGAAGGTTGCATGAAACGATCACGCTCAAGGGCTGCTTCAATTTCTTCAAGCTTTTGTCCTGTGTGATGGACGTAAATATCATTCAAACGACGTTTCAGGGCGAGAATCTCTTTTGCCTGAATTTCGATATCCGTTGCTTGACCTTGCGCACCACCTGAAGGTTGGTGAACCATGATACGTGAATTAGGGAGCGCATAGCGCTTACCAGCCGCACCAGCCGCTAATAGGAGAGAGCCCATAGAGCAGGCCTGGCCTAAACAAACTGTAGAGACGTCTGGGCGGATATACTGCATTGTATCGTAAATCGACAAACCGGACGTCACAACACCACCAGGAGAGTTGATGTACATTGCGATATCTTTATCCGGATTTTCAGATTCCAAGAAGAGCAGCTGTGCACAAATCAAGCTCGCCATATGGTCTTCGACCTGTCCGGTGATGAAGATGATACGCTCTTTCAACAAACGTGAATATATGTCGTAGGCGCGCTCACCTCGGTTGGTTGTTTCAACAACCATAGGGACAAGATTGCTCATTACGTTAAGAGGATCATTCATTATTAATTCGTTCCTTAAGATTTAAATTGCCAGAACAGCTGCATTAAAAAACCCCCTCACCTTTTGGTGAGGAGGTTTTAAACTACGAAGCCTTTTCAATTCCCGCAAGGGGAACATTTGAAAAAAGGAGAAAAAAGCTTATTCTTCCTCGTCAGAAGCGGCTTTTTTCTTAGCTGGAGCTTTCTTTTTAGCCGGAGCTTTTTTCTTCTTAGGCTTAGCTTCTTCTTCTTCTTCATTCAAAGAGTTCAGCAATTCTTCTGCAGTCACTTCTTTGTCTGTCACGTTTGCCAACTCTAAAATGAAATCGACAACTTTTTCTTCAAACAACGGGGCACGAAGCTGTTCAATGGCTTGCGGGTTGTTTTTGAAATATTCGAAGACAGCTTGTTCTTGGCCAGGATAGCGGCGCGCTTCGTTCATGATCGCACCGTTCATGTCATCTTGTGACAATTGGATTTCGTTAACACGACCAACTTCTGCCAAAACAAGACCAAGACGCACGCGACGCTCAGAAATTTTAGCGTATTCCTCTTTCAATTCTTCGTCAGACTTACCTTTGTCTTCTTCGTCGATTTGATCCGGGTTGTTTTTGCGTGTTTCTTCATATTGTGACCAGATTTGATCAACTTCGCTTGTGACCAAGCTTTCCGGCAGATCAAATGAGTGGCCTTCGTCCAAAGCGTCCAAAAGATGCTTTTTAACGTGTTGGCGAGTCATTTGTTCAAATTCTTTAGAGCGTTCTTCACGAATCGCATCTTTCAACGCATCCAAAGATTCCATGCCGACTTTCTTGGCAAGATCATCATTGATTTCAGCCGGAACTACGGTGCGAATTTCGTTGACCTTACATTTGAAGACAGCATCTTTACCAGCAAGGTTTTCAGCGCCGTATTCGTCAGGGAATTTGACTTCAACGTCTTTTTCTTCGTCTGCTTTCAAGCCGATCAATTGGTCTTCAAAGCCCGGGATGAAAGAGTTTGAACCGATTTCAAGGCTGTAACCTTCACCTTTACCGCCGTCAAACTCAACGCCATCGATGCTACCAACAAAATCGATAACCGCGATGTCACCTTTGGCAACTTTCTTGGCTTTTGATTTAGCAGGGGTAGAATCTTTATTGGCATCAGCAATACGCTTCAGTGTTTCATCGACTTCTTCGTCCTTGATCGGAACAGTCAAACGATCAAGTTTGATTTTTTTGAAATCCATCATTTTAAATTCAGGGAAAAGTTCAACAACCATTGAATATTCAAGGTCAGAACCTTCTTCGAATTTCGTGATTTCGATTTTCGGCTGTGCCACAGGGCGCAGTTCGTTGTCCGCAATGGTTTTTTGTGATGTTTCGTTCACTGCACCTTCAAGAACTTCACCCATAACGGATTGACCGTATTTCTGGCGCAAGACTTTTGTCGGTACTTTACCAGGGCGGAACCCCGGGATTTTGATTGTCTTGGCAATTTCGGCAAGACGTGTTGTTACTTTTTCTTCGATTTCGGTGGCAGCAACAACAATGTTATATTCTCTTGTCAGGCCTTCGGCCTTGGTTTCAGTAACCTGCATGTCTGAAATTCTCTATATGTAGATGAGTTATACGAATTCGTGCTCTGGACAATAGTAGGTGGCAGCTTAACAGTTTTTTGGTGCGGGTGGAGGGACTT
>JABXIC010000179.1 GCA_013373265.1 Methylocystaceae bacterium | reverse complement strand
TTACCACCACCGCCGGAACCACCACCTTCTTCATCATCAAGCTCGTCGTCGTCCATGTCGTCGTCGAGATCGTCATCAGCCATGTTTTTGCCCACACTTAAAATTTAGCCATAATTCATTTCAGCCGCATTTTATACGACTACCCTTATTTACACCATAATATGCAAGTGGTTAACAACAGGTTTAAGGACTTTTTTTAATAAATCGATAAAAAGTACATCCAACGTCAATGCAATTTACCACAAATGATCGGTATTTCTTGCCTGCCCCGACAAAAATCACCCGGTAATTTTTGACATCACGATCTCCCAAAAACAACATAAATCATTGTTTTACAATATATTTTAAACTTGGCATGCTTCCTGCTTATTCAATTGCAACCGCAGTGAAAAAAGCTGCACCACTTAGAGCGAACATTTTTTTAAGAGGCATAGCCAAATGGAAAATTCACTACTCATCGCACTGTCCCGCCAGACGGCCTTGCGTCGTGACATGACTACTGTGGCAAATAACATTGCCAACATGAATACACAGGCTTTTAAACGTGAAAGCATCATGTTTGATGATTTCCTGATGCGCAGCAAAGGTGGCGAGCGCATTATGGGTGACAAACTGAGCTTTGTTCACGACGTGGCGCAATATCGCGACCTCTCTGAAGGTAACTTCGAAGAAACAGGCAATCCACTGGACCTTGCCATTCACGGAGAAGGTTACTTTACTGTAGAGACACCGCAAGGCAACCGCTACACCCGTAACGGTCACTTCCAACTGAACAGCGATGGGATCGTGGTCAACACAGACGGCTACCCTGTTCTGACAGATGGTGGAGATAAAATTCAAACCAATGCAACCGACACCCGCATTGAGATCAGCCGCACAGGCCAGATTTATACAGATGCAGGTCAAATTGGAAAAATTGGTGTTGTAGAATTTGCAAACCCGCAAAATCTGGAAAAAGTTTCCAACACTCTTCTATCTGCAAAAAATGAAACTGCACAACCCGTTGAAACCCCGGATGTGTTGCAGGGCAAACTGGAAAGTTCCAACGTTGAGCCCATCATTGAAATGACCCGTATGATTGACATTCAACGTTCATACGAAAACGCAAAGAAGCTTGTTGAAAAAGAAGATGAGCGTATCCGCAAAGCATCAACCCTGATTACAAATGGATAATAATCGCCGATCAAACGGCTAAATTAGAGCGAATTAGTTTAGGAGTACAAACCATGAGATCACTAAGTATCGGCGCAACAGGCATGTTGGCTCAACAGCAAAACGTTGAAGTCATCTCAAACAACCTGGCAAATATGAACACCACGGCCTATCAACGCCGCCGTACAGAATTCCACGACCTTTTGTATCAAAACCTGCGCCGCGTCGGTTCTACATCCGGCGACAATGGTGCGGTTGTTCCCTCTGGTGTACAATTGGGTCTGGGTGTAAAACTGGCCGCCGTTTACCGTATCCACGAACAAGGTAACCTGAGCGCCACAGACAACACATTCGACCTTGCCATTCAAGGCAACGGCTTTTTCCAAATCACTCTGCCCAGCGGTGAAACAGCTTACACACGCGATGGTACGTTCCAATTAAACGGCAGCGGTGAACTGGTCACCCATGATGGTTATCTGGTTCAACCGGGATTAACCATTCCTGCAAATGCTGTTGATGTGACCGTTAACTCCAGTGGTGAAGTTCTGGCCAAAATCGATGGGCAAATCGCTCTGCAAAACGTTGGTCAATTGAATTTGGCTTCTTTTCCCAACCCGGCAGGCTTGAGTGCACAAGGGTCAAACTATTACCTTGAAACACCGGCTTCCGGTCAACCCGCGACAGCAGCTCCGGCCACAACTGGTTACGGCAGTATTTTGCAAGGTTACTTGGAAACTTCCAACGTGAATGCCGTTTCTGAAGTCACCAACCTGATCTCAGCCCAACGCGCCTACGAAATGAACTCCAAAGTCATCTCTACATCTGACGAGATGATGAGCAGCCTATCTAACATGCGTTAAGGGAGGTTTGAGCAATGAAACGGATCATACATATTCTAAGCGTCTTGACCTTCTTGCTGGCCGCCCCTGCTCTTGCGGGTACGTCATCAGACAAAGATCAAAAGCTCACTACTGGAAATACTGGGCCGGTTACATTGCGCGAAAATATCGTCGTCAGCACGTCTTATATCCGCCTCGGCGACCTTTTCACCAACGTACCGCTCGCCAAAGAGAAAACTGCAATTGCTTATTCTCCCAAACCAGGACGCCGCGCATCCTTCGATGCACGCTGGCTTTATCGTGTGGCACGGGCGTACGGGTTACAATGGCGCCCGCTTTCAGCAAATTTAAGTACAATGGTAACACGCGATAGTATCGTCATTGACAAAGATGAAATCCAGGATGCCGTTACCTCGGCGATGCAACAATATGATTTACCTGAAAATGCACGCATTGAACTGAGCAACCGTAACCTTCGCATCCATGTCTCAACCGAGATCATGCCAGAAGTACGTGTTGATGATATCACCTTTAACCGTCACTCCAATCGCTTTGCCGCTATTGTTGCGATTGGCGAAAAAGACATGAACGCAACACAACGCATTCGTGTGACGGGTCAGGTTCTTGAAATGCTGAACATCCCGACTTTGTCTCGTAACGTCCCTAAAGGTGAAGTTATTTCAGAAAATGACATCAGCTGGGTGCAAATGCGTGCAGATCGGACACAACAAGATATCATTCTGGATGCCGCAACACTGATCGGCATGTCCCCGAAACGGACCCTGCGTGCAGATCGACCTATTCGAGCACGTGACATCCAAGAACCCGTTCTTGTCCCTAAAGGCAGCCTTGTCACAATCATCCTGAAAAAACCGGGATTGACGCTCACCTCCAGAGGCCGTGCAATGGAAAATGGCTCAGACGGTGAAACCATTCGCGTCACAAATACAAAAACAAGCCGCACAATTGATGCCGTTGTCATCGGCAGTTCCATGGTCACAGTCTTACCGGCTGGATCAAACATCCCTCAACTCGCATATAATCAATAAAACAGCGTGTTGAAGTTCTTAGAGCAAAGTAGTTAGGAGTAAAAAAATGTTACATTCAAAAAACATTCTCCGGGTTAGTGCGATTATTATCGCCATGTCATCGCTTTCCGCCTGTAACCTGTTTACACGCCTATCCCAAGTTGGTGATGGCCCGCAAACAACTGAAATCGTAAACCCGACAAAGCGTCCACAATATCAACCGGTCAGCATGCCCATGCCCGCACCGCACCCGTCACAAATCAATCCCAACTCCTTATGGAGAGGGGGCGCGCGTGCATTCTTTAAAGATAACCGCGCCAACGAAGTCGGGGATATCTTAACGGTCAACATCGCGATCGCTGATAGTGCCGCCATCAACAACAAAACCACACGTGCACGCGATGATGGGGAAGATGCAGACCTCACAAAATTATTTGGTTTTGAAGCTGGTCTGAAAAAAATCGTGTCAAGCCATGTGGATAATGCCTCGACAGTCAGCCTTGGCACCAAACACACCACTTCCGGTGAAGGTAAAATTGCACGTGACGAAACCATTGACCTCACAATTGCGGCTATCATTACGCAAATTTTGCCTAACGGTAACCTTGTGATTAATGGTCGCCAAGAAACACTGGTCAACTATGAACTGCGTGAGATGAACATCACCGGCATTATTCGTCCGGAAGATATCTCTTCTACCAATTCAATCGACCATACAAAGATTGCTGAGATGCGTGTGACCTATGGTGGTCGCGGTAACGTCAGTGAATTGCAACAACCACGTTGGGGGATGCAAATTCTCGATGTTCTCTCGCCATTCTAATAAGTCTAACGACTTAACGTAATGCCCTAGCCTCTTATCGCTCTAAGACGCAGGTAAACTTAAGGCCGAAGCTCATTCCTGAACTTCGGCCTCTTTTCTTTTTTATAAAATTTCCGACTTTAATGCCGTAATGATCTCATCTTGTTCCGATTGGCTCAATCCTGCATAAAACGGAATGGCCAAGGCACGTTCATAAAACTGTTGTGCACCTGGCACATGGGCTTCTCCGTAAAGGTCTACATAATAAGGTTGATTGGCAACCGGAATATAATGCACCTGTGTGCCCACACCTTTATTCAACAAATTTTCCATCACCGTTGCACGCGTTTTGCCCAAGCCCTCAAAATCAATCAACAACTGGAACAAATGCAATAAGGGTTCTCCATATCCGGTTTCTTTTACGCATTGAACATGCGGGGAATACCCCTCTAATGCAGTTCGATATGAAAGGGCCAGTTCATTTCTGATCTCGCGCACTTCTGCCATTCGGTTCAATTGAGAAATAGCCAGTGCTGCCTGCACATCGGTGAGACGGTAATTATATCCAAGCTCGGTCATCTTGTAAGCCCATGGACCAACGTCTTCATCCCGCGTCATCCCATGACTTCGCAAAGTCCGCATGCGTTCAGCAAAAGCTTCATTGTTCGTCGTGACCATACCGCCTTCGGCAGCAGTAAAGCTTTTTGTCGCATGCAATGAAAAACAGGCCATATCGCTATAGCCACAAGCGCCAACTGAGTATCCCTGATTGGTTCCCCCTAAAGCATGACAGGCATCCTCGACAATTTTCCAACCTTTTTCACGAGCATAAGACGAAATAGCTTTCATATCTGCGCAATGACCACCGATATGCACCGGATAAACAGCCACAATCCCGGACCCGGCATTTTGTTCTGCCTCTTTTAAATGATCCAGCGTCATTATTCCCGTCTCAGGGTCCACATCACAAAAAACAACATCAGCACCGCACATACGCACCGCATTGGCCGTTGCCAGAAAAGTCAGCGCGGGAACAACCACCTTGTCCCCCGGTTTTAACCCCAACGCCAGAGATGCCAGGTGCAACGCCGTTGTCCCATTATTGCAAGCCACGGCCTCTTTCGCCGCCACCAGACTCGCAAACAGGTCTTCAAGCTCGGGAACTTTGGGCCCGGTCGTCAAAAACTGGCTTGCAAGAACATTACAGACCGCTTCAATATCTTCTTTGCGCACATCCGGTCTGGCATATGGTTTGATCGTCATGCTTTTAGTCCTCGTCAATCAAACATCTCTTATTGAATATAAAATGGCATGATGACATCAATAAAAAAAGCGGAACTCTTTCGAATTCCGCTTTTTAATTATTATTTTGTCAAAACCTAGTCATCACGATGGGTTTTTTCCAGTCTTTCATGACGTTCTTGCGCTTCAATACTCAAGGTCGCAATGGGTCGTGCTTCCAAACGGCGGATCCCAATCGGTTCATCCGTTTCTTCACAATAACCATATGTCCCTTCAACAATACGCTCAAGTGCTGCATCAATTTTATTAATCAGCTTGCGTGCACGGTCACGGGTGCGCAATTC
>JABXIC010000107.1 GCA_013373265.1 Methylocystaceae bacterium | reverse complement strand
GCCGAAGCCGAAGCCGCTGCTGCCGAAGCCGCCCTTCTTGCAGGTGCGCAAACTGAATTTGATGCACAACTCAGCCAACTTGAAGAACAACTTGGCCTGCTCACAGGCCCACAAAACCAACAACAAGGCAATCCGTTTGATAACGTTGCTGTAACGACTGACAACGGTGAAGATCCTATTCGAACGGAAACCCAAACAACGATTGTACAGATAAATCAACAGATCGAACAGACCATAAATAAGATCGTAAATATAATTGATAAGAAAGTTGAAGAAACAAAAAAAACTGTTGAGGACGATGTCGCAGCGGCCATTTCAAACATTGATGAATGGCATGCTGGCACATCTGGTGGTGATACTCTGACTGGTTCAGGTCAAAGGGATGGCATTGCCGGATTGGCAGGCGAGGACATCATTGATGGCGGGGGCGGTAATGACGTCATCGCCGGGGGGTCTGGCAACGATAATATTCATGGCGGGGCCGGTGATGACTTTATTCATGGCGACATCCCGACGGGCACCGACTATGAAGAACTTCTGAGCCACTTCAGCACAGAGATTGCAGAAGATTCAGCAAACCCGCAATCGACTTACGACGATACCATCTATGGTGATGCAGGTAATGATGTCATTGATGGTGGGCTTGGCGATGATCACATTTATGGCGGTGCCGATAACGACACGATCGACGGTGGCGATGGTGCGGACACGATTGAGGGCGGCTATGGTGACGATACAATCATAGGCGATGCAGGTAACGATTCACTCACCGGTAACGATGGTGACGATACTATCATTGGCGGCGATGGCGAGGACATCATCTATGGTAACGATGGCCAGGACACTATCTATGGCAGCGATGGTGCAGATGTGATCGAAGGCGGCAATGGTGCAGACACGATCAACGGTGGGGCCGACGCGGACACCATGCATGGCGACGCGGATAACGATACAATCGTTGGCGACGCAGGTGACGATACGCTCTACGGCGACGATGGTGACGATAAGCTCTACGGTAGCGATGGTGCGGACACAATCTATGGCGACGGCACCTTAGGAGGCACCGAAACGGGTAACGACATCATACATGGTGGTGATGGCGCAGATACCCTTTATGGCGGTAACGGAAACAATATTTTATACGGCGACGCAGGTAATGATACACTTGTGGGCGGCGGTGGCCTTGATCCATCGACGAGCAACAATACCCTTTTTGGCGGAGCCGGCGAAGATACATTATTAGGAGCAACGGGTACCAAATTTATAGATGGCGGGGATGACAACGATACTATCGAAGTTAAATCACTTGATAACTCAAATGGCACCTTTTCTGGAGGATCCGGCGAAGATACGATCGACTTCACCGACCTTAATTCCACAAGTATAACAACCACCTTTGGTGCAGAAGGCACAGGGTCATTCTCTTACGTATCAGACAACCCAACCCAACCTGGTGCAGATAGCTTTACGGGTATCGAAAAAATCCTGTTGAGTAATCGTGATGATACCGTATCCATTGATGATTTGTCATTCATATCCACCATTGACGCTGGTGCAGGTACAGACGACACCCTTGCCCTGAGAGGCACAAATTATAACTTTATTGGCACGTCACAATTCACTAACTTTGAAACACTGGACTTAAGCACAGCGGCAACAACAGTGACAATTGATGCCAACTTTAAATCTGATACCGGAATTTCCACCATAAATGGCAGCGGTGATGACACCATCAATCTGAGCAATGATTGGAAATATAGTTCCAATAGCAGTGGATTTAACGTTTATAAATCCACTGATGATACGCAAGAAATCTATATTCAAGAGGACATAACCGTAAACGACGTTGCCTATAATCAACCTACCGGCACGTCAGGCATGGATGGATCAATCAACGGCACTGCTAATGATGATTTGATCTGGACCCTGGGAGGCAATGACTCCATTTTCGGCAATGACGGTAACGATATAATTGCCGGTGGTAGCGGCAGTGATAACATCAACGGCGGCACGGGTGACGATACGATTTATGGTGACGTGCCCACCAATAGCGGTATAGCGGCCTTGTTATATCAGTTTTTTGGTGTAGTAAGCTTTTTGTCAGATATAGGGGTCGCAGAGGGCGACACCATTTCTGATGGTAACGGCAGTGATACGGTTTGGGCCGGTGGTGGTAATGACGTTATCACGGCCACAGAGGATACAGATGCTGATGTCTTCCACGGTGAAGGCGGCGCATTGGATAAGCTGTCTTATTCAACATGGACTACCGCCGGGGTGACCATGGCTGTCACTTCAAGCGGGGCAGGTAGCGTGACCAATGGCTCTGTCAGCGATACATTTGATGGTATTGAATATCTGGTGGGTTCCGGCCAAGATGATCAGGTTAGCATTGGTGATTTGTCATTCATATCCACCATTGATGGCGATGCAGGTACAGACACCCTTGCCCTGACAGGGACAAGTTATAACCTTATTAACACGTCACAAATCACTAACTTTGAAACACTGGACTTAAGCGCAGCAGCAACCACACTGACAATTGATGAAAACTTTGTAAGCGATACAGGCATTAACACCATCAATGGCAGCGCTGATGACAGCGTCGACCTAAGTCATGGATGGATATATCACGGGTCTTCTGGCGGTTATAAAACATTCAAGACCATCGGCGAAGACCATACCCTAAATATTAGCGATACGATTACGACATCAAACAGTTATTATAATGCTGTTCAAGGCACAACATCCCCAGAAACCCTGACAGGAACAACAGGCCGAGATGTTATCTGGGGAAATGACAACGCGGATTCCATCGATGGCGGCTCTGGCGATGATGTCATTGCCGGTGGTGCAGGTAGTGACATCATCAATGGTGGAAATGACGACGACGTCATCTATGGGGACTCTCCAGCGTCATCATATGACGATAGCTCAAAATACCTCCATTATAATTTTGGTGACATTACCAGTGGTGTTGCAGCTGATGGGAATGACACGATTGATGG
>JABXIC010000270.1 GCA_013373265.1 Methylocystaceae bacterium | reverse complement strand
TACGTGACTTCTACAGGCCACACCACTTACGGTGCTTGTGGCGTGAAAGTCTGGATCTTCAAAGGCGAAATCTTGGAGCACGATCCGATGGCTGTTGACAACCTTGCCGCCGATGCTCAACCGGCTCAGGCTCGCTAAGGAAAGAGGTTCATCATGTTATTGCCAAAACGTACAAAGTTCCGCAAACAGCATAAAGGCCGTATCAAAGGCAATGCTAAAGGCGGTTCTTCATTGAACTTCGGGGCTTATGGCTTAAAAGCTTTGGACCCGGAACGTGTAACGTCTCGTCAAATTGAAGCTGCGCGTCGTGCTATGACCCGTCACATGAAACGTGCTGGTCGTGTATGGATCCGCATTTTCCCTGACGTGCCTGTTTCTAAAAAACCTGCTGAAGTCCGTATGGGTAAAGGTAAAGGTTCTACAGAATTCTGGGCATGTAAAGTGAAGCCGGGCCGTATCATGTTTGAAATTGACGGTGTTCCTGCTGATGTTGCAAAGCGTGCCATGGAATTGGCCGCTGCTAAATTGCCTATCCGCACCCGCTTCGTAACCCGTTTGGGTGAAGGAGAATAATTATGAACGCTGCAGAAATCCGCACCAAAAGCTCTGACGAGCTGAAGGATGAGCTGTTGAAATTGCGTAAGGAAGCGTTTAACTTGCGCTTCCAGCAAGCCAGCGGCCAATTGGAAAACACAGCTCGTGTCCGTCAGGTACGTCGCGATATCGCACGTATCAAGACAGTCATCGCAGAAAAAGCCTAAGGAGCCTTTGAATGCCTAAGCGTATACTCCATGGCGTTGTTGTTAGCGACAAACAAGAAAAGACCGTTGTAGTGAAAGTAGAACGCCGCTTTATGCACCCGCTCTACAAAAAATTCATTAAACGCTCTAAAAAGTATGCCGCGCACGACGAGAACAATCAGTTCAAAATCGGCGACTTGGTTAAAATCCAAGAAACCAAACCAATTTCCAAGAACAAGTCTTGGGAAGTGCTTACAGAGGAAGCCTAGGAATAGGCTTCCTCTAACTACAATCGCTAGAAATATGGCGATAAGTCTTGACTGCGAATGCTGAAACAAGTAGATATCCGCACCTCTTGACTTCAAGCTTTAAGTCTTGTGTGAGTAAAGAACACAGGAAGCCTGATCTTTTTCAGGCTTCCTCTATTTCGTGAACAGGATCTAGATAAAGGAATATTCTATGATTCAGATGCAAACCAACCTGGAAGTGGCAGATAACTCTGGCGCACGCCGGGTGCAGTGCATCAAGGTTCTCGGTGGTTCAAAACGCCGGTGGGCTTCTGTGGGCGACGTTATTGTCGTTTCCGTTAAAGAAGCTATCCCGCGTGGTCGTGTGAAAAAAGGTGACGTGCATCGCGCTGTCATCGTTCGCACTGCTAAGGACATCCGTCGCCCTGATGGCTCTGTTATTCGTTTCGATAAGAATGCTGCCGTTTTGATCAACAAAAACGGTGAACCTATCGGCACACGTATCTTCGGCCCGGTTACACGCGAACTTCGCGGTCGTAACTATATGAAGATTGTCTCCCTTGCACCGGAGGTACTCTAATATGGCTGCTAAGATTAAAAAGGGCGATAACGTTATCGTTCTCACTGGTAAAGACAAGGGCAAACAGGGCGAAGTCCTCAGCGTAAAACCTGCTGATGCTAAAGCTGTTGTTCAAGGCGTTAACATGGTGAAACGCCATACGAAGCCGACCCAGTTTCAAGCTGGTGGTATCGTAGAAAAAGAAGCCGCAATCGCAATTTCAAATATTGCTGTTGTTGATCCCAAAGAAGGCAAAGCAACTCGCGTTGGCTTCAAAACCCTCGAAGACGGCAAGAAAGTTCGCGTAGCGAAACTTTCTGGCGAAGTCCTCGACAATTAAGGGATCGGATCAAATGGCTCGTCTTAAAGAAGTATATAACTCTCAAATCCGTGCTGCGATGAAAGAGGAATTCGGTTATGCAAACGAAATGCAAATTCCGAAACTCGATAAAATCGTCGTGAACATGGGCGTGGGTGAAGCTGCTCAGGATAAGAAAAAGATCGAAGCAGCGGTAAATGAACTGGAAGCAATTACAGGTCAAAAAGCGGTTAAAACCGTAGCGACAAAGTCCATTGCAGGCTTTAAGCTTCGTGAAGGTCAAGTAATTGGTGCAAAGGTCACGCTTCGTCGTGAACAAATGTACGAATTTATGGACCGTCTGGTTAATATCGCATTACCGCGTGTTCGTGACTTTCGTGGTCTGAACGGTAAATCTTTCGATGGTCGTGGCAACTATGCCATGGGTATCAAAGAACAAATCGTATTCCCGGAGATTGACTACGACCAAGTAGACTCGATCCGTGGTATGGACATCGTAATCTGCACAACGGCCAAAACGGACGAGGAAGCAAGATCTTTGCTTGCTAAGTTCGACATGCCGTTCGCGAAGTAATCGATAGAAGGAGTTTAGTTATGGCTAAAGCAAGTGCTGTCGAAAAAAATAAACGTCGCGAACGTACCGTTGCTAAGTACGCTAAAAAACGCGCTGAATTGAAAGCAATCATTATGAACCGTGACCTGCCGGGCGAAGAACGCATGGCTGCACAGTTTAAATTGAATGCTCTGCCGCGTGATGCGTCACAAAGCCGCGTTCGCATGCGTTGTGAAGTCACTGGTCGCCCCCGTGGTAACTACCGTAAGTTCAAGATGTGCCGGATTAAATTCCGCGACTTGGCTTCTATCGGTAGCCTGCCCGGCGTCGTCAAGTCCAGCTGGTAAGGAGATACGATCATGTCTATGTCTGATCCCTTAGGGGACATGCTGACCCGTATCCGAAACGGTCAACAAGCAAACAAAAGCGCTGTCAATGCGCCTGCGTCTAAGCTTCGTGCGAACGTTTTGGAAGTTTTGAAACGGGAAGGTTACATTCGTGGTTTTGAAAAAGTTACTGGCAAGTCCGGCTTTGACGAACTACGCATTGAGCTGAAATACTTTGATGGCAAACCTGTCATCTCTAAAATCAAACGGGTTTCAACACCTGGTCGCCGCGTTTATTCCGGCGTTAATGATTTGCCGAAAGTCTTTAATGGCTTGGGTATTTCTATTTTGACAACACCTCGTGGCGTCATGAGTGACGCTGAGGCTCGCGAAGCCAATGTTGGCGGCGAGATCCTCTGCACGGTATTCTAAGGGAGCACTACTATGTCACGTATTGGTAAGCACCCGGTAGAAGTACCGTCTGGCGTTACTGTTACGGTTAACGATCAAGAAGTCGTTGCCAAAGGCAAACTGGGTGAAATGTCTTTCACTGTAATGGATGAAGTTGCCGTCACTTTAGACGATGGCAAAGTCACCGTTGCACCGAAGAACGACACACGCCGTGCCCGTCAAATGTGGGCTACTGCGCGTACACGTATCAACAATCTGGTCGTTGGTGTGAGCGAAGGTTTCAACAAAAGCTTGGAAATCCAAGGCGTCGGTTATCGTGCCGCTGTCAAAGGTTCCAATCTTGAATTGCAACTTGGGTTCTCCCATGACGTAATCGTGCCGATTCCGTCTGACCTGACGATTGCTTGCCCTACTCAAACAGAGATCAACATCTCTGGTGCGGATAAACAGAAGGTCGGTCAGATCGCTGCTGAAATTCGCGCATTCCGTCCGCCAGAGCCTTACAAAGGCAAAGGTGTTCGTT
>JABXIC010000251.1 GCA_013373265.1 Methylocystaceae bacterium | reverse complement strand
GTGGTTTTACCCGCGCCGTTTGGTCCGATAATCCCGACAATACCACCCGCAGGCAGGTTAAATTCAAGGTTTTCATATAACAGTTTGTCTTCAAAGCCTTTGGCAACACCTTCGGCTTTAATCACAACATTCCCCAAGCGCGGCCCCGGCGGGATCACGATTTGAGCGGAACCGATTTGTTCCTTCATATCCTTATTGAGCAATTCTTCATAAGAATTGATACGGGCTTTGGATTTAGCCTGACGCGCTTTCGGCGATTGCTTGATCCATTCCATCTCGTGCGCCAATGTTTTTTGACGGCTGGCTTCTTCTTTGGATTCCTGTTCCATACGTTTTTGTTTTTGGTCCAACCATTGTGAATAGTTGCCCTCGTAAGGAATGGCTTTGCCGCGATCCAGCTCCAAAATCCAGCCAGCAACATTATCCAGGAAATAACGGTCGTGGGTGACGGCCACAACGGTGCCCGGATAGTCTTCTAAGAAACGTTCCAACCATGCAACAGATTCAGCATCTAAATGGTTGGTCGGCTCATCGAGCAACAGCAGATCAGGTTTTTCCAGCAACAGTTTGCACAAAGCAACACGACGTTTTTCACCACCTGAAAGCTTATCAACCGCCCAGTCACCCGGGGGGCAACGCAGCGCATCCATGGCGATTTCGATGGTACGTTCAATTTCCCAACCATTCGCGGCATCAATCTTTTCTTGCAGTTCGCCTTGTTCTGCCAAAAGATTATTCATCTCGTCATCGTCCATGGGTTCCATGAACTTTTGGCTGATCTCGTTAAAACGATCCAAGTTGGCTTTGGTTTCACCCAATGCGTCCATGACATTTTCCGCCACAGTTTTGGAGGGATCCAATTGCGGTTCTTGCGGCAGATAGCCAACTTTGGCGCCATCGGCAGCCCAGGCTTCCCCGTTATATTCCTTGTCCAAACCCGCCATGATTCGCATCAAAGTGGATTTACCAGTGCCGTTGTGCCCTAAAACACCAATTTTAGCGCCCGGCAGGAACGAGAGAAAGACATTCTCCACCACCTTTTTACCACCGGGGTAGACCTTGGACAGGTCTTTCATCACATAAACGTACTGATATGAGGCCATCTCACTGAAATCCTTGTGTATTGAATTCTGTCACATCTTTGATGGGAACGATTTTCCACATCGAAATTTGCTGACCTTTTAACACATCTTTACTTAATTAACACCTTTTAAAGACAGCTTCAGAAGAAACAAATTTGCCAAATTTTCGTATTTTTCTAGCAAGCCCAATAAAGATTATCTATGATTGAAAAAAATGATAATTTACCAAATAATGGAGGGGCTTTAGTGAAGAAAACTTACATCATAGCCTTTATAACCCATACTATTTTGTGGATATATGCGACGCAACCTATAAGAGCTAGCGAAGATACATTTTCTGTATACAGCGAAGAGCTGACGCGCCATCTGGTTTCAGCCATGCGAAAAATGCGTGCAGAAAGCACACAATCTGTCCGCATCTGTGATGATTGTTCAAAAACCATACAGCCTCGCCATATTTTTCAACGCGCATTGGATATTGAACATCACCTCAACGCCTTCATCAACATGATGGGACAACCCGCAGCTGACCCTAAAATAATTGAAATAAGACCCTATAACACGGATGACACCAACCAAATCATCAAGCGCATCCATAATAAGTTTGAAGATTTTTCCAAACTGTCACGAATGATCGACTACACACAATTTACGCATGATCACAAAGAGTTACACAACAAGAAGGAAGATGTGCGCGACTCTTTTAACGCACTTGATCGTATCGAAATATTATTAATGGAATTGGGCAGCCCTTCTGTGCAGCCTAATTTGGTTCTGCGCCGCGCCAATATGATCCGAGCCCTTGTCCAAAAACTGTGTACATCTGCGCCTTGTTCTGCCGTCAACCCAAAATCACCAGCTCCCCTTACCTTTATAAGCCCGATTAATGTCTTTAATGAAGCCCATCAACTCATCATGTTATTGGATTTGTTTGCTCACCATAATGGCTTAAGCATTCAAGAGGGTGTGACCGTGATTAGTCCCAGCAGTAGCATCATAACACCGCGTCAAGTCAACCGCCTCTGTGGTGTCCTTTTGGCTGACCTCATTGCCCTGAACTATGCAAAGTTTGGCTCCGGTACCATTGCCGTTGAAGAAATCACCGGCCCTGCCAACCCAGCTCAGGTTTGGGAACAGATAAACTATGCCAAACGGTTGCTGGAAGCCGCGTTATAATAGGTCTGTTTCTTGTCTTAAGCTGGTAAGTAAGCTTAAAATGCGGTAAAACGAATTATAAAAATAAAAAATAATTACTTTGGAGGCTCCACAAACCCTATGACCAAATCCGTGTTGGTCGTCGATGACGAACCTAATATTGTCCTTTCGCTCGAATTTCTTATGACCCAAGCTGGTTATGAAGTCAGGATCGCCAGAGATGGCAACGAAGCACTGGAAGCCGTTGTCGAAAAGACACCGGACCTGATCTTACTTGACCTCATGATTCCGGGACGCGATGGCTATGATGTCTGTCAAACGCTTCGCCGTTCAGAAGAATGGGCCAGTATTCCTATTATCATGCTGACCGCAAAGGGCCGTGAAGTTGAAAAAGAAAAAGGCCTTGCCCTTGGCGCCAATGATTATGTCACCAAACCTTTTTCCACCAGCGAATTGACTGCAAGAGTTAAAGAACTTTTAGGCGACACCTAAAAACATAAAGGGATCAAATGCTCAAACGTATTTCACAAATGAGCTTGCGCCTACGCACGTTACTGTTTTTTCTCCTCTTAAGCGCCTGCATCCCTTTGATTCTAGGTCCGGCCCTTTATTTCGCTTATGGCCATATTCAAACTCATAATGATCCGGCAGACAGTCTTTTACTTTTTGGTCTGGCTGCAGGTGTGGGTCTGCTTTTATGTGTTGTGGCAATCGGGGCCTTATTTGATGTCAATGTCGCCAGCCCCATTCAAGGGTTGATCCGCGATATCCAAACCATACTCCACAGCAACCGCAACCATAGTGTTGATGTTGAAACCGGACGTTATCTTGACCATCTGCCCGAAACAGTCCGTGCTTTGGCGCGCCAATACAGGATACAGCGTAGCGCAGTCGATAAAACAATCGCCAATGCCACACAAGAAACCGCAAAACAAAAAAACACACTGGAAACGATCCTTAAAGACCTTTACGAAGGGGTGATCATTTGCAATCTGAACAATCAAATTTTACTTTATAATCAAAAGGCTTTGTCCCTTTTGCATGTCAGTGGCGACATCGGCTTGGGTCGGTCTCTCTTCAGTGTCATTGATCAACCACCGCTTTTACATTCCTTGCGCCGCTTGCGTAACCGTTTAGCAGAAGAGCGTCATCACAATCATCCCGAAGGGCTGGGCACATCCTTTGTCTGCGCCACCGTTGATGGACGCTACACTCTGGAAGCGCGTATGTCTCTGGTACTTGACCTTGAAGAAAATATACCAACAAGTTACATCCTTACCTTTGAAGATGTCACAACAGAGCTCAGTGCCTTGGGCAAACGGGATCACTTGTTGCGCGAAGCCACAGAAGGCTTACGTCAACCCATTGCCAACCTGCGTGCTGCGGCAGAAATGATCGCCAATTCATCCCATATGGATGATCATATGCGCAAACAATTCCAAGCCGTCATGCTAACGGAAAGCCTTAAACTATCTGAAAAAATAAATAACTTGGCAGAGGACTATCATGGTTTGGCAACCACCCATTGGCCCATGGCTGATATTTATTCCGCCAACCTGCTAAGCCTCGTGTCTTTGCGCGTCGCCGATGAAAAAAATATAGAAGCGGTGATGACGGGCGTTCCCTGCTGGCTACGCGGGGACAGCCATTCTCTTTTGCTGGCGCTTGATGAAATACTGCATCGCATTCATGATGTGACCCATGCGCCCAGCTTTGATTTGCAAACCGTCAATCGTGAGGGGCGTGTCCATATCGATATTATCTGGGACGGCCCGCCCTTATCTTCCAGCGAGGTTGATAGCTGGCAGGATGTGCGCCTTAAGGAATCCATCGGCGGCATGAGCCTGCGCGACATTTTAGAACATCATCGCTGTGAAATGTGGAGTGAGGAAGTAGATCAAAAACGATCACGCCTGCGCCTGCCCATGCAACCCGCACATCGTCCACAAGCGGACAAAACAAGTGAAACCCTGCCCGCCAGACCGGAATTTTATGATTTCAGCCTGTTGTCCCAGCCCAATCGCATTCGCCCTGAAATTGGTGATTGCCCCTTATCTGAATTAACATTCGTCGTCTTTGATACGGAAACCACGGGGCTAAAGCCGACCCATGGGGATGAGATTATTGCCATTGCAGGTGTGCGTATTTTCAACGGACGCATTTTAACGGGAGAATCTTTCGCCCGTCTGGTCAATCCGGGTCGAAGCATCCCCAAATCGTCCATTCGTTTCCACGGCATCACCGATGACATGGTCAAAGACAAACCACCAGCACAAATCGTTCTGCCCCAATTTGATAACTTTGCGAAAGAGGCCATTCTTGTCGCCCATAATGCCGCCTTTGACATGAAGTTCCTAAAACTCAAAGAAGAAGAATGCGGCCTGAAATTTGATCATCCTGTCTTGGACACACTGCTGCTTTCCGTCTTTTTGCACGACCATACCAATGAACATAGCCTCAATGACATCGCCAAACGCTTTGGCATTGAAATTGAAGGTCGCCACACCGCGATTGGAGATGCCTTAGTAACAGCGGGCATTTTCAAACGCATGATCCCTATGTTAAAAGCACGTGGTATTGTCACTTTAAATGATGCCATTCAAGCCAGTCATAAAATCGTGGAAGTCCGTGCTCAGCAAGCCGACTTCTAAAGTCAGGTAGACTATGGATATATATCTTTCTATTTTTTCAATTGTAGGCGCATTGCTCATCGGTGCCATCAGCCCCGGTCCCAGCTTTATTCTCATTGTGCAAACTTCCGCTTCGACCAGCCGTAAAAATGGCATTTCCATGGCCTTAGGCCTTGGGCTGGGTAGCACTCTGTTCGGATTGTGCGCTCTACTTGGCCTTCAACTTGTGTTCCAAACCGTCGAAATTATTTATTGGACTTTTAAAATTGTAGGCAGCACTTACCTGTTCTACTTGTCTTATAAAATCTATACGGGGTCTAAGCAGAAACTGATTATTGAAAAAACGGCGAAACAACAAATCCCACCTTATTATCGTTCTTTTCTGCTTGGTCTGCTTACACAGTTGAGCAATCCCAAAACAGCCATTGTTTTTGC
>JABXIC010000038.1 GCA_013373265.1 Methylocystaceae bacterium | reverse complement strand
CCCCGCCGATCATGGGGGCGTCTGCCTTTGTGATGTCAGAAATGTTGGGCATTCCCTATAACGAATTGATTTTAGTGGCGATTATTCCGGCGGCCTTCCATTATCTGGCGACATTGTGCATGGTTCATTTTGAGGCCCGCCGATTGGGGCTTAAGGGAATGCCATCTTCAGAAATACCACGGTTTAGCGATGTCATGGCCCGTCACTGGCACCAAACAATTCCATTGGTTGTAATGGTGACACTGCTTCTTATGCAATTTACCCCCTTTATGGCGGCCTTTTGGGGGATCATTTTGACGGTGGGGTGTTCTTATATTCCGTTGATCCTCAAACCATTTGGGTTTGATAAGTTGGACCATGAAAGTGTTCTCACCCCCAAACGTCTGGCCAGCAGCTTGGAAGAAGGGGCCAAACAGTCCATTGCAATCACAGCGGCTTGTGCGTGTGTGGGCTTTTTGTTGGGTGTGACCACGTTAACAGGACTTGGCTTTAAATTTTCCGGGGCAATTGTTGGTTTGGCAACCAGTTTTGGCGCGGCTTTAACGCCCTACATTCCATTTGATTTGTTGTCGCAAGGCGACATTACGCTGTTCATGGCTTTGATTTTCGTATCCATGGCATGTATTTTAATGGGTGCGGGGATCCCGACCACACCGACATACATTATCTTGGCCTCCATTGTAGCCCCTGCATTAGATGAGTTTGGCATTGCTTTGTTGGCATCGCACTTCTTCATTTTCTATTATGGGGTTCTTGCTGATGTAACGCCGCCTGTGGCTTTAGCCGCTTATGCGGGGGCTGGTATTGCAGGGTCACCACCGATGAAAACAGGGGTGACCGCTTTCCGGCTGTCTATGGGTAAAGCCTTGGTACCTTTCATGATTATCTATGCGCCAAGCCTTTTGTTCCTTGATTTTAATATTGTGGAATTCTCACTCGCATTAACCAGCGGCATTTTGTGTATTCTGGCCTTATCTTCTGCCTATATTGGTCATTTTAATGGTCCTATTCAGAAATACGAAAAAGTCGTGTTGACCATTGCAGGTCTTGCCCTTGTGGGCCACCAACCGTGGCTGATTGCTATTGCTGGGTCTGTTGTGATCTTTATACTGGGACGAAACTTTCGTGTTGCAAGGTATGCACATTAAGTGACGTCGTCGATCAGAATGAGGGCAACGACTTGTTGCCTTCATTCATTGGGAGGGTCCGAGGTGAATAAAAACGATTATACTGTGCCAGCGTTGCAAAAAGGCCTACAGATATTGGCTATGTTTGACAACAAGTGCAGGAAATTGTCTCAGTCAGAAATGGCAGATCACCTGGGGGTAAGCTCAAGCTCTATTTACCGCATTATTCAAACCCTCTGTAACATGGGCTATTTAAAAAAGGTCAGCGCCAGCAAGTATGAATTGGGATCACAAGTTGTTTCGCGCGGGTTTAGCTATTTGGCCAGCCGTGAAATTGTTGAAATTGCAGCCCCCTATATTACAAAATTACGCGACAGAACCTCTTTATCTTCACACCTAGCCGTGCGCGATGGGGTCGAGACACTCTATGTTTTTCGTGCCTTGGCCTTGCAGCGCGTGTCGGTCAATGTGCCGATTGGAACACGTTTTCCGTGTCATATTACCGCGATGGGGCGTGCTCTCTTATTTGGTATGCCAATCATGGAATTGGAGCAGTTATATAAAGGTCAACGCATTGATGGTTATCCTGTACCAAGCCCCCAAACCTTGCCGGATTTAATCGCGATGTGCCAACAGGAACAGGAACAAGGTTGGTGCCGACACTATTCAGATGATTCATCGGCACTTGCCGTCCCGATCTGTGATTATACAGGTGAAACTGTCGCTGCAATGAATATTTCCGGACCGGACTTAATTATGAATAAAGAAGGCCTCCAAGAGCGATTGCTGAAAGAACTGAAAAGCGTTGCCAATGAAATCATGTTAGAGATCGGGGGTTCCTATAAAACAGTCGCGCCCAGTAATCTGGATGATGACAAATTTGGACCCGTTTCCTAAAATTGTATCGTATCCCTAATTTTCAAAAAGCGTTGCAGTTCCATTGACACGCTGCGTTCGGGATGATGCATTGGTGTTACGGGCAGCGTCATTTCTGGAAAAACATTAAAAATAAAGAAATAATTTCAAACCTAGGTGTTTCGGCCCGAAGTGTGATGGGTTGGCTCAATATTGAATCTTTCTGGCTCCTATATCCAGATTCTGCAAACAGAGTCAAAGTCGTCTCGTTTACTCATCGATCTTTGGGATAAACACCAAATTCTTTTTGATACTCTTGGGCAAAACGTCCCATGTGGGCAAATCCCCATTTGCGAGCAATTGATGAAACAGGTACTGTTTCTGGCGCATATTTTATTTCATTATAAACGGATTGTAATCTTACTTTTCGAATATATTGTATCGGTGTAACACCAAATGCAGACATAAAACCACGCTGTAAAGTCCGATAACTACATTCTGCGACTTTCGACAAAATCGCCATATCCAGCTTTTCAGACGCATGGGCATG
>JABXIC010000266.1 GCA_013373265.1 Methylocystaceae bacterium | reverse complement strand
TCGCTGGTCTACCGGATGCCTTGAAAGATATGGTCCTCAACATGGATTTAAGTCCGGTGTTGGTCATTATGATGATCATTGCCATCTATGTTGTTTTAGGATGTGTCTTAGAAAGCATGTCTATGATTTTGTTAACCGTGCCTGTGTTCTATCCGATGGTTCAATCGCTTGGGTTTGACTTGATCTGGTTTGGTATTCTCGTCGTCGTGGTTACGGAAATCAGTCTCATTACACCGCCTGTAGGGCTTAACGTTTTCGTGTTGCGAACGGTTTTGCCAGATGTAAGGCTCAGCACGATTTTTAAAGGTGTTTTCCCATTTTGGATCGCCGATATCGTGCGCTTGCTTCTTATAGCGCTTATTCCGGCCATCTCGTTATTTTTGCCCAGTATGCTGAACTGACCCATGGGGCTACTATTTTTATACCCTTAATCCGATCTTAGAAGGCGTCTTGAAAATGAACGTTGAAATAAATAAAATTTTATATGCGTCTGATCTTGGTGATCAATCACTACAGGCCTTTAAGTTTGCTGTATTAGAAGGGCGCAAACATGATGCGGACATCACATTCTTAAATGTGATTGAACCTCCCTCACATGCGACAGAGGCGATGATCAAAAATTTCGCTGAAAATGACGAGTTGGTTATTTTGCGAAAAAAAGGGATTCAAAGTATTCGTAATCTCATGGACACACGCATTGAAGAATTTTATGCAAAGGAATTCAGTGCAAAAGAAGTTTCTTCCCTTAAAAAGCCCATATCACGCATTGAAGAAGGTCACCCCGCGGAAACTATCATCCAGGTTGCTAAAGAAATTGGTGCTGATTTGATTGTTATGGGAAGTCGACATAGTAAACGAAATACTCTTGAAAAGTTTTTCTTGGGATCGACGGCTTTGAATCTTATGCAAATCAGCACGATCCCGGTTTTGGTTGTCCCTTTCTCAAAAGACATCGCAGATGATTAGTTGCTAACCCCAAAAACGATGTTTGCTTGTTCTTATTTTAAAGCGTTCTCAGGGGCTCTTTGACATTGGAAACACAGCACCCATTCATAAGACACAGTGGGTAAATCTCCCTAGAACATTCTCTGCTGTGTGACCTTGGTGCTCAGGATAAATAGCAACGCCATGTTCTATATTATCCTGAGCCCTTTTTTTGAAATGGAGTTTTCCCATGCATTTCGGAATTCGGGCTAAATTAATTACCGCCTTTTCAATCATTACTATATTTACAATTGCGACAGCAGTTGTGAGCCTCTATGGATTTAAGGAATTCAGAACGTCTTTAAATTATGTGGTTGACGATCGAATTCCGATGATGTCAACGGCAACAGAAGTCAAATTTAAAATTAATGAAGCGTTATCCGCGCTGTTACTGGCGGCTAACAAAGCCAATACGGCCACAGAATCGCAAGAATTGAGCGTTGTAAACAATAACGTATCATGGGCGCAAAGTTACCTCTCCTTATTACAAAAGAAAGAAGAAAATAAAGCTGTGTTTGATCCCATCATGGATCAATTAAAGACTTTAAAAAACCAAATAACGGAATTTGATAATCTGGTCCGCAAGAGTGTCAACATTCGTAATAGAGAAAATAAGGTACTCGCCAAAGCTGATTCCGTTATTGTTGAGATACGTGAAAATATAAGTTCGAACAGTGATGTGGAACGTCAAATCACAAACCAGTTTCTGAATAAAATCGAAACAGATGCGTTAAATGTTTCGAGCCATGCATCTGTGCTAAAACAGAGTAATGAAAAACTTTTTGCGCTTAACGCAATTTCGGCAGCAATGGAAAATATGTACAGTGCAATTAAAGAAGTAAAAACAAAAACAGATCCAAAACAGATTAAGACAGTTTCCGCTCTTGCGGGCATGACGATGGATACGGCAAACGATGATTTAACAATGTTTCCAGACGGCTTAAAAACGTATTTCTTACAGAAAGGAGAAGAACTGCGTGCCTTGTTACTTTCTCCTGAAGGGTTGGCGAAGTTACGTCAGGATGAGTTAGAGGTTGAGGCAGAGATTCAAACATTGTTGGATAACAATAAGACGTTATCAGATAATCTCTCTTCACGAATTTCCGATTTGACGAAAGATGAAAATCAAAAAGTCATAAAATCTTCTGAGCAGGCCCACAAAGTTGGCCAGGAGATGAATGATGTGATTTGGATGGTCGTTGTCATCTCTGTGTTAATCACCTGTGCCATCATATATTTCTTTGTTATCAAACATCTCAATCGACGCCTTGGGAACTTGCAGACGAGCATGGTGGCTTTGTCGAAAGGTGAATTGGATATCAGCCTGTCGGACCCATATGATGATGCAATTGGAAGGATAACGAAAACCGCTGAAATTTTCAGGCAGAATGCTTTGCATATTGAAAGTCTGCAAAAAGAGAAAGAAGAGCAAGAAGCCCGCGCACAGGCAGAACGCAAGCAAAGCCTTATGGAACTATCAAATAACTTTGAAACACAGGTCATGCATCTTCTTGAAAGGGTGATGGTTGCGGGTGAAGAATTATCGGTTGAATCAAAGAAAATGAAAGTTTTGGCCGAAGAAACAAAATCCGAAGCCAACAGTGTTTCATCAGCTTCAAATGACGCCAAGGGCAATGTGCAGACCGTTGCCAGTGCTACAGAAGAATTGAGTGCTTCTATCCGGTCCATTGAAGAAAATATGGATATGTCACACCAAACCTTTTCGCGTGCGGTTGAGGCATCAACAGAATCAAATTCACAAATCTCGGGGCTTGTCGATATTGGTGATCAGGTTGCAAGTATTATTGGTTTAATCAGTAGTATCGCTGAACAAACCAATTTATTGGCACTGAATGCCACCATTGAAGCGTCACGTGCGGGGGAGCATGGTAAAGGCTTTGCTGTTGTTGCCTCTGAAGTAAAAAGTCTTGCTGATCAGACGGCAAAGGCCACAGAAAGTATAAGGTTTCAGATTGAACAAATGAAATCTGCCACAGAAACATCTGTTCAGTCCATTGGTGCGATTGTTCAATTGATTTCAGAGGTAAATGAACTGAACGAGAATACAGTCTATGCTGTTAAAGAACAATCTAAGGCAACTGATGAAATTTCCAATAGTGTCCTAAGTGCGGCAGAAGGCACAGAACAAGTTAATAATCATATTCAGGACGTGTTGATTTCCGCTGAAAATACAGATCAATCCGCAATACGTGTGGGTCGGGCCAGTGAAAATGTCGTTGATCAATCGCATGCGTTGCAAAAAGCTGTTGAAGAGTTTCTTATAAATGTACGCAACGGATAACTACACACCTCTTTTTTGTTGGTTTAAATTGGTATATCTATTGTAGTTGCAATGGGGTAAATCCTCTTAGGGGCTTAATAAACGATATTTTCGAAGTAGGGTAGTGACGTGAAAACCAGTCTAAGCAAGATGCTGAATATATTAGATGTCTTTGGTCCAGACACATTGTTGTTAAATGTCGAGGATTTGGCTGTCAAAATGAATATATCTCGGGCAACCGCTTATCGCTATGTTAAGGAACTTTGTGATTCTGGCCTTCTGACAAAGGTTGAAGGCAGTTATAGTCTGGGGCCGCGTATTATCCAGCTTGACTGGATGATGCGCCAATATGACCCCCTTATTTCAAGTGCGCGTAATCTCATGATAAAAATGGTTGAGCGCACACATCTCTCTGTCTTTATCAGTGTTCTTTATGATGGCAAAATCATTAATACACATATTGAATCCAGCAATAAATCAGATGGTTTTACCTTTGGTCGGGGAAGACCTTTACCTATTTTCAAAGGGGCACAGTCAAAAGTATTGGTGTCTTTTCATAAAGGGCGAAAATTACAACGTATTTTTCATGAGTCCATTGAACCCAACCCTGATTATGATTTCTCTTGGACAGACTTTTTGCAAATCACCCGAACAATCCGTCAACAGGGTTATTGCGAAACAATTGACGAATTGAATCATGGCTTAACAGGCATCGCCGCACCGATTGTCCATCAAACGCGCAATGAACTTTTGGGAAGTCTTGCCGTCGTCGGGACTTCTGATAGCTTTGAGTTATTGAGAAGAGATGCTGTGATTAACATGGTCAAAGAAACAGCATCTGAGATCTCTATGAAAGTTGCTGAAAGTTAATTCTGAAGAAAGTTGTAGGAATGACGACTTGCGGGACACTTCTTGTAAACTGAATGTCAAGGCGGACCTGTCATGACGAATCATGAACGAGAAAGTATCCTCGGGCTTGAGGCAAGGCACCACTTCTATACCACTATAGGTATTCGGCAGTAGTGTTAAATCGACACTAGATGTCATTGAAGAACTTTAGTGCGTCGTTTGTTGTGTGCATCCTGATCTGGATATCTTTGTCCGAATTCGGATAAAATGACGGGAATTACAGCCTCATTAAATATTGTGATCGTTTGCTTTCTTGCCCGCTTTGACGCCTTAAGTGTGATCCCATTTTCCTTATATCTTATCCATTTTGCGTCATGGTTATCCTTATTCCGGCAAAAAATGCATGTGCATCTTATAAGGGGCTTCTTTCGATTATTATTCTACCGTAGACGTTCAAATATGGATTGTTTGTTTTTTCCAAGCAATTAACAATTTTTTATGGGTGTTTTTTGGAGGCGGCGGATGCGTAAGGCTATCGCTATCGTTTTATATACGGTTTTATTTTTTAATTGGGTCAGTATCCCGATTGTTCAAGCGGCAAATCAAGATATTCAAATTCATACGATTCCGATTACGCCACCGAACATGTCTCCAATTGTCAGCTATACAGATCAGGACATTCGTGTTGTTAATGCGCGAAATCATATTGCGGGTAGCCCGCTTTGTGGGGGGCCTGGTCAAAAAGCTTGTGGTGACAAACCGGCTGTATTCAAACGCGCTGCTGTTGGCAGCTGTCCAGCGGGATCTTTTTTCGATGTCGGTCGATGGGCGTGTTACAGCTGCCCGAGTGGTTATAGCCGTTCACTTGCCTCAATAGACGATTACAAGGCCTGTCAGAAACAACGCGCCAAACCCAAATTGCTGGGATCGTTTATGAGTGCACAAAAGCAAGGTAACGTCTGCCCCAGCGGATCATTCTTTGATGGTATTCGTGGTGGCGAGTGCTGGAAGTGTCCGTCAAATTATAACAGGACGGTTTTTCATGTAGAAGCCTATAACGCCTGCCAGAAAGGTGGTGTCTTTGGCCCCGTTGCCCGAGCAGAGCTCGTAAAAAAAGCAGAATGTAACGCAGGTGAGATTAAAGACGGTATCGGCGGAAACGGCGGTTCCTGCTGGACCTGTCCGGATGGGACAGATCGTACAGTTTTTGCTGTTAATAGCAACAAAGCTTGTGAAAAATCCGAATGGTTTGATTTTGCCAAAGCTATCAAGAAAGCTGATTTAACCTGCCCTGCTGGTGAAGTGTTTGACTTTACTGGATTGACACAACAGGATCTTCAAAGCCGTCCGGAATTTCGTGGAGTGAGTAAGCCTTCACCGGTAAAAAGCGGCACATGCTGGGCTTGTCCGGAAGGTTATGATCGCACCATGTCCAGTGTAAAAGCCAATGATGCCTGTCGCGCCAAATTCATGGTATGGAAGCCAGGTGTTTATAAAAACCCCGGTTTGTTTGGCTTTGCAAAACCTGGTGACGTTGAAAAAGTCTTGATGAATATCATCAAGCGCGATCCCGATTTGGTTGCTTCTGCTTTAAGCGCAGCAGTTAAGGAAGTATCACGTACAAATCGTGTCGCAGAATCCCAAGTCCTGCGTTCAGAAGTGGAAAGACTGAAAAACTCACCTTCTGAAAGTACGGTTGCCGGTGCTATTATCATGCGCCGCATGATGGCAGCAATTGCGGATCCGTCAAAAGCAACGGATAATGAAAAAGCGCTGGTTGAAGCGTTTGGACGCTACATTCAAGATCGTCGTACATTTATGGCGAAAGAAGCGCTTGCAGCCTATGATGCCTGGAAGGCTGCTGACCAGGAAGCACGCAATGCGCGCAACAGAAACAACATGCTCGGCCTGATCGACTACGGCACGGTACCGCCTGATTTCACGAATGTTGTGGCTGGCACTTTCGTCAGTGAAGAGGCAAATGCGGTTGTTTCAACGGCTGCGGGTCTTGCGGCGGGGTCAATCCCGGTTGTCGGTGTGGTTTTGGGCGATCTGGTGAGTATTGCGACGGGACAAACCCTGAGTGCCTTTAGTGACTTTTCTTCACCAGACTCAGTCGTTCAGTCTTCAGTGAGAAATGCGGTTGAAATCGCCATCGGTAAAGCCATTGAAATATTTATGCAGAAAATGGTGAAAAGCACTGCCGAACACGCATTCATCAATGTCATTTCCCAGCAAGTTGCAACCGGGGCCGCACGCTCAACAGCTGTTAGAGCGGCCAGTCAGGCATCAACCCGACTGCTTTCTGCCCTTTCTGGTGCAGGACCGGCTGTGATCATTGCCGTGCAAGGCATGATTCTCTCCATCAGTATTGATAACCTCATTCAGATTACTGAAGCACAAGGTCGCCTGAACGCTTCATTGGCGACTGCGAAGCAACCTGTCGGTATCAATGACCTGACCCGTCTTGCCAAAACATCTGAAGGCGTTTCTGAAATGCTGACTTATTGGGGCTTCCTGACGAGCGAAGACTTCAAGGCCGGCAATACGTTTATGCGTGACTGGAAAGTTGCCTTTGCTTCGGTTGAAGACGTTCTGTCCGGCAAATCCTCTTCAACTCCTGCCAGCTGGAAAGCGATTTCCGGTGGAGCCGTGGAAATTGGTGCAGGTCCTGAAGGGCAGGTGTCCATTGTGAATGAGAAGGAAGAAGTCTATTCGTACAACCCAACCCAGAAAAGATGGAATAAACTCAGCGGTCTTCTGCGCAACATTGATGTTCGCAAAGATGGCTCCCCTGTTGGTGTAAACAGTGAAGGGGATGTATTTGCCTTTGTAAACAACAACTGGACACAGCTTGCGGGTAAAGCCAGTGATATTGGTGTTGGTGCCAATGATGCAACATGGATTGTTGGTGTAAACAAGATCAATGGCGGATACGAAATCTTGAAATGGACAAACGGCAAATTCCAAAAAGTAACTGGTGGTGCCGTTCGTCTGGATGTCGGCCCGCAAGGTAACCCTTGGGTTACCAACGAAAAGGGCGAAGTCTTTACTTTTGCCAACAACCGTTGGGAACATCAAAGACAAGCTCCTAAAGCTAAGGACATCGGTGTTGGTGCGAACGGCGCAGTTTTCATTGCCGGTATGGATGGCAATGTTTATGGCCTGAACAATGGGAAATGGAATCAGCTTCCCAAAACTGGAAAGGTTGAACGCGTGAGTGTGGATCAATCCGGTGCCGTTTGGGTGGTTACCGACCAACAGAAAATCTTTACTTATGGCAAATAAGTAAAGAGCCGACCAATAAAAGGAGGGAAAGCATCATGCTTCCCTCCTGCATTTGGTTTTAAGTCACAATAAATATTCATCTTGTGTTTTTCGAGGGAACGAAATTGGCAAAGACAGTTAAAAGACCATTAAGGGCCGTTTTATTATGTTCAACAATCCTGTTAAGCGGGTGTCAAACTTTGGGGGATGGGGCAGCACCTGCCTTTTTCACTTCTGATGCAAGTCTACATGATGTTTCGTCTAATCAGATTACAGCCAACGATAGTTCAATTCAGGTTTTAATTAAGAAAAGTAAGGCCGAAATTGAAAAGGGGGATCTGGAAGAAGCATCAAGATACAGCAATCTTGCCTTGAAACTGGATATCACAAACCCGGACCTTCAGTTCTTTAACGGTTTTGTATATCATTTGATGGGTGTCCAAGGGGATTCTTCCAAGTTTGATTTGGCGGAACAAGGTTTTAAACAGGCTTTAAAATTTGATCCAGGTAATCTTGCAGCACGATATCAACTCGGGTTGCTGTATGCTGATCAACGCCGTTTTGGTCTGGCGCAGGGTCATTTTGCGGCCGTTGCGTTACATATGGGTGATGATCCTGCGGTTTTGTATAACCTCGCAACAGCGTCTTATTATGCGCGTGACCCGAAAACAGCCGAAGCTGCGTTGAAACGTTTGACAGAAATTGCGCCGGATATTGCCAATGGTGCAGATATACTTCAGGCACGCGCCATGTCTCTTGCTGCCATGAATGAAGAGAGTGAGGCACGACAATATATTCAATCGTATCGGGATAAAGCGACAGATGATCTTGATGCACGTTTTCTTGAGAGACGTATTGAAAGTTGGAATTCGTTTTATCAAACAGATGCCCGTGTCATTCAGGCACAGTATAACAGCAATGCATACGGATCGACTGACCCTTATGGCAGTACGCAAAATAATGCTTACGGTAATACGCAAAGTGGCACTTACGGCGGGATGAATGACCAATATGGAAGTCAGGGGGCCTCTCAACAAGCTGGGCAACAAGGGGCGTATGGAGCCACTGGAAATACGGGGTTTGCAGAATCTCCTATGGTTGTTGTTGATGTGGTTTTAATCGGGACACAGGAAGATGTCCGGGATTCACGCGGGGTAAATCTGCTGAATGGTTTGCAACTTCAGTTTGGCGACCCGTTAACAGGGGCTATGGGATTTAGTCTGTCTGATCGTAATGTAAAAGATAATCTGGGGAACGGATTAAGCGAAGGGACGCGGACAATTACGCGTTCTATTTCCATCCCGGCGGTTACATATTCTTTAAATATCGCGAATTCCTTGGATGCGGATAACCATGTTTTGGCGAAACCTTCTTTGGTTGCGCAAAGTGGTCAAACGTCTGAGTTCTTTTCAGGTACAGAGATTTTGGCGGCGGCTGTTTCCGGTGGAAGTGGCGATAGTGTTTCTGTTCAAAAGGAAGTTGGTGTCAAACTTGCAGTCACACCGGAAGTTTTGCCAAATGATATGATCCGTCTCCATGTTGTGGCGGAACGGACCTTCTTGACGGACCCGTCCAATTCAGTTGTATTTGAATTCCGTTTGGACACAACAAAGACAAATGTGAATTCCACCGTTACCATGAAATTTGGGGAAACGCTTGTTTTGGGTGGTTTGAGTGAACGCGAAACGTCCAAAAGTTCAGATGGTGTGCCGGGTCTAAAAGATATCCCTGTTTTGAACTATCTTTTCTCGCAACGCGTGGAACGTGAATTTGAACGCTCCATCTTAATTTTGCTGACACCAAGACGTCCGAATTATACCCGTCAGGCAAAAGCTGATCGCGAAAAAGTTGAAGAAGATATGTCAGAACTTGAGCAAGAACTTGCACGTTTGGAAAAACGACATGGGGATTGGTATACACCACGTCCGACATTTACTGAAATTCGTGACAAACTGGAAGGTCGAGAGTTTTTCGAAGAATTCCGTATGGGGGATGTCAATGTCCATTCTTGGTATCAAGAAGATGAACAACCTCGATTGATTGCACAGGTCGAAAAACGCTTGTTAAAGCATTAATTTCTTCAGGAATTTTACATGCGAATTTTCGTATCCTTACTGCTGTTTATATTCTGTGCTCTTTCAGCACATGCACAAAACCGGGTGAGTTCTTCTGAGCAATGGCAGCAACTGCCGGGTAACGCGCTTGACCTGACAATGAACTTGGAAGGGCAGGCTTATGTTGTTGGCAAGGATGGCACACCTTGGCGCTGGGACCTGAAGGAAACACGATGGCGCAGAATGTCCGGTAAATTTATACGGATTAGTGCGGCAGAAGGAAACCGGCCATGGGCCATTGATGGTGAAGGCACTGTCTTTCGCTACAATGGTCTATGGTGGGAAGATAAAGAACAAGATGTTTTGGATGTCAGTGCCGATACGATTGGTAATGTCTATATCCTGATGCGCAATGGGCGTCTCAAGAAATGGTATAGCTTGCGCAGTGAATGGCGTGAGGTGGGGTATCCGTTGGGGCTATCTGGCAACGAGCGGTTTCGACAAATCACCATGGGAATGAATGGTGACTTATGGGGGGTGACCTCTCAAAATCGCATTTTCTATCAACAAAACGGTCAATGGTTGTTGCAACCGGGCTTGGCGCGTGCAATTGCACTTGGTGGCACGGACACGCGTGTCATCGTTGATGTCAATGGTTTGATCCGTCAATGGCAAGGCGATGAAAAGAACTGGGGTGTTGTTGGCGGTTTGGCCGGTGTGCGCGATATTGCTGTAACACCAAATAATTTTATCTGGGCGATTACAGCTGAGGGGCAAATTTGGGCCAATGGCGATGTTGAAAATGCGTTGTCTGAGGAAGAAGACACGGATCAAGCTCAAATACCGAAGGCACAGGGCATAAATGCGCCCCAAATAACTGTTCAGAATATCAATGCATCACAGCCTGTTGCTTCTACGCCCAAAGCCAGTGAGATAACAGCAAAGGGTGCTCTCACAACTCAAGTCACGGGCAGTTCAACAGACAAACCGGAAAGTGTTGATCCCGCAACTCTGGGGACAAATGCCAAAATTACTTTTGTAAATACAAGGGAAGAAGCTCTATCTCTTGCCATTGGTGCTGATGGCAGTGTCTTTGGGCTGGATGGTGCAGGCAATATTTTGCGCTGGTCAAATTCGCGTCAATCTTTTGAAAGTTTTCCCGGAATTTTATCGCGCATTGCTGTTGACCCAACGGGAAATCCGTGGGGCATTTCTGCCTTGGGGCGGGTATTCTATCACAATGGTCTTCAATGGAAGCAGCTTTTAAACGTGACGGCAAGCGACATCGCGATTGGATATGATGGGTCGGTTATCATATCCAACGCGGCAGGGGAGCTTTTTAAATTGAATGAAGAGCGGACACGTTTTCAACGGATAAAAGGAAACGGTGCAAGTGTCGCGGTCCAAAGTGATGGAACCCCATGGGTTATTCGAGATGATCTGTTGGTTCAACGCTGTGATGTTTTTCCATGTCAGGTACAACGTCAGAAGGCGCTGTCAATTGCAGCCGGGCCCGACGGAAGCATTTGGATTGTTTCAAATCAAAAGAGATTGATGCGTTTGAAAAAGGGGGCGTCGTCTTTTGAAAACGTTCAAACACCGGGTCATACACCGTTAAGTGTTGCGGTTGGTCCAAACGGGTACCCATGGGTCGTCAGTTCTCAAAAAATGGTTTTGGCCTCAAACTTTTTTGAACGCGATGAAAGTGATGATCTTGAAGTTGCCGCCGGAACATCTGAATCAGGCACAGTTGGCAAAGGGGAAACCAGTACTGTTTCTGCATCTTCTATAGGTGGGTTTACGTTTTCAAAAAATATGACTTTTGAAAGTGTTTCGTTTACAGGTTTGTCAGCAGGCAGTTGTCCCATGCTTGAATCTGATGCTGACGGGGTCATGTGGGCCCATAATAATGGGAGTAACATGGAGCAATATAGCTCTGCGAAGCGTAAATTTGCTGAAGTAACGACAGGCTTTAATTCTTGGGATTTTAAAGCTTTTGATGTCGGACCGGATGATGAAATTTGGGCTGCGACCCTTAACCCTCAGACCAGTCTATTTCGTTCGCTCAATAAGCAACGCAAGGAATACCCCATTTCAGGGGTGAGTGATTATGAAGATGTCGGTGTTGCACCAGATGGCAGTGTGTATGTTGTCGTTAGCATGTCGGGGACTCGCTATCTATACTATAAAGCGGCGAATTCTTCAGTTTTCAAGAAATTCAGCACTTATGCAAATGTCCGTAAGGTTGCTGTTGGTGCGGGTGGCGACATATGGATTACCGGTGATAATTTCCAAATTATGCGTTGGAATGGGACACGGTTTGAAGAGCCGGGAAAAGTAACCTTTAAGGCTAGTAACGTAAGCGTTAGTAAGGTTGATGGTACGGTGTATGCGGCGAAAAATGCGACGGCTGAATTCTATAAATGGAATGCAACAAATCAGAGTTTTGACAAGATCAATAATCTGACACTCGATACATTTGGTGTTGATGGGGAAGGGCGCCCTTGGTTGTGTAATGACACAGCGCCAGTCATTAAACGTGCAAAAGGATAAGATAACTGATTTGTGTATGAAATTGGAATGGGACTGCATGAGAGATTGACATGCGTGAAGGTGAGGGCGCAAATGGCAAACTATGACGCGACCAATTTAAGATAGATTTTTGTGATGAAATATAAATCTTATGATATGTAAAAATGTCTAAAATATGCTGATAATCATGGGTTTGAAGGTGTTTTAAGTATTTAAATACAGGTTGAATGGGGGAGGCGGATGTTGCCTCCCTTTTCTCGTTTTGCACCGCTAAAACTTGCAAACTAAAGTTTGTGAATGATTGAAATGTAGACGTATTAGTATTGTAATATATTGATATTTATATAGAAATCAGTATCTTTTATTTGAAATAGAAATAATTTTAATTATGATAATGAAAGTCTCGCTCATTATGATTAGTTGTTATTTCTATGGAATATCTTTCAAATTATACTGTTATGGAATCGTCTGACCTCAATGAGGTCGAGGCAATGGTGGCTGGTTTCTCAACGCCTTTTAAGTTGGACGTTAAAGGCCCACGCGATGGCTTCAATGCCCGGGTTAATATGGCAAAAGTCCATGACCTGGATTTTGTACACAGCACTTTTGGAAATCCGCGCATTGATTGGTATTCCGAAGGAGATAATGAAGATAATTATTTCTTCTTTATTCCAACTGAGGGGGGTGGGGAAATCACCCATCAAAACAAGCAGTGGGAATTTTCGCAAAAAACCGGTGTTATTCGAGATATGGGCCGTGAAGCATCTGCGTTTCAGAAGAACTTTCATTCTTTTGTGATGACGCTATCAAAAGAGAGATTGACAAGTCATGCACGCGCCCTTGTTGGTCCGCACTGTGCGATGGCTGGTGCGACATTAGATCCCATAGCGGATTTGTCTTCTCCAGAGGGGGGGCTTTTCACAAATACCCTTAAAACGATTGCTGGCGCCTTAGATG
>JABXIC010000172.1 GCA_013373265.1 Methylocystaceae bacterium | reverse complement strand
TCAGCATCAACACCTTTAACATCTGCCATCGTGCTTTTGATCCAGCGCGCCGTCAGCAGATAATATTGTTTGACCGCATCAAAATAGATTTCTTCTTCCCAGGCTTCGTCTTTGAAACGACGATCACCACGCACAGGCACAGCTACAGGTTCACTTTCTTGTCCCAACATACGTTGCGTCACATGTTGCCAAAGCGAAGTATATTCTTTCCACAAATCGGCTTGCGCCTGCGCCAATCTTTGTGGGTCTTGCATCAATTGTGCAGAGGCACGCATGAACGCCTTACCGACAACATAAGGGTCAGGGATTTGAAAGCCATCATCTTCAGCTTGCTTTTCCAAGAATTTGGTCATGATCCGTTGTGAACGATCTGCAAAATCTTGCATGGATTCCAACATTTTTTGTTGGTCTACATTCAACAAATTTTGTTCTGTATCTTGAGACATTGATTGTCCCTCCCTGTTTTTATCTTCCGCTTTATCTGCAGTTCAATCTATATTCAAGCGAATGTCAAACTTCACTTTTAAAACCTATGCTTTTACCTGACGTCATTGCTATATGCGGTTGTCATCACATGCCAACGTTCTAATTACAACCTTTTGTTTTCAATTTCTTATATGGCAAAAAATAAAATCAATATTGGTTGAGTAAGCTTAAAGCCTTTTCGTGTAGCTCAATCGTCGCAGCGGCAATAATGCGCCCATCCCACTCCAGATCAACATCTTCACCATTCCACCCTGTTACGATTCCACCGGCCCCTTTAATCACAGGTACCAGTGCCATCGCATCATAGGGTTTTAATCCGGCTTCGATCACAAGGTCAATATGCCCCGATGCCAGCAACGCATAGGCATAACAATCTGTACCATAGCGGATACATTTGACTTGAGATTTAACCCGATCAAAGGCAGCTTTTTGATCATCATCAAACAAATCATAATCGGTCGTAAACAAGCTTGCCTCTTCAAAGACCACACCGCTACGGACTTGGCAAAATTCACCATTATAAGTCGTCCCCTCAGCGGAACCGACCCAACGTTCCCCCATCATCGGAACGTCCAAAACACCAATGACAGGTTCTTGATTTTCTAAATAGGCAATCAAAGTGCCAAACCAAGGGGCACCACAAATAAAGGACCGTGTGCCATCAATCGGGTCAAGCACCCACATATGTATGCCATTGCCTTCTTTTACGCCATGTTCTTCCCCAAAGATACCGTGCTCGGGAAAGCGTTCTTCAATCAAATCACGTATGGCTGTTTCTGCGTTTCTGTCGGCAATCGTTACCGGACTATCATCAGCTTTATCGATCACGCCCACGTTATGGCGGAAGTAAGGTTTAATGACGGCCCCTGCACGATCTGCAAGGCCCTCAGCAAATTTTTGAATATCTGCGCTCATTACTGATCAACCCCACCCATACACAAATACTTAATCTCTACAAAATCTTCCACACCATATTTTGAACCTTCCCGGCCAACGCCGGACTCTTTCACGCCGCCAAAGGGGGCTGCCTCTGTTGAAATAATACCTTCGTTCACACCGACAATACCATATTCCAACCCTTCAGAGACACGCCAGACACGACCGATATCACGGGCATAAAAATAAGCCGCCAGACCAAACGGTGTATCATTTGCTTTTTGAATGGCTTCCTCTTCAGTTTCAAATTTATAGAGTGGGGCCACAGGGCCGAAGATTTCTTCACTGGCGACACGCATATCCGTAGTCACGCCAGTCAAAATTGTCGGTTGATAAAACGTGCCCCCCATTTCATGCGGTGCACCACCACATACAACATTGGCACCTTTCTCTATGGCATCTTCAACCAGCATCTCTACCTTGTCGATTGCCGCCTTGTTAATCAAGGGGCCTTGGGTCACCCCCTCATCGGTCCCAACACCAACTTTAAACCCTTTCACAGCCTCGGCCAATTTAGCCGCAAATTCATCATAAACACCGGCTTGTACAAAGATACGGTTTGCGCACACACACGTTTGTCCTGCATTGCGATACTTTGAAGCCACAGCGCCTGCCACAGCAGCATCAAGGTCAGCATCATCAAAGACGATAAACGGTGCATTACCTCCCAATTCCAATGAAACTTTTTTGACCTGATCAGCGCATTGTTTCACCAACAACTTCCCAACAGGTGTGGACCCGGTAAAGCTGATTTTCTTAACAATCGGGTTAGAGGTTAACTCCCCACCTACAGCCGCAGCATTTGCCTTGTTACACGGCACAATATTAAATACCCCTTTTGGGATACCTGCACGTTCAGCCAATTCCGCCAAAGCCAGTGCTGTCAAAGGTGTGTCTTCTGCAGGTTTAACCACCGCTGTGCACCCCACCGCAATCGCCGGGGCGACTTTACGGGTGATCATGGCGAGAGGAAAATTCCAAGGCGTAATGGCACCAATTACACCAATCGGTTGCTTAAGCACAACAACGCGTTTATCTGCGCCGTGGGAGGGGATAACGTCGCCGTAAAGGCGTTTTGCTTCTTCTGCAAACCATTCCACAAAAGAGGCACCATAACCGACTTCACCTCTGGCTTCTGCCAAGGGTTTACCTTGTTCAATCGTCATCATCATGGCCAGATCTTCTTGGTTTTCCATGATAAGTTTAAACCAGTTTTGCATCAAATTGGCACGTTCTTTTGCCGTTTTGGCACGCCAGCTTGGCAAAGCGGCAGCGGCAGCATCAATAGCGCGCTTTGTTTCACCTGCTCCCATATCAGCAACAGACGTGATCACTTCATTTGTAGCCGGATTTAAAATGTCAAATGTCGCACCACTGTCAGCCTTCACCCAAGCACCATCAATATAGGCCTGATTATGAAATAAATTCTGATCTGAGAGTTTCATGAATTTCTCCAAAAGTTTGTATTTAAAAGACGTTACCCGATGTTCGCTTACTGAACAAGTTCCCCATCCAATTCATATTGATTTTTCGGGTCTTCAATTTCCAAGACCCACAAGTCCGGGTCGCGATCCATTTGTCGCTGAATATAGGCATCACAGTCGCGTTCATCAACATAGCCACCCTTTAAACCATGCATCCAACCATGTGCCCCGTCCATTGTCGTGATGGGAACAAAGACAGCGCATCCCTCTTTGAAGCGGTTAATCTTCAACAAAATGGATCCGGAATCCGCGTCCCCTTTTCGAATAACCATTGCAGAAATAAAATTTATATCGCAAACACGTAATTGGGCCTGTACCCACAACCCTGCTTTCAACCGATCTGACACTGTCACACCATCCTTAAATAGACGAGAACCCCATGTTTAAACTAAATGACAGAATAAACAACGACACGTTCGAAATTTGTGATCTGAAATTATGCAAAGTCTTGCTTATGAATGACCAAAGTTATCCATGGATCATCCTTGTCCCACAAATGGAAGGCCTGACAGAATTGCATCATATTCCCCAAAAACAACAAGCTGACCTATGGGTGGAAATTAATCTAGCCTCCCAAATGATGGAAGACCTGTTCAAGCCTAAATCAATAAATGTCGCAGCCCTAGGTAACGTTGTAACCCAATTACACGTTCATGTGGTTGCCCGATATGAAAACGACCCCACATGGCCCGGTCCTGTTTGGGGGCAAGCTCCTGCGCGCCCTTATGATGACAAACAGCGCCTAGACCTTATCAAAAATGCATTCAATCGTTTGCAAAATACCTGATAAAGAAGTAGAACCCTCTCAACGGAGTTCAGGGAAATTATCGACAATGGCCGTACAACCGGGAAAAAGACGCTCTCGCATTCGTGAAATAAACGAGGCTAAAATCCTCAAAGCTGCTGCGCTTGTCTTTTCTAAACTGGGCTTCGGTGCTTCTACAACGGCAGAGATTGCAAAACAAGCTGGCATTCCCAAGGCAAACCTTCACTACTATTTCAACACAAAAGAAGATTTATATGTGCAGGTTTTGGAAAATATTCTCGATTCATGGCTCACCGCCGCCGAAGATTTTGACGAAAATCACGATCCAGCCGAAGCACTTGAAAAATATATCCGCACAAAAGTTACCCTGTCTCGCCAACAGCCTGAAGCCTCACGGATATTTGCAAAAGAAATCATCAGCGGCGCACCTTTTTTAAGGGAACATCTTGCCAACCATGTAAACCCTTGGCTTCATGAAAAGACCATCATTATTGAAAAATGGATTGATGAAGGACGTATGGCCTCTGTCGATCCCCGTCACCTTTTTTTCCTCATCTGGTCCATGACGCAAACCTATGCAGATTTTGACACACAAATTAAAATTGTTTTAGAAAAAGACCAATTGGAAGAAGACGATTTCAAAACGGCTGCTGATATGATTGTGGCAATGGTTTTTTCGTTATGTAAGCTTAACTAAAGTGTCATTTGTGTGATCTACGTCACTCCGCTATTAAACCCTTGTCATTATTATGGCTTCTGTCACCTAAACAGGGGATGACTTGATTAGCGTCAAGGTAGTAAGTCATCAACACTTTTATACAAAGATGATCCAAGGCACTGGAGAATTAAAATGTCACCGTCTAAATGGGCTGAATTTGGCGAAGAACCTAAATTGAAAGACATCATGTCCGACCCTATAGTTGCGCTGATTATGGCGCGCGACAATTTGAAAGCCAACGATGTCTGGGAAGTTGTCAATAAGGCAAAAGAAAGTTTTGAGAAAAAAGCGGCCTAAACCCTTCCCTTTTTTTTAATTGAGTTGTAGATTGTGACAAAAGCGCCCTCCTCATCGGGCGCTTCTTGTTTTTTAGAATTGGAGAATCCTATGTCAGGTCAAGTCGGTGCAGCGCATATTTTATTGATGTATGCAGGCTCAGCACGTTCAACAGCAACACGCACGAAAGACGAAGCACTTGAGCAAATCAAGCAAATGAAAACCGATATTGATGCGGGTGCGGATTTTGCTGAATTGGCACAAAAGAATTCAGATTGCCCATCTGGTGCAAGCGGTGGTGATCTTGGTAAATTCGGCCGTGGTCAAATGGTTCCCGAATTTGAAGAAGCCGCTTTCAACATGGAAGTGGGCGCCACAAGCGATGTGGTTGAAACCGATTTCGGTTACCATCTAATCCAACGTACTTCATAAGTCGTGCGAGGATAAATTGGCAGGCGTCGATCTAGAACATCCCGAAGTGATTTTCGTCAAACGTCTTGACGGAACGGGCTATGGCTTTTTCTATTCCACGCCTGCACAATTTGACAATGCGGCCAACGGTTTTATCTACCCGATCAAAGAACGCATCAAACAAGAAGCAGAAGCCAAAAACGAGCTTCCCATGAATGCGGATGAACTTTGCTTAAAAGCATCCATCACCTCCATAGAAAAAGTCTTTGACCCGAACTGGGATGACCCTGCCGGCATTGACGGCACACGCTGTGTTGCCGCTTCTTGCGTGGCTGAAACAAAATGGGATGATGTAATCCCGAAATGTATCGTTATCGAACAGGCTGGCGATGAAATCGTCATTCGTGAAGGATTTGAATTTCTGGAACATCCCGGCTATCCGCTCTGCGTGGTCATTGGATCAAAAGCCGATGGTGGTGGCTTGTGCACCTTTTTTGATACCGAAGAAGAATTTCGCGCCCACGCGACCAAACCACCCAGCGATAAAGTCTGGCTGCCCCAGCTTATCTACCGACTTTATAAACGCACGCCTTCCATCATGACAGGGATTCCCACCCCACCCAGTGAAGAAGGCAAGGGTATCGGCGTCGAATGTCATGCCTACACACTGAACCGTAAAGGCCAGTTGATCGAGCGCGCCAGACGACGTTAAACGAGACCATGCGGATGTTTTTGCGGATCCGCTGCCAGAATTTCTTCAACCAACATTTCATTGATAATTTGATCGCGCATGTCTTCTAGATCAAGATTGTTTGCCAAAATCATTTCCTTGGCCTCGCTCATGATCAAGTCGGCATCTTGCATTAACCTGAATTTCTTATATAAATCAGGTCGACTTAACCCCATGCTTTCCCCAATCAAGTCCATATAGTTGACGACTTCAAAAGGCCAGTAAGGTTCATGACGGATCAATTCACGATGATCCGCATGATATATGCCTGCAAAAGTCGTTATCTCCGCCTCTTGACCAGCACGTAAAAGCTCTGCCACATGCTTCTTTGCATAATCAGAATTTGTCATCGTACCTAACTGATATCCGGCCCTCGACAACCCCAAATCAACCAGTTCTAGCCCCGGTATTGCAGACAACACGGCAATAACTGAATCAGTCACACCAATTGAACCGGGATATTCATGTAAGGCCACCCTTTTAGGAACAGCCCGTGTCATCAACGGTTTCAATCGATCAAGGTGACGGGCAAGAAATATTGAAAACATCGTGACATCAAATGGCTTCGATTTATCCACGATAACGCTTGGTAATAAAGTTTCATTAAACTGAATTTCACAGGATGGACACCAGGATAAAACCTCCGACGCCCCCGTCTTTGCAAAACGCTCAATCGTCTTGCCCCCTTGCCGGGCTGAGTTTTCATCATCACCTGTGCGCAATTGTAAAATACCACAGCAATTTGCAGGGCCGCCGTGCACTTCATAGCTCACATTCAGACGATCCAACACATCCAGACACAATAAGCCGATGTGGGGCGTTTTCAGCATATTACAACCGGTATAGAAAATAATATCCGGCGCGGTTGTACGTTCAGGATGTGAAGAGGGACTGAGTTTCGCCATCAACTCCGGGGTAAGTTGAAGCCTTGAAAGCAAACGCACACCACGGCTCATCGTTTTAAAACTGCCCTTCCCTTTTTGCTTACGTTCTTGCGGTGCAGCCCGTTTTGATAATTTTAATTTTGCCATCGCAAGCATAAAACGTGGATTGATACCGTGTTCACAAACGGATTGACAAAACCCACTGCCACAACATCCCTTCGTCCAGGCTTCCGCATTGTCAGGTCCTTGTCCTGTCTTCAATAAAGACAAAATCCCTTGTGTGATTTGTTCAGGGTCAGAAGCATCAAAGCCATCAATGGAAGGCGTTGGACAAACGTTCGCACAAGCCCCACATGCCGTACAGTTGTGAAGAATGTCCTCCACCCGTTCTTCTAAAGAATGAACGATATCAATTGGGTTAACTACCATTATAGACTCCCTCTAAACAACCCATTCAGGCTAACTCAAAGAAGAAGGGAGACCAATAAAAACATTGTTATGGAGACAATACAGGGGTCTTAAGGTTTTACAAAAGCCACGTAGTCCTTATCGGATTTCAAGATGTGATTAAGCAACCAGCTTTGTAAATAAAGCCGGACAGACTCAGTCATTAAATGAGATGTTGATCCACTTGCATTAAAGGCCTGACGCACAGCAGAAAGCCATTCTTCAAAACTGCGATGCTGTTTTTTATGGGCATCAAAGTCAGGGTATTTTGCCTCTCTGAGCAACTGCTCTTCCAAACGAAAATGCTCTTTGACATAGAGGCCGAGCTCTTCCAACACATACCCACTTGAATTGATATCTTCCAAGCGATTGATCAATGACACCAGATGTTTATGCTGGCGATCAACCGCTTCAATACCCGTGTCATATTCTGGCAACCAAACTATTTTTTCCATGGCATCAATCCATCAAAACATGCGGCAGCCATAAAGACAGCGCAGGAAAAAGAACAAGCAAGATCAAACGAGTGACATCGGCCAGTAAAAAGGCGACAACCCCGCGTGCAATCGTTTGCAGACTTAACCCCGGTGTGCTGGCCATAATGATAAATAAATTCATACCAACGGGGGGTGTAATCAGCCCAACCTCAACCACAGACACCATGATCACGCCAAACCAGATCGGGTCAAAATTCAACGCCAAAATCATCGGATAGACAAAAGGCAAGGTCAGCAAGATCATGGAAAGTGCATCCATAAAACAGCCCAGGATCACATAAAAAATGATCAAGAGAACAAGGATGACGTAAGGATTCCAACCCAACTCCCCGACAAATTGCACCAAGGCTTGGGGCAAGCCTGTTGTTTCAACAAAATAGTTAAAAACAGATGTGCCGATCAGGATCAAAAAGATCATGCCTGAAGTCGTCGCTGTTTCGCTTAAACATTCCAAAATGACCTGTCGCGTGAGCTGTTTTTTTACCCACGCCAAAACGAATGCGCCAGCCGCACCAATGGCAGCGGCTTCGGTCGGAGAAAACCATCCGGCATAAATCCCGCCAATGACCACGCCAAACAACAATACAACCGACCAGACATTACCCATGGCTTTGATACGACCGGACCAGTTGACCTTATCATCAGCAGGTCCCAGTTCCGGCTTGCGCACGGTTTGTATCCAGATCGACAACATATATAAAAATGTTGCCAAAACACCGGGGATCAGCGCAGCAGCAAACATGCGCCCGATAGATTGTTCGGTCAGCAAGGCATAAATAACCATAATGACACTGGGCGGGATCAACACGCCCAAGGTGCCCCCTGCAGCAATGGTTGCACTTGCCATACCATCATCATAATTGCGCCGACGCATTTCTGGCATGGCAACACGGCACATGGTCGCTGCTGTTGCCAAAGAAGACCCGCAGATCGCCCCAAAGGCCGCACAAGCCCCAACCGTCGCCATGGCAAGCCCACCGCGATAATGACCGATAAAAGCATGCACCGCATCAAACAGCGCACGTGACAAGCCTGCACGAGCTGCAAACACCCCCATCAAAATAAAGAGAGGGATCACCGATAAAGAATAAGGAAATACGGATTCAAAAGGCACAGAGCCCATAATGAAGGCCACACTGTCATACCCATTTACAGCCCAGCCACCAACGGCCCCGACGACACCCATCGCAATCGCAATGGGGACACGCAACGCCATCAACCCAAAAAGGGAAATAAGCGCAATAATACTAATCGCGGTGATCGACATATCAGTTATGATCCTTCCGCCAAGGCACTGCGTCCGGTTACAAATGTATAAAGATGTTCTGCAAAAATATGGACTGTCACCACACAAGACAGAAAACTTCCCAGTACAAGCGGTGTCCAATAATAAATCATGGGCAATCCAAAGATCATGGACAAATCGCCATATTCAATTTGTTGCAAGGCTTGCAAATATCCATAATAGGCAATGGCGCACATAAAAGCGCTCGCCAAGGCCGCACCCAACATTTCTGTTAAGGCAGAAGCACGCCTGCTGAAACGTTCTGTAAAGACAGAGACGGCGACATGGGAACGATTCATAAAGGCATAAGGAATGGATAAATAAGCCGCCGTCATCACCATCAACTGGATCAGATCAATCGAACCATATATCCCCTGCCCGCCTGCCGTGCGCATCACCACATCACTTGTGGTGATGACGACCGCTCCTAACAGAAAAAGCATCCCCACCCACGCGACATATTTTGTCAGGGCAAAAAGAATTTTATTAAATAATGCTATCATAAGATTCTCGGCAAAAAAGTGCCCCTGATAACCAAGGGCACTTTGTGATTTTATTCGTATTTAGCGACGTATTCTTGCGCTTTGCTGTAAATTTCACGCGCATTTTTAACACCTTTGCTTTCCAGATCAGAAAGATAAGCATCAATCATCGGCGCTAAAGTCGTGCGCCATTTGGCACGTTCTTCATCACTTAAAGAGACAACCGGGTTGCCTTTTTTGGCAATTTCATCTTTACCCGGTTGATCCCATTTATTCCACCAATCGCCAAATTTTGCGACCAAAGCATCACCAGAGATATCATCAATAACTTTGCGCACATCTGCCGGCAAAGAATTGTATTTTTTCTCGTTCATCACAAAAAAGAAGGATGTTGTATAAGCTTTGGCATCCAAATGATAATCCAACACTTCATACAGCTTAAATCCGTTTACCGCTTCGTATGGGAAAACCGCACCGTCGAGCACGCCTTTTTGCAGGTTTTCATAAACTTGGGTCGGCGGCAAACCAACAGGTGTTGCGCCCAAAGCTTTCATCATATTAGATGTTGCCAAAGATGGTGTACGAATGCGCAAGCCCTTTAAGTCTTCCATCGTTTTAACTTGTTTGCCACGGGTATGGATCAGGCCTGCGTTATGAGCATGCAACGCCAAGACCTTCAGGCCTTTATATTCATCGGCCAGATAGTCCGGATACAAATCCCACAAGGCGTGTGTCGCCGCGTTAGCGCTTTTCACAAGGAAAGGTAAATCCATCACTAATGTGCGCGGCAGGCGTCCACGGGGGAAGCCTGTTAAACCATGGGCAATATCAACCACACCCGCATGGACTTGATCAAATTGTTTAGCAACATGGCCAAAGGCAGAACCCGCCGGATAGATTTCCACCTTCACCTTGCCATTCGTTCTTTTTTCAAGCTCCGCAACCCAAGATTCGAGAAAATCTTTTTGAACGAAATGTGTCGATGGCAAAAAATGGCTGAGTTTAAGAGTAATAACATCCTGAGCCATAGCCAGAGATGACGCGAGTACGCCTGCAGCAATCGCACAGGAAAATAATAAACGTTTCATGTGAAGACCTCTAGTAATTGAAACCTGTTAAATTTTATTTTTATTGAAATTAATTTAATTTCATTTGAAACATTTTGCAAGTTCAATGTCAAGCAGGTCATCTGAGAATCAAAAAACGCCGCCAAGTGAATGGCAGCGCTTTTGAGAAAATTGAAATTGGCGACCCCTACGGGACTCGAACCCGTGTTGCCGCCGTGAAAGGGCAGTGTCCTAGGCCACTAGACGAAGGGGTCATCGCCGTTGGTGTGCGGGGTTATAGACGAAGGTTGGCGATGCTGGCAAGACTAAATTTAACTTTTTTCATATTTTTTTAAAAAAAGTCATAAAATTGTTATTTTACAGTCAGTTATGCTTCTGCTGCGTCATCGATTAAAAGCTGTACAGAGGTTCCCCCACCCCAGGTATCCAGCTTTAAACGTCCAGCAACATGCAATTTTTTACCGCCATGATTCAATAGAATTTGCCCCAGATCACTATCAAGCGCCCGAAAGGCAATGGCCTTTAATCGTACACCAAATTGATCAGTTAAGAAACAACGCACATGATCACTGCCCACAACATCGGCGCGTTGCACGGTGACACCCGCCAAGACAAACCGTGGCTGTGCATTGCCTGCCCCAAACGGGCCAATGCGTTCCATCTCTTCCACCAAAGCAGGTGTGACGGCAGAAGGTGAAATCACCCCATCGCATTTATAGGTTGGTTGGACGTTCTGTTCCGTAATCTGGCGACCTATACGCTCCTTCAAAAAGTCTGTAAGATCAGCCACTTTATCTTCAGCAACGCTAAATCCGGCGGCCATAGCATGACCACCACCTTTAACCAAGAGACCGGATTGACGTGCCGCGATGATCGCCGTACCTAAATCCACCCCGGTGACTGAACGGCCTGAGCCATGGCCCATGCCTTCTTCATTGATGGAAATAACACAGGCAGGCAGACTGTAGCGTTCTTTAAGACGGGAAGCGACAATACCAATCACACCGGGATGCCAGTCGCGCCCCACCGCCACCACAATGCTGGAATGTTCCTGACCATCGGCATAGGCAATCGCTTCATCTAAAACGACTTGCTCCAACTCTTTGCGGTCTTTGTTGTATTCATCCAATTGCGCGGCAATTTCAGCAGCAAGGCGTGCATTATCCGTCGACAGCAGATTTGCCCCCAAATATGATTCGCCGACACGTCCCCCTGCGTTCACACGCGGACCTAAGACAAATCCGGCATGGTAGGCTTCCGGTGTTTCACTAACCCCTGCCTTATCAGCCAAAGCAGCCAGTCCCGCATTACCACGCCGCGCCATGACCTTGAGCCCTTGTATCACAAAAGCACGGTTTAACCCTTGCAAGGGCACCACATCACAGACGGTCCCCAAAGCAACCAGATCAAGCAGATTGCGTAAATCCGGTTCTTTTCGGTCATCTTTAAACCAATCAGTTTCACGCAAGGCACGGTTAACACCCACAGCAAACAAAAAGGTCATGCCAACCGCGGCGAGATGAGAAAAACCAGTATCCTCATCCAAGCGTTTGGGATTGATCAAAGCCACACATTCAGGATGTTTTACTTCGGCTTCATGGTGATCAATAACAATCACTTCCAGACCAATTTCTTTGGCATGGGCCAATGGTTCAAATGAAGTCGTCCCGCAATCCACAGTAACGACGACTTGTACACCTTGGCCTTTAAGCGTATCCATTGCCGCACTATTTGGGCCGTAGCCTTCACTCATACGATCCGGGATATAGATGGTGGATTTGGCACCAACCGCATTTAAAAAACGGCGCAGCAAGGCAGACGATGTCGCCCCGTCCACATCATAATCCCCAAAGACAGCAATCAGTTCTTCATTTTGGATGGCCGCACTCAAACGGGCAACACCTTCTTTCATCCCCTTAAAACGATAAGGGTCCGGCAAAAGGTCACGCAATGTGGGATTTAAAAAAGTATTGGCTTCATCCAAATTGACTTGGCGTGCCGCCATCACTTGCCCGGTCAGTTCAGAAACACCAAGCCGCTGGGACAGGGTCATGGCCATACGTTCATCAAAATCGCGGCCAATCCATCGTTTACCAGAAACAGAGGTCTCTACACCTAGGACAAATTCCATCGTTTAGGATTCTTTCATGACGCCTTTGCGCACAAGGTCGTGAAAAGCTTCAATAAAGCGGATAGTCCCGGTTTTTGAATTCATCACCAGAGAATGGGTTTGTGCTTTTGTCCCTGTCAGCTGTACACCGCGCAGCAATGCCCCATCGGTTACACCTGTGGCAGCAAACATCACATGACCTTTGACCAGATCATTCAAAGAATATTTTTTATCCAGTTCTTCAATCCCCATATCGAGCGCGAGTTTGCGTTCTTCAGGTTTACGAAAGACCAAACGCCCTTGAAACTGCCCACCAATACACTTTAAGGCCACCGCCCCCAACACGCCTTCCAGCGCACCGCCAATACCAATGTAAATATCAATCCCGCTATCAGGTTGGCTGGTGGCAATTACAGCCGAGACATCCCCATCCGGGATCAATTTAATACGTGCACCGGTTTTGCGCACATTGGCAATGATTTCATCATGACGCGGACGTTCTAATACACAAACGATCAAATCTGTAATCGCACAGCCTTTAGCTTTTGCAACAGCGGTCAGGTTTTCTTCTATGGTGGCGTCCAGATCAATGATCCCTGCGGGCAAACCACCGCCCACGGCGATTTTATTCATATAAACCGGCGGAGCTTGGAACAGCTTATTATGTTCTGCCATGGCGACGATGGACAAAGCGTTTGGCCCGCCCTTTGCCACGGACGTAATACATTCCAGCGGTTCAAGTGCAAAATCAATTTTTGCCCCTTCCCCCAGACCGACTTTTTCACCGGTATAAAGAACAGGGTTATTTTCTGGATCACCTTCACCAATGACAACAAGGCCGTCCAAATGCATGGCGTTCAAAGCTTCTTGCAAAGCTTCCGTGGCGCGACGGTCTGCTTTTTCTTCATCACCACACCCCATAAGAGAGGATGCTGCGATAGCAGCCGCTTCGGTCGCCCGTACAGCTTCCAATGCGAGATTCCGGTTTATATTAGGACGATGTGGCATACGCCTATCTTTCTTTAAAAATCTTCAATTCGGATCATGCGGGGTGTTTCAACAACACTATCCAACTTCGCAATGCCATCTAAGGCATCTAACATGGATTGCTCTTGCGTTTCATGCAAGGTCAAAACAAGCGGTACGGATTTATCCGGTGCATGATGGCGTTGCACCACAGTTTCCATAGACACACCATGCTCTTTTAAGACACATGCAATGTCAGCAAATACACCGGGACGATCCAACACCATCAAGCGCACATAATATGATCCTTTATGACGCGCCAAAGGTGAAGATGGTAGTTTTTTCAGCTTATCCGCAGCGACAGAGAAAGTTGGCACAGACAAACCGCGTGCAATATCCACAAGGTCCCCCACAACGGCAGAGGCGGTCGGCCCCTCCCCTGCACCACGGCCTTCAAAGACAGCGCGATCAACAAAGTTGCCTTCAACAACAACGGCGTTGAAAACATCTTCAACTTTAGAAATCGGATGTTCTTTAGACACCATGCACGGGTGGACACGTTGTTCAACGTGACCATTTTTGCGCGATGTAATGCCTAACAGTTTAATGCGATAACCAAGTTCTTCTGCAAATTCGATATCAATCGGACTGACATGACGAATACCTTCAACCTGCACACCCTCAAAATTGACTTCACAGCCAAAGGCAACGCTGGTCAAAATGGCAAGCTTATGGGCGGCATCAATACCGTCTACATCGAAACTTGGATCCGCTTCCGCATAGCCTTTATCTTGGGCTTCAGACAAAATCACATCAAAGTCACGCCCTGTTTCACGCATATCAGTCAGCATGTAGTTACAGGTACCGTTTAAAATGCCATAGACACGGTCAAAAGTGTTGCCCGCCAACCCTTCACGCAAGGCTTTGATGATGGGAATGCCACCGGCAACCGCAGCTTCGTATGAAACATTGACACCTTTGGCTTCTGCCGCTTTGGCAAGGGCAGTACCATGATGTGCAATCAATGCTTTATTGGCGGTCACGACATGTTTACCGTTTTCAATTGCCGCTTCACATAAAGCTTTGGCCGTCCCGTCTGATCCGCCAATCAGTTCTACTACAACATCAACATTGTCGTCTTCTGCCATATCGACGGGGTTATCGTACCATGTCAGCCCCTCAATCGACACGCCCCGATCACGAGTTCGGTCACGCGCACTAATGGCACATACTTCAATAGAGCGACCACATCGTGCAGCAATCGCCTCTTTATTGTCGTTTAATACTTTAAGGACACCAACACCAACAGTACCAAGACCGGCGATGGCTATTTTTATGGGCTTGTCCATGGTTCACTTAACCTGAATAACAAGAGGAATAGAAAGGGTTAAAATTTTAAATTGCTTCACCAGCATTATGCGTTCGCATAAAGGTTTTGATGTTGCGCACCGCCTGACGGATACGATGAACGTTTTCGACAAGGCCAATCCGCACATAACCTTCACCATGTTCACCAAAGCCAACGCCCGGTGCCACAGCAACTTGTGCTTCTTGCAACAGCAATTTAGAAAATTCCAACGAACCAAGATGTGCAAATTTCTCAGGAATCGGCGCCCATGCAAACATGGTTGCAGGCGGGGCTGGAATGTCCCAGCCCGCAGCCGCCAAACCTTCAATCAACACATCACGGCGTTGTTTATAAAGCGCACGAATTTCATCAACACATTCTTGCGGACCATTAAGCGCGGCAGCCGCAGCCACCTGAACAGGGGTAAAGGCACCATAATCCAGATAAGATTTAATGCGGGTCAAAGCACCAATTAATTGCTTGTTACCTGTCGCATAGCCAATACGCCATCCCGCCATAGAATAGGTTTTGGACATGGACGTAAATTCAACCGCAATATCCCACGCGCCTTTGACTTGCAAAATGCTGGGCGGCGGGTTGCCATCAAAATAAATCTCAGCATAGGCCAGATCTGATAAAATCCAGATCCCTTGTGATCGACAAAAATCGACAATTTCTTCATAAAAAGCCAGATCGCACACACATGCTGTCGGATTGCTTGGGAAGTTGATCACCACAGCAGACGGTTTAGGTAAGCTATGCTGCACAGCACGTTTCAATGCCTCAATCATCCCTTCGCCCGGATAGGCTGGGATATTGCGCACAGATGCGCCTGCAATCATAAAGCCGAAATGGTGGATCGGGTAACTCGGGTTCGGCACTAAAATCACATCACCCGGTGTGGTAATGGCAGATGCCAAGTTTGCCAACCCTTCTTTTGACCCCAGTGTTACAACTGTTTCTGTTTCTGGGTCGACTTCAACACCAAAGCGACGTTGATAGTATGCCGCGTTTGCTTTACGTAACCCCTTAATCCCCCGCGAAACGGAATAACCGTGTGCTTTCGGGTTTTGGACAGTCTCTATGAGTTTATCAACAATATGTTTCGGGGTTGGGCTATCTGGATTGCCCATACCAAAATCAATAATGTCCTCACCCGCCGCTCGCGCCGCTGCCTTCATCGCATTTACTTCAGCAAATACATAGGGGGGCAAACGTTTAATGCGGTGAAACTCTTGTTCCATGACCTTAGAGGACCTTCCATATAGGGGTTAAAATAAAAAAGACTTTCCGCCAATAGGCGAGATCATGTGTTAGACCACAGGAGCGCCAAAACGGAAAGCCTAAATTTAGGTTTTAGGGTGGATTTTTATGGTTTTGTTAGTAATCCACAAAAATTTCCGTCCGGCGGTTCCCCGCCTCACCTGACGGCATGACTTCTTGATACAACGGATCACTGTCCGAAACACCACCGACAAACAAGTTTTGCCCCGGCATCCCCATCTGCAAGAGCTGGCGCGCGACTTTATCGGCACGACTTAAAGAAACAGCAAGGTTTACCTTCAAGTGCTTTTGCGGTGCCATATCGCGGGTACGTGAACTGGCGTGACCAACGATGCGAATAATGCCACCTTGTTGACGGTGAATATTGAGTACTTCCTTTAAGATACGGATATCTTCGCCACTCAAATTCGCAGAACCGTTTTCAAACTGAATCGTTGCCACTTGAAAAGACCCCGTAAACATAGACGGGTTATATTGTGCCAAAGATTGTGCCTGACCTTGTTTAACGACTGATGGCTCCATCGCCATGCCAGCGCTCAATCCATTGCTATAGCTCACATCGGATTGAACAACATTGTTCAAAGACGCATATTGTTGTCCACCTTGTGATGCATAGCCCATACCTTGACGTGAAACGCCACTACCGGACACCACAACCGTTTCAAAAGGTTGAGTATTCAGTTCCATCATGGGAGAATTCCCCATCGCCCCAGTATTCATGGTCGGACGGGTTTGAGCCAAATTATCGGCATAAACTTCACTGACACTGCGGTTATCAGCTTGAGACCCAGTTGAGCTGCTTTGCATTTCTGCTGGTGTTGGCGCCGATGTTGCTGCAGGTGTTGAAACCTTAGGCGTATTTTGCACCACATCAATCGTTTCAACCGGTGTAACCGGGGCAGCTTTTGGTGCTGGCGGTTGTTGTGAAGCAACCTCTTTCTTGTCACCTAAAGCATTTACAATCTCACCCTGACGCATAACAGGTTGCGCATATTGACGAGACGGCGTCTGTGCAGCAACAAAACCAGAAGCAACTTTCTTTTCTTCTTCCTTCGCCATTTCAGGCGCAGGACTTTCTTTCGTTGTCATTTCTGCGGATTTTTCTTCCGACTTTTGCGGTGCATCTGCTGTTTCAGCGTCATCTTCGCTAAAATATTCTACGGAAGAGCGATACCATTCCACCGGATTAACCGCATCAGGGACAGAAGAACAGCCCGCCAGCAACATAGGTGCCACCAGCACTGCAGCCTGCATCATCAGCTTTTTCTTTAGCGTTTTACACAACATGTGTCATTCCCCTTGAGTTGGTCCGGTTATCTTTTAACTCGGTTTAAGCTTTCGCAATCTAAACCAATAACATCATAAGGTTAATACTAAATTACAAATTTCACGAATTTTCTTCGTTTAAAAAGTTTTTCGCCACGTCAACGTAGTGATCTGTGCCCATTTTCAGCCCTTTAATTTGTTCAGGTGTAAGGTCGCGCATCTTCTTGGCAGGATTCCCCCCCCAAAGTTCGCCTGATTTAACCCTTTTCCCCGGTGCCACCAGCGCACCAGCAGCAACCATCGCGCCGCCTTCGACAACAACACCGTCCAAAACAACCGCTCCCATCCCAACAAAAGCGCCATCTTCAAGGGTGCAACCATGAACAACCGCATTATGCCCAATCAGCACATCATCACCGATATAGGTTCCAAATTTGCCCTCTGTTACATGAATAACCGTACCATCTTGGACGTTGCTACGCTTGCCGATCCTGATTCGTTCAACATCACCACGCAACACGGCACCATACCAAATGCTGGATTGTTCGCCAATTTCAACATCACCAATGATCACTGCATTTTCTGCAATAAAGACATCTTCAGCTATTTGGGGCGTGACCCCTTTATAAGTTCGAATAAGTGGTTTCACGTTAATATTCCTTAATTTTGCATCCAATAACGTAACAAAGCGCTGACCGCTTCCGGTTGTTCCATCGTTGATAAATGACCGCAATTTTCAATTTCTACAAGACTTGAATTGGGGATTTGATTGGCCATTTCTTTTGCGATTTTCACAGGTGTCATCGAATCCTGCCGTCCAACCAACACGACCGTCGGGCATGAAATGGATACCAAATCAGCAAAGCTGTCACGGCGATTGAGCAAAGCGGTTTGTTGATCAATAAAAGAATCGACCCCGATGCGATGGGCCATTGCATCAATGGTCTTAACCAGTTCTTCATCTTCACAGCGTGATGAATGAATGAGGCGTGGCAAGAGGGTTTGCATGACTTCATCCAATCCATGATCTTTCGCCATCGTCATGAGGGAATGACGAAATTCACTATGTTCCAGTTGATCTGCATAAGGCGATGTATCCAATAAAGCCAAACGATGGATACGTTCAGGCACACGGCGCAAAAGTTCAAAAGCCACATAGCCCCCCATGGAAAGCCCAGCTAAAGAAAACGTCTCTGGCGCCATTTCCAACACACTGTCAGCAAAAGCTGTAATGCTGTCACCCTTTGAAAAATCCGCAACCCGCAGATCATAATCTTGAGACAGATATTCCAATTGATGACGCCATAAACTTCTGTCGCACAAAAGACCAGACAGTAAGATAATCGTTTCTTTCATAAGTCCTCTATTTAATTAAGGGCAGGATGGCTTTGAATTCATCCGTTCCGGCACGGTTCAACCATTCAAACATGACCATTTCGCTACTCACGATCTGCGCACCGTTTTGACGCATACGTTCAATCCCCAACATGCGGTTTTCAGAGGTGCGCGAAGCAACGCAATCATCTACCACAAAAACCTGATAGCCTGCATCCAACAAATCCAACACCGTTTGTAAGACACAAACGTGACATTCCATCCCGGTAACAATAACCTGACGGCGTCCTTGTTGTTGAAGACGATCCGAAATAACAGGTTCATCCAAACAGGAAAATGTCATTTTTTCAATCACGTTGACCGGATCAATCAAGGCAGAAAGCATCTCAACGGTGTGGCCTATCCCTTTTGGGTATTGTTCACTGACAAGATATGGAAGTTTTAGATGAAGAGCCGCTTGTAATAGTTTGTAATTATTAGATATTACCACTTCGCTTACAAACATTGCAGGGGCCAGTTTTTGTTGAACATCAACAATAAAAAGTAAACTATCATCCGATTTTATGCGTAAAGCCATCTTAAAACACCTGTTGTTTTTAATTCTTAGGGGTCAGGGTAACCTATCTTTAACGCAGGTGAAAGTGCCATGATCATTGACTTTACTGCATAATTGCCTAATATCCCGCGAATATTGTAAGGGAAAGATATATACATGAAATTTGCGGACCTCGGTCTCACCGATGAACTCCTTTCTGCTGTCACGGACGCAGGATACGAAACACCAACCCCCATTCAGGCACAAGCCATCCCACAAGTATTGATGGGAAGAGACATTTTAGGCTGTGCACAAACGGGCACTGGTAAAACCGCCTCTTTCACCTTGCCGATGATTGATATTCTGGCCTCAGGACGCGCCCGTGCACGTATGCCGCGCTCCCTGATTTTAGCGCCAACACGCGAACTAGCAGCCCAAGTCGCCAACAATTTTGAAACCTATGGCAAAAACCATAAGCTCACCATGGCGCTGATTATCGGCGGCACATCCATGGGCGACCAAATGAAAATTATCGACCGTGGCGTCGATGTCCTTATTGCAACACCGGGGCGCCTGCTTGACCTGTTTGAACGCGGCAGCCTGATCTTGCGCGATGTAAAAATCCTCGTCATCGATGAAGCGGACCGCATGATGGATATGGGCTTCATTCCCGATGTGGAAAAAATTGTCGGGCTCATTCCAACTTTACGCCAAACTTTATTTTTCTCGGCCACCATGGCACCGGAAATTAAAAAGCTTGCCGATAAATTCTTGATGAACCCGAAAGAAATCACAGTTTCCAAACCAGCAACAACCGCTGACACCGTACGCCAAGGTGTCCTGATGGTGAATTGCAAGCCTCATGATGGTAAAACCAAACGGGATGCGTTACGCGCCCTGATCGCCAGCGAAGACGTGAAAAACGCAATCGTGTTTTGTAACCGCAAGCGCGATGTTGGTATTGTCTGTCGTTCCCTTACCAAGCACGGCTTTAATGCCGGGCAAATGCATGGCGATATGGTGCAATCTGCCCGTATGGAAACACTCGCCAAGTTCAAAAATGATGAAATTACCTTTTTGGTCTGTAGCGATGTTGCAGCACGCGGACTTGATGTTCCAGCCCTAAGCCACGTCTTTAACTATGACCTGCCCAGCCATGCTGATGATTATGTCCATCGCATTGGTCGCACAGGACGTGCAGGAAAAAAAGGCACGGCCTTAAGTCTTGTGACACCCGCTGACAAAAAATATTTAGCTGCGATTGTTAAATTAATTGGCGGTAAAATTCCTGATGTGGACATCAAGGTGGATGCAAGCACAGAAGAAGAGACACCGCAAAAAGAAGAAACACAACAAAGAGAACAACGCGCACCAAAACGTGAAAACAACAACCGCCGTGGTCGCAATAACAACAAGAATAATAACGGCTACAATAAATCACGCCGCGACGATGGTGATGAGGTCAAGGTTCAGGAAGAACCGGATAAAGGTCCTGTCATTGGCATGGGTGCCCATACCCCTGCCTTTCTGCTACGCCCTATAAAGCTGGAAGCAGAATCTGAAGAAGAGACTGAGGGTAAGAAAAAACCCGCAGCTGCAAAGAAAGCACCGCGCAAAAAAGCGACAACAGCACGAAAACCGCGTGCTAAAAAAGCAGATGATGAGGAAGAAAAACCCAAAACCACGCGCAAACGCCGCACCACAAAAAAAGAGACCCCAACCGTGGTTGAGGTCCCTATTGAAGATGCAGATAACAGCTAGAGCAAATCTAAAAGAGAGGCTCTGGCTCTCATCCGCTGACCTTAGACGAAATATTCTTTGGGGGGTGCAAACCCGTTAAACCCTTGCGAAGCATATTGTGTTGTATAGGCGCCTGCAGACAGAATGTTCACTTTGTCCCCTGCTTTTAACCCCAGCGGCAGCTGAAAAAAGGTCCGTTCATAGAGCGTATCACAACTGTCGCATGTCGGACCTGCCACAATAACCGGGCCCATTTCATCTTCACCATATTCGGTTTCGATTTTATACACGATAGATTCGTCAATGGTTTCTGCCAAACCGCCAAACTTGCCCACATCCAGATAAACCCAACGCACATCTTCACCAAAATCTTTAACAGATACGCAAACGATTTCGCTTTGCAAGACACCTGCTTCAGCCACCATATAACGTCCGGGCTCCATATAGATTTCCGGCCAGGAATCACCAAAATACTGGTTGAAATACTCTTTGATCGCATCCAGAAAATATTCGGTTGGCGGGATATCTTCCTGATACTTTGCCGGCAGACCACCGCCGATATTGATCATCTTCAATTTAATGCCGACTTCATTAAGTGCATCAAAAAGAACAGACACATCGCTAATGGCTTTCCCCCAATGCACAGGGTCTGATTGTTGTGAGCCCACATGAAAAGAAATGCCATAAGGCACCAGCCCTTTAGCTTTGGCTTGCACCATCAGTTCATGTGCCATAGAAGATGAACAGCCGAATTTACGTGATAAGGGCCAGCTTGCTCCTGCCCCATGACGGTTGACCAAAATACGGCAATAAACCCGCGCGCCCGGTGCCACTTCTGCAATTTTATCCAGTTCTTCGGCACAATCCAAAACAAACAGATCAACACCATGATCAAAAGCTTTTTTAATATCGCTTTTCTTTTTCAAGGTATTGCCAAAGGAAATACGTTTGGGGTCTGCACCAACGGCAAGACATTCTTCAATTTCGCCAATACTGGCCGCATCAAAACTTGACCCAAGTGCCGCTAATTTTTCAAGAATCGGACGCGCAGGATTTGCTTTCATCGCGTAATAGATTGTTGCTTCGGCAAAAGACTTGCGCAGTTGTTGATATCGGTTTTCAACCACATCCAAATCCATAACAAGAAATGGACTTTCATGTGTTGTATTTTTCAGAAATTCGGAAATTTTTGGTGTCATCTACCGACCCTTCAAAAAGCAGGCTGTGAAAAAAGTGTGCGCTATATAAGGGTATTTTTTACAAAATAAAGAGGTATTTACAGCTGGATGATTTTTTTTATTTTGTCTAATGCATCCAGCATCTCTTTTTCTCCATACCCTGCAAACCCAAGAACAAGTCCATATCGTTTGTTTTTTGTTCTATAATAAAGACTTAATGGACGTGCCGTTACGCCGTGATCCGCTAAGGTAACACAAAAATCCACATCATTAAAATGTTGCTTAAAAAGCACACATAAATGCAAGCCGCCATCAGCGGGGACGACCTCCAACGTATCAGAAAACATCTCCTTTATTTTTTGTGTCAAAAAGTCACGGCGCTGGGCATATATTTTTTTCATACGGCGCAAATGACTTGTAAATGATCCTTCTTCCATAAAATCTGCCAAAGCCGCCTGATGTAAGATCGAGGCATGCCCATCAATAAAGGATTTGGCCGCACAAAAAGCCGGAACGAGTTTTTCAGGTAAAACAAGAAAGCCAAGACGCAGAGAAGGAAAAACTATTCGACTGAAGGTGCCGATATAAATCACCCGCCCATCCTGATCCAAACTTTGTAACGAGGTCAAAGGCGGTCCATCAAAACGGAAATCACAATCAAAGTCATCTTCGATCACCCATGCCCCTAATGATCTGGCCCTGCGCAACAATTCGATGCGCCGCTTTAAAGACATGGTCGCCCCCATGGGATAGTTCCTTGACGGGGTGACGATAAAACTTTTGACATCATGGCCATCTTCTAAAGTTTCAAGCATGATTCCGTCTTGGTCAATCGGCACAGGCTGTAACTGCGCCCCTGCCCCTTCAATGACGCCCGCGATACCGTCAAAGCTGGGGTCTTCCACCACGATACGATCCCCCCCTTCCCATAACACACGGGAAATAACATCAAGACCTTGTTGTGCCCCGGACACGATCATAATTTGATCTCCATGGCAGCGCACACCACGCGTAGAAGAAAGATGGTCTGCCAAATGGGTGCGCAAAGGCAGATATCCCATCGCATCATCAACCATTGCCAGTTTTTTTCCGCTCAGGCGCCATCTGCGTGATAACAACCTTGCCCATTTATCAAACGGAAATTCATCCAACGCCGTGCGCCCCGATGCAAAGGCTTGCGCATTTGCACCAACATGCCTGTCTTGAACACGCACCAACCATTTCTCAGCACGTTTTGACAAGGCTGGCACCTGCAGGTTTATATCCACGGGGGCTTGGGTTGTGACATATTGTGCGGATTGAAAGTTATCATTGACATACACACCCGCGCCTTGACGTGAAATCAAAAAACCATCGCCTTGCAACATATCAAGGGCCTGCATCACCGTATTGCGCGAAAGTTTAAAACGATCTGCCAACAAACGGCTGGGGGGCATTTGGCAACCACCTTCTAAAACACCGGATAGAATAAGTTGGCGAATGTGGGAATAGAGCGCTTTATAACGTGGCTTTTCCTTTTTGCTGTCCCATTCAGACAATAAAAGGCCTAACACAAGATCTGGCAAAATTGGTTCCTTTTTTATTTTGATATTGGCTCTTTTATTAATGCCAATATTGAGCCACTTTCACCATTAAGAAAAGGAGAAAGTTATGAGCGAATTTAAAGTCACGGATCGCACCAAAGTCAAACGCGGCAATCAACGTGCCACCTATGATACGGACACCGTATATAAAATTATTGACGAGGCACTTGTTTGTCATGTCGGGGCTAAAATGGCGGATCGTCCGATGGTCCAACCCACCATAATTTGGCGCATTGACGATAAAGTCTATATTCATGGTTCAAGCAAAAATGGTCTCTTTGCGGCCTTGGTGAAAGGTGAAGAAGCTTGTATCACCGTCACGCATCTTGATGGTTTGGTTATGGCACGCTCTAGTTTTCATCACAGCGTAAATTATCGCAGCGTCATGATCTTTTCTAAAGCTACAGAAATTACAGATGAAAGCGAGAAGCTTTACGTCCTCAATGAAATGATGAAACAGATCACACCGGATCGTTTTGATGGCGTTCGGGAACCCAATCAGCAAGAGCTCAAAGCCACATCTGTTTTGCAATTTGATCTAACCGAAGTTTCCGCAAAAGTCAGAACAGGCCCCCCCGTCGATGATGACGAAGACCTCGCCCTGCCCGTCTGGGCTGGTGTCATCCCCGTTACCACCGTCATGGGAAATCCTATTGACGATCCACTTTGGCTCAGTAATCATGGTAAAAAATAAACGGAGAGTCCCATGAGCGGTTGGAGCTGCCCCAACGAAGTCAAAGGCCAATGTGAACATGTGCCCGGTCATAAATGTGATCCGGGCATGAAAGGCTGTGTGTTATTTGGTAAATATCGTTTTGCCAATAGTGACAAAAACAGCCCGCGCAGAGAACGTGAACGTCTGGAAGCCATGGCACAGGATAGTGAAGACCTTATGAAAAAACGATCCTAAGTCAGGACCATTCAATCTTGTTTCTACCGCCTTTTTTCGCGGCATAAAGACGATCATCAACCACCTTTATCGCATCATCATATGGCATGTCTTTTTCCCATTCAGCCAAACCACCGCTGATGGTCATTTTCAGCACCGTGCCATCGGCCAGAACCATTTCATTTTCTTCTACACATTGACGAATGCGTTCTGCCAAAACCTTGGCACCTTCAAATTCCGTTTCCGGTAAAAGCAGGGCAAATTCTTCACCACCCAATCGCCCCAGCGCATCACTTAATCGTAAATCACGACCAATCAGTTCAACCATCACCTTCAAGGCGTCATCGCCAACATCATGGCCGTAGGTGTCATTAATTTTTTTAAAATGGTCAATATCCAGCATCAACAAGCAGATGGGGTGATTGTTTCGATTGGCACGGTAACGTTCATCTTCTGCACGTTGTGTGAAAGCACGCCGATTTAAAATGCCCGTCAAATAATCAGTTGTTGCCGCCTTTTCCAGCGCAAGTTCCATTTCTTTACGTTCAGTAATATCACTAAAGGCAACGAACACAACATCTTCATTTTGTAAACGCAAAGGGGTGGCCGAAAACAAAGAAGTAAAGGGTCGCCCGGTGCGGGTCACCAATTCAAGCTCTTTATTGGCAATCAATCCCTGTCTGACAATAATATCAACAAGTTCCGCCCGTATTTCAGGATTGGCATAAAAATCTGTTGATTTATATTTATTCAAATCTTCATAAGCGACATCAAAAACGCTACAGGCTTTGTTGTTCATATCCAAGAATGAACCATCTTCTACTCTTGTAATAAAGTAAGGTAGGGGCAAAGCCGCCAGGATTTTTTCAAGACGGTCTTTTTCTTCTTCAGAATTTCGTTTAAGTTCTTGAATTGTAAGTTGATTACTAACACGCGCCAAGACTTCAGGCATCTGCAACGGTCTTGGAATATAATCAACGGCCCCGGCTTTAAACCCTTCGACCTTACTTTCAACCGTATCGCTCGCTGTAATAAAAATAACGGGAATTTCTTCTGTTTTTTCATTGGCTTTCACACGTCGACACACATCAAAGCCATCCATGCCCGGCATTTGTACGTCCAGCAAAACCAAATCAGGCATATAGTTATTTATATAATCAAGCGCTTCCTGACCATCGCTTGCACAAGAGACTTTATAGCCGTTACTTTCCAGGACTTTGCTGAGCACTTTTTGATTAATGGCATTGTCATCAACCACGAGAATATTATTATCTTTAATATTCTCCATCAGTCTTTTGTCCAT
>JABXIC010000220.1 GCA_013373265.1 Methylocystaceae bacterium | reverse complement strand
TGTCCGGGGCCAACACCACCCTTACTTCCACAGCGGGGTCCCTCACCAACACTTACGGCAAACTTGCAGCAAGCAATGGCGATCTCTCCGTCACCGCTGATCAAAACATCACCAACACGGGCGGATTGATCACCGGGCAAAACGTCAGCCTCACCGCCACCAATGGGGACTTCACCAACACGACGAAAAAATTCCAGAACAGCCGGACTATTCTAGAAGATGGTCAGAAGCACTATATCAACGGACGTGAACAAGATCATGTTGAGCAGGCCCGTTCTGAAACCACAGGCGCACAGTCCCGTGTTCAAGCAAGTGGCAACCTGACCATCACCGCAGGCAACAATATCACCGACAGCGGCGCAACCAATTACAACGCCAGCGGCGATGTCACTTTAAAAGCGGGTAACAATGTCACCCTGGGCGCGCTCACCACCCAAACGCGCAGCCTTGATCGTGACCGCCCTTATGAAAGCACCCACACCGTCACCCAAACCGGCACGACCATCACGGCGGGGAATGACCTCAAGATCACCGCCGGGGCGCAATCCATCTTACAAGGCACCAAGGCAGAGGCGGACAATGACCTCAGTATCAGCAGCGGCACCGACACCCTCATCGCCGCCACCCAAACCACCACAAAGGTTGAGCGCGGCGATGGCGGATTTGGTCAGTTGTGGTCGACAAAGGTCAGCAACGATCTGGTTGATTTAAAAGCGGGCAATGACCTGAGCATCACATCCGGCCTTGATACGGTGGCCAATGGGGTCAAGCTGAAAGCGGATCATGATGTCAATGTCTCCAGTCTGGCCTCCACCACCATCACAAGCCCGCAAGACAGTTTTGAACAGAACATCAAAACCAAAAAATACACCCTCATCGTCGATAAAAAAGACACCGTGCGCTCAACCATCACGGCGGGTAACGATGTCAATGTACAGGCCACCCTTGGCGATGTGACGCTCAAATCGGCTGAGGTCAAAGCAGGCGGCAAGGTCACGCTCGCCGCGCTCAACGGGGATGTCAATTTCAGCGCCAACAAGGATGTGGATTTCCGCCATGAGGTCAAAACCAGCACAGGCGGGATGTGGACCACCGTCACCGACCAAGGCCACCTCGATGAAACCGTCGTCCACACCAAGATCGATGCGGGTGACGGCCTGACCATCACCGTCGGCACCAATGGCAGCGTGAATGTCGACTATAAAGACTTCGGCAACCTCGATAAATCCATCGAACGCCTGTCTCAGGAACCCGGCCTTGAATGGATGGCGCAAGTCAAAGAAAGCGCTACCCCTGCGCAGTGGAATGCGATTAAGGAAGCGCATAAGAGCTGGAGCACCAGTTCCAAAAGCATGAGCCCAGCAGCCATGATGATGATCACCATGGTCATCACAGCGGTGACAGCAGGTGCAGGCGGTCTTTGGGGAGGTACAACCATTGCGGCGGGTCCGGGGGCGTCACAAACCATCAATTTATCTCTTGGTCAGGCAATTCTGGGGTCTTCTGCAACCGCCTCTGTTTCTGCCGGTACTGCTGCCCTCACAGCCGGGATCAACGCACTCGCAGTAAGTGCGGGATCACAGCTGATTGCCAATAAAGGAAACCTTGGAGCAACGCTCAAGCAACTTGGGTCGAGCGACAGTATTCGGAGTCTGGCGGCAGCGATGGTAACAGCAGGTCTGATGAATGGAGCTGCAGAAGCAGGATATATCAGCAAAGGCGTAGATACAGCTGCTCGTGTCCAAAATGCCCTTGTCCAAGCCGGAGTTTCTGCGGGTGTGGAGACCATAGTTGGCGGCGGAGATGTGAAGGATATCCTTACTACTTCAATCGCACGCGCGGCTGGACAAGTCATCGCCGGAGAGATTGGACAAGCATTTAAGGCCGGAGATATAAATAAAGTTACTCAAATCTTCCTGCATGCTGGTGGCGGCGCGATTTCATCTGCAATTGCAGGAAATGACCCTGTAGCAGGTGCAATTGGAGCAGCAGTAGGAGAACTAAGTGCAGACATAATCGGAGAAGCCACAGGATTAGCTCAGGCCGCACTGCACGGAGACTTAACCGCACGACAAACCATCCTTGCAGGCAGCCAAATCAGCGCGGTACTGGTTGCGACCCTTCTGGATAAAGATGTTGCAACCGCATCTCAAACTGCCAGTATAGCAGTCATGAACAACTATCTGATGCCTGCGGAAAAGAAAGAACTTGTTGATAAGCTCAACGATTGTGGAGATCAAACATGTAAGGACAATGTACAAGCCCACTATCAGGAAATTAGTGATGCGAGGGATAATGCCTATAATTCTGCAGTCAGCGCCTGTAATTCATCGAACGATTGCGAAGCTTTTCTCGGCATACATTATAGCTTGCGGTCCGCTCTGACCCGAGAAGGAAATAGCTATTTTGCTAATAATGCAAATGAATTTGAGAAATTACCTGATAACAAGTCAATATTTCATACTTTCAAGCAAGATACACTGACAGGAAAAGTTATTGATGTCGTTTATGGAAAAGAAGATTACAGTAAATACATTCATCCGGTCTACGGGTATGAAGTTGTAACAGACAACATTACTGGCGCTCTGATTACAAATCCATTAAATCTAGGAACATACAACTTCTATAACCCAGAAACGGGTGGATATGATAATCCCCTCATTTCAAGTGACAGCAAACACTACGACTTTGATGTTGCACCTTATTTCTCAGCAGGGAACTCATCAGATGACCCATCATCTCTAGACCAAAGAATAGCTAGAATGCTTGCAACAGCCCTCTCAAAGTAACCCTGTCGAGTTCCGATAAAATTATGAAGCAAACTCTTATTTTCTTATTAATTGCGTGTTTATGCGTATATTTCCTATTCTTTCTGCCGCTTACAGCATGGATTTTAGGTATATGTTGTCAAGATTTTCCTTTTATTCATTTTTTATATTTTTCACCTGTCTTCTTACCGTTTGCGTCAGTTTTTTTCTATGTCGAAAAGCATTTATTCTGGGGAAATATTCTAGCGCTGTTAACCGTATGCTTCACAATCGGTTTAGTTTATTTTTATTATGTCGCATCGGTCAGCCTCTAGCAGTGTACCTATCGAGTTCCGGGGTCAGCCACGCATGGCACTAAGTTAAGGCTTTTTTGGGTTTATATTTAGTTCGGTGAAGGCACTCTATCATTTCATGGACCCGTTCCCTAAAACTGGAGTATCCGTAATAGTCAAGGGCAATTCGCTTCCCATTTTCTTTGCTGTCCAATTAGCACATTTACAAAAACAATCATCAAAACTTAACAGTTCGGGCTTAACGATAACAAACTCAAGAGCAGCATTTTGAAGCACCCTTGAAGCCTGCAAGCTTTGTTTTTGATCTTTGATATCATGCTCCAGAACTAATAACCTTGCAGACATATATTTTGTGCGAGGATTTTTCACCTTAATCTGTTCGGCTACAGGCTGCCCATAAAAATCCTTAGTCCATTCATGAGCTATTTTATTTCTTACTTTTTCCATCGCTTTGCTCGAAACTTGATAAATGAGCTTCACCCTCTCAGGAGGAAAAAATAGGATCAAATACTTAAGGTGGAGTTTCAATTTTTTAGGAGACGTAAACCTGACACCTGTTCGGGATTGGTCACTTCCCATTATAATATCTTCAACCATGTTTTTTAAAACTTCCGGCTTCTTAGCCAGAAGTTTTAACCATTGAGCAATTATATCTGCAACTTCATCAGGATCACAGTTCCTATGATCATAGAAAGGAAGACAAAACCTCTGATCATTTGAATTTTTTCTGATTTTTGATGGAAATCGAGCATTGTTTCTCCTTGTTCTCATCCCCGCCAAAGCAGCGCATTGTAAAAGAGATTTCTCAAGCTGAGCGCGTTGATCATCAGGCCAATGATCTGCAAGCTCTCGTCCCAAGATCACATATTCATAGATCGCATTCTTGATATTTTCCCTGCTTAATTGAAATTCTTCAATTTCGAACTCTAAAGGCGACAAAGTGGTGCGCTTTGCTCTTGGTGTCTCAATGAGTTTGTCATTCTTTAATTTTGTTATTAAATAATCAATAAAACGTTTTCTGAAGTATTTCTCCTTAAGAAGACGTGTTGCAGAATTCCTTGTCATTGAAGCATTCAAACTCAAGACATTAACATCTAGTCGTTCTTTTCTGTTCAGAATTGATCTATGCCAGATCAACTCATTAAGATGTAGGTAATGGTAAAAGGTGACATCAGGTGATGCATGCCCGGCAAATTTAGAAAGATGAAAATATGCTGACGCGCCATTATCACTTCCTCTAAAGCATTCTCTATAAATCTTCCCCATCTCATATTTTGAATAGTCTGTAAAATTTTTGACCAATTCCCAGTCTTGGGAGATAATTAGCTGCATGCGAGACAATGCCGTATGACGAAAGTGATGAAAGGTCAGTGTTTCATCCCCAGAAATTTGTTTTAGACATTGTGAAATCAAATGGCTCGTCGCGATTTGATTCCATTTTTGAGATGGCTTACCATCAGGGTGAAAGATGAGTTGCGTACGTGAGTGCCCTAAACCATATAAATGATTGCGTACAAATTTAAATTCAACTTCTTTGAGAAGGCTTTTTATGGGGAGGTGTCTTTTCGCATTATCTGTTTTATTTTTGCCGAAATTGTTGTTGCAAACATAGATTTGGTTACAGGTACCTTGCTCAAAATCAGCCGTTGTGAGTTTTAACAGTTCGCCAATTCGCATCCCGGTCCTATTCGCAAGAATAATCAAAAGTTTTAAACGAACTTTAGTTTCTTGAGACAAGTCAGGGGATCTCTTTATATGTCGCAAAACCTGATCAATAAGCGCATCATCCAAATATCCTGCGCGAACAAATTTTTCTACCCCTGTGGTCTCCAGAGAAATTGCGCCTGACCATGGATAAAACCTGTTACAAGAGGCGTGGTATGAGTAAAAATCCATAAGACAAGTGGCGGTTTCCTTTCGCGATAGAATTCCCTTCTTTCCCTCTAAAATAAGTTCGAACAGGTTTGACCATTCATCACAAGTGATGTTCTCAGTTGGCACCCAAGGCCAGCGATATACCAGAAACTTACCAATCCTGCTCAAGTAGGTTTTAACACTACTGAGAACCAACCTCCTCTCTTTAAGGAGGTAAACACACCAAAGTTTTAATAGCTCAACAACCTCTGAATTGTATATCAGTTGTTCAAAAGTATGGAGCACTTCATTTTTATTGTTTTTTTGTAATATCCCACGCAGGCTTTTGAGATCTTCAAAGGCAGCATGCTCCAAATTGTCAAATTCGCGCAAAGACCTTTGGGAAACAGCTTCTATCTGAATAGGTGATATTATGCGGGTATTACGATTATATTTTTTTAAACCAAGCAGACGAAGGAAATCACTTTCCCGCAAGGAAGAGCTCGGAACACGTCCTTGAGAAATTTCAATGCTAACATTACTGAGGTTCAGACCTTCTTGGGTCTCAATCCCGGCATAAGCAATCTCACAAAGCTTTTTGAACTTATTTGGCCCCCTAAATTTAACAAAAGAAACATTCAAAATTGAGCATGCTTTTTTTAAAGTGCTCCATATAACATCTTCATACTCGGAAAGTGGGCCAATTTCCGTTTTCCCCTCTAGAAAGATTTTCAACAACATCAATGACATATCATCCAGGATAACAAGCTTTGACGTAAATTCTTCGAAACCATACCTTTCATTAGCAGGTAACCCAAACGGCTTAACAGAAAGGTATATCCATGAGAACCCCTTCGCATTTTTCAAACTTAAATATTCAGAATTGATATGCTTAATAAAGTCCTTAATGAAAACTGGATTGGGCAGTCCGCCATAAGTGATCAAAGATAAAATTAGGAAGCTTTTCAGGGCGTCCGGACTTTTTGACAAATCAAGCTTTAAAGCCTTGTCAGTGAATTCCCGATACCAACAATTAAAATCTTTGCAATCTTTGAAATGCTCAACAGTTCTTCTCATTCCTCTGCGTGTGGCAATCGTAATAACGGGAAGTTTTTCAAGTCGCCAGCCTTTATTCGATTGCACGGTATCAATCAGACTGTTTATGCCGTTATAAACCTCTTGCTTCACATTTGATGTGAATTCTGCGCTTTGCATCTTATCTAAAAAGAGATCAATATTTTTGGAATGGTTCGTCGGGGGAATTTCGCCCGAATACAAATAAGGAAAAACACTTTTCGCCTGTTCGGTTGCTTTTTGTATGGCATTTTCATGCCGTTGATGCAGGTTTACCTCTCTTTTTAGGCGCCCATGTTTCTTAACCATTGCGGCACCTCCATCCATTCAATGAACGTATTTCCATTTCATGACATAATTGATCCGCAAAAATGGCAACTTTTCTCAGGCTATCGCAATTCAATTCAGAAAATGGGTTCAAAGCTTCCTCGCCAAACCCCACATGCCAAAAAAAATTGCGCAATACCAAGTCATCTGCAACAGCCCCCAAAGAATGAGAATAAAGAAAATGTCTCCCCCAATTTGAAACGAGCTTTGTCAGCCCGTAAGAGCGTTCCAAATCACAGATAGTTTCCGGTTTGACTTCTCTTATTTTCTGATTAGAGCAGAAAAATAAAAAAGGCCTTTGCCCCTTCAAAGCTCCCTGAATTTCAGTAACCAGTTCTGGATGTGAATTGGTTAGGTAAAAGCATAAACTTCGCAAATGCTCAATGTATTTTTGCGTTTGTTCTACAGCTAAACGAGCTAAAGGAATAATGCGAAACGACTGATCTTTCTTATTGATCTTATCACTCAACCAAAGTTGATTGGTCTCAAAATCAAATTCCAGGACATTCTCAAAAGGTGATTTTACAGCACGATGCCCTGTGCAAATTGACAACAATTGATGCACATATAAAGTGTAAACATTGTGAAAATTTTCCCACCTGTTCTCATCATCCAAACACAGCCTAAGCTTTTTAAAGCGTTCAACAGCTGCTTCTTTTTTAACGACAACACGGCTACCAAACATTCCCGAGTTATTGGCCTCTCGCACTTTACCAATTAATCGAACCCCCGAAATGCCCGCCAATTCATTCAGATAATATCTATAAACAGAATACAGTGCACGCGTGTCACATACGACATAAAATAGTGATGGAAAATGTTTTGGATCTTGTCCTTTAATAATCTTCGTGAAAATCGAATTTTCATAATAGTTTTCTATGACTTGGGTGAGCGCCTTCTCTGATAATCTTTGATTAAAGCCGCGATTGATTTCTCTAAACCTCTCAGAAAACTCCTCTTCAATTAAGTCCTCTTCTCTTTTTTCTCTGGCATTTTCTAGTCTACACAGAAATTTATGAAAGACTTTTGAAAACGCCTCTGGTATTGGAAGCTCAATAAAATCGCTGGTCTCCTCATATACTGAAGTATCCTTTCTTAATGTCTTGTTCGGTAAGTCAAACTTGTGAATAAGGCATATCAAATTGTCATATACACCCCATTGGTCTCCAATTTTATAGTCATTGTTTGCAGCACGTTTGATCTTGAGTATATTCGATGGAGTTCTACCAAGAAATATTGACAATAAAATGATTAAGGAAACCCAGTCCTGATCTTCGAAGACATTTGCACACAATGCTTTAAGCAGTTGCTTGATCTCAGTTCCTGTTAACGCCTCAAAATCAAACGGACTGAGGATCGTTTGCCTTTCATAAGCATTAGCCATGCCAATAGCTTTATTTTTACGCGCTTCTTGATGTCGGAAATTTGATTTCTTTCTTCGATCATCAAGTTCCATTATAACTGTAGACCTGTCCTGATCAAATTGCTGTTCTTCTATCGAGATGTGCCGAGTTGAAATATCCAAAGATGGATGGATGATCGAAATTTTCCCTTCATCGTTTTCGTCCAACTCAATAATTTTTTGCGGAACACTTCCCCCTCTATTCGTCTGAATTAGGCCATGAGGAGCATTCGCTCCTCGGCCATCAACCAGTGATATAATCGGATAAAAAAGTTCCTTGAACTTATTCTTCTTATACTGGTTCAGTCCAAAATTATTCTCTGGGAGATTTTTTTTAAGATCGTTTAATTCTGTTAAAGATAATGCGATCTCAAAAAGCCATTTCCCTTTTTCCAACAACATGTATCTATAGCAATAACAGAATTTTTTTAAGTCGCTCTCTGATCGTCCACTTTCTAAATACCAAGCCACGACAACCATCCCTAAAGCCTGCAGTCTCAGGAATTCTGCGGACCTTGGACCAATGAGTTCGGTTGTAAGAAAAACGGCCACCGGAAATGTTGATATCAATTTTTCTTTTTTTAGAGTCTTAAAAAGCTGCTCCTTATCAATCTTGATACAGTCTGTATAAATACCCGTTTCCTGACAAAGTGCATCCAACGAGTAAGTAGAAACACCCCAGTACTCTTGAGCTATCTGAGACAAAAATTTAGCGAGATATAAAAAAACATTGGCCTGCCTCGCCGAACGATGAAAAGGGGTTAAAGCTCCATATAGATGCAACATCATTTCCCTTCTTTCTTGGAATGCCTGATTTGAGTCCTCATTTGTTTATGAGAGAGCTGAAAAGCTTTTGCCCCATGAAGGACTGTGTCGCTATTGCGTCCCAAATAAGTATTCATTACTTCTCCACGTCCTGAATTTTTCAGGAGAGTAAATAGACTCCCAATTCCATATTTTGTCTGTGGCATATAAAGTTTTATTAGACTCAGAAAAGAGAATGAAAAATCCAAAATAGCTTGGTCAGAAATGTTTTTAAAAATACGGATTTTTAATTGCTTTACCTGATGCAGTTCTGCTAATCGCCGAATTTCAAACCCTGAAAAGATTTGATATTTTTTCCTTTTGGAACCACCCAAACTTCGCTTTGCCGAAGAATGAGCTCAACCTCCCATGCTGACAAACTACTTACGGACCAATGACGCATATATTCATCAGAAACCTTGCAGGCCTGTATTGCAAAAGGATGTATGGTTAAATTTACGTTTTGACGTTGCACCTCTATCAATTTGCTTTTCATAAGAACCTCCCAAAGAAAGTACAAGCAAATTTAATGTCGAAATGCATATGCATGCCCTGACGAACAAGTGCCGACTTTCCACGATTAGAATGCTCAACATTGAAAACGAATAAGTCTGAAACTGAATTAAACAACCAAAGCCATTGTATGATTGAATTTATATCATCGAAAATCGTCACCTTTTCTCCGAGGCAACAACTCTGCATAACCATTTTGAATCTCCTTACAAGTCAATCATGAATGAAATAAGAAGAGGATTATGGCAAAGGTCTCGAAAAAAAACCGTTGTTCTAAATGCCCAAATAAAGCAGATAGAACGACACTTTTGGCGTTTTTCTACTTTAGATGTGTGAAATTTACACAATTAAATAATTTTAAGTAGAAATTTTTCATTTTAGATTTCTGGAGATATACTGACGGCATTGTCAGATTAAAACTGTAGAATAAAATTTAATCAGAACTGACTTAATGCTAAGCCAACAAAGAACGCATTAAACAAGTGATGCTGAACGAGATTCTTTAAAAATATGCCTCTTGTTTAAGTGTCGCTCTCCTGAAAAATGATTTTGAACCTGCGTTTGAACCCCTAAAAACTTCTGCAGCGAAGTCACACTTTTAAACTTATTCATAGCCCGTTCCCGCCTTCGAAAAACCAGATGGCTATTTTCGCCGCGATTGTTCATCCACTTACCCGTCTCGTGTTTTCCAGTCATGCCGTTTTCTTTAAGTTTATCCGTCGCTATAGACGTTGGTTCGCCATACTTTTTCAACAACCCCTTCAACACCTTAAGAAATGCCGTACCAGAGTGACTTTAGAAACTAATTAAATTTTTCTTTATTAAAGATGAAATATTATGATCTTTAATAAATAATTTCTTTTGATACTATATGGGGATAGTAAGTGGCAATTGTCCGCTTAGAAAAATACGCATGGCGGATTCATTCAGGTTGATCGGGTAAAATTGATTTTATTGTAGCCTATAGGCTACACTCGCGGCATTTGCCATCTGAGAGCATGAGACCAATTTTCAGTTCCTTTCATTTTCTGTTCTTGTATTACTAGATCATGCGATAAATATAAAAACATGTGGAGGCATTTCATGAAGGTTACTCGTTACTTTGCTTTATCGTTCATCGCATGTGCGATGACGATGTTGGCTTCTTTTGCATATGCAGATAACTACCCCAGTCGCCCAATTACGATTGTTATCCCTTATGGGGCTGGCGGCACAACTGACATCTCGGCTCGTCAGATCGCTTCGATGGCGGAAAAGGTTCTGGGACAGCCTATTGTCGTTGAAAATAAACCGGGTGGCAGCGGTACAATTGCCATGAACGCTGTTGCAGGTGCCAAACCTGATGGTTACACCCTGATCGCGACGACGTCCTCGCCCTCTTTTGTGACACCAGCCCTAAGACCGGTTGGATACGACACATTGACAGATTTTACGCCCGTTATGAATTATTCTGGCCCTTACCATGGTGTCTTGGTCAAGGCTGACTCCCCTTACAAAACTCTTGAAGATTTGATTCAGGCCGCAAAATCAGGCACTCGGATTACTTATGGCACAGCTGGTGCAATGGGTGGCGCTCATCTCGCTTTCACGGCTGTTGCTCAAGAAAGCGGTGGAAAGCTGCAGCATGTACCGTTTAAAGGCTCCGCGAAAGCAACCGCAGCCGTATTAGGTGGACACGTTGATGTTTCACTGGTGCCCGCATACCGCGACCTCGTTAAAGATGGGCAGCTCCGTTTGTTAGCCATTTTGGACGGTACACCAGATTCTGATTTCCCTGACGTTAGAACACTTAAGAAGGCTGGCTATAATGTCGAATTTCCATCAATTGTGGGGATTTTAGCACCAGCTGGAACGGATTCAGCGATCGTTTCAAAACTTGAAAAAGTTTTTACTGATGTTGCTGGTTCAGATGAGTTCAAAGCTTTCATGGCCAAACTAAGCCAACCGGTGCGGATCATGTCAGGAGCGGAACTGAAACAGACCATCGCAACGAACCTTGAGGCTTATCGCAAGCTGGCTAAAAAGATGGGCCAAGGGAACTGATAGCATGACAAATGCTAATCGTCTGACGCGCATTGGCATTCAATCATTGACCAGTGTCATTCTGCTGGTCAGTGCCATTTGCGCACTGGCAATAGTGGATACTCAGATACAGGTCTTTAGTCTTGATGATGAATGGCCTAATGCGCGCAGTTTTCCGGTCCTTGTCCTCGGGGTGCTTACCTTGACGATTTTATTTCGTCTCGCCCTAAACTGGAAATGCGAGGAAGGGCCTATTGGTCCTTCGCAGCAAATGATAAGGGTCATCGCCCTTTTATTAACAACCGCCTGCGCATTAGTATGTATACACTATATGGGTTTCCTCGTTGGTGTCGCTCTTTCAGCGATCGTCACGTCTTTCGCGCTTGGTGAAAGACGTATCGCGCTCACGTTCGGACTTGGGATTATTCTTGCTCTGATCGTGACTTTCGGTGCTCGCGAAGGGCTGAGTATTCCGCTACCGTAACTACGGCTTCTATAACGGAGAGTGAATCATTATGATTTGGGAAGCTTTTACTGCGTTACTCGACATCTGGGTCGTTGTTTCGGCAGTTGTTGGGATTGTGAGCGGTATCATTATAGGGGCAATTCCAGGCCTTGGACCAACCATGGCTATTGCCTTACTGATCCCGGTCACCTTCACAATGGACCCCATCCCTGCCATGATCCTCCTGCTTGGGGTTTATCAGGGATCTATATTTGGTGGATCCATATCCGCCATCCTGCTGAATGTGCCCGGAACACCGTCGTCAGCCGCAACGGCGATTGATGGTTTTGCAATGGCACAACGAGGCGAAGGGGGCCGCGCCTTACGAATTGCACTTTTTGCCAGCGTATTTGGCAACTTTTTCAGTTGTATCGTGTTGATGGCAATGGCCGAGCCACTCGCCCGGATTGCGCTTGATTTTGGGCCAGCCGAAATGGCTAATTTAATGTTATTCGCGCTTTTGGTGATCGTGCTCTTTGGTGGCGGTTCCCGTATTGACGCGTTGATAATGATGCTTGTTGGAATTTGCGCCGGAATTGTAGGGCTTGATCCAATTTCCGGCACACCTCGTTTCACCTTCGGGACTTTTTCTCTTGAAACAGGCTTCCAATTGATCCCCGTTCTTGTGGGACTGTTTGCAATGTCTGAAGTTTTCATCCAAGTATTCAATCGCGCTCATGGGGACACAAAAATAGAGGTTCCTGAATTGCGCCCCTCGAAAGTGTCCTTTCTTGAGCTTTGGAAAATACGCGCAACGTTGTTTTTGTCATCGGTGATTGGCACGTTTGTCGGCATCCTTCCCGGTGTCGGGTCTACCGTGCCTGCGTTCATGAGCTATAATCTTGCGCGATCCCGTTCTAAAGAGCCTAAAGAATTCGGGAAAGGTGCCGTGGAAGGTGTTGCAGCGCCAGAAGCCGCCAACAATGCCGTGACAGGTGGGGCGCTGGTACCCACCCTAGCGCTTGGTATTCCCGGTGACGCCGTAACAGCGGTCATTCTTGGAGCCTTCATGTTGCAGGGCCTTGCGCCCGGACCCTTTCTTTTTAGGGATCACGGCGTTGAAGTTTACGCCATTTTCGAAGCTCTGTTGATTTCCTCGCTTCCCACCGTCACCTTCGGGCTGATGCTTTTTCAGGTGGCTATCCATGTTATCCGCATAAAACCACAACATCTTTTCCCGACGATTGCGGTTCTCGCAATCCTGGGGGCCTTCTCAGTAAACAATAGTATGTTTGACGTTTGGGTGATGCTGGGTGCTGGTGCTTTGGGTTTTCTATTTCGCCGCAGCGGATTTCCTTTGCCCCCTCTTCTCATTGGCTTAATTCTGGGCGCGCCCTTTGAACAAAGCCTCCGCCAAGCTTTGCTGACGAGTGGTGGAAGCGTGCAAGTTTTCGTGGACTCTCCAATCGCCCTCTCTTTCCTTTTGTTGGTCGCTTTCTCTGTTTGTGTGAGCCTGTATTTCCAATTCAAACGAGGCAAAGATGACTAAGATGGGCTTAGACGAAACTCTCAATATCCTCTGCGACTGTCATATTCACTCATTTTCGAAAGCGCCTTCAGCCGGAAAGGGCACCTATTCGCCACCGAATAAGGACCTTGGTGACTATAAACCTGAAGCCTCTCAAAATGGAATCAAGCGAGCCGTTGTTGTTCAGGCATCAATCGATGGAACGGACAACAGTAGGCTTATTGATTTACTATCAAGTCATGCTGAAATTGAACTTCGCGGGGTGGCCACGATCAATCCGGAAACGGCAGATCTGCCATATCTCCATTCTGCCGGGATAAGAGCAATCCGTGTTCAGGATCGCGAACGTCTTGGTCAGAGCGATCTCGACAAATTACCTATTCTTGTTGAGTGTGCGGCCTCTACAGGTTGGCATGTGGAATTAAACACAGAACCTCGGAGCTTCGATACGATTTTTGATCACATTTCATGTCTTCCAGAAAGCACCTTACTGGTGCTTGACCATCTTGGTCATGTGGATCCAGATAGTCCGGAAGAAATCGGCAAACTGTTTCGTCTTCTTGATACCGGGAAAGTTTGGGTAAAGTTATCTCCGTCTCGAGTCAGCAGAAGGATTGGGAACTACAACGATCTTATGGCGATGGTTACGAAGATTGGTACCAATTATCCTAGGCAGTGCATCTGGGGCAGCGATTGGCCTCACGTCCTGACAAAGCCACCTCTACCCGAGATTTCGCCTATGCTCGCGTTTTTGAAAGAAGCTTTGAACGAAGAGCAATTCCTCGCCTGTATGAGCTTAAACCCGGAAAGGCTTTACGGATTTTGATCTCCTGACCTTCATCAATCATCGGACCTCCTCTGTTGATTGTTTCCCATTTCTATGGATATGAAGGGGTATTACTCTCGATAAATGCCATACTCACCACATAGACTCGCCAATAATTGATGAAGGTTT
>JABXIC010000016.1 GCA_013373265.1 Methylocystaceae bacterium | reverse complement strand
TCGGGACAAAGTGACCATCCATCACGTCAATATGTATCCAATCAGCCCCTGCTTTATCAACAGCGGCGACTTCTTCACCCAATTTGGCAAAATCGGCAGACAGAATGGAGGGGGCAATTTTCAACATATGAACCTCTTGAACAAAAAGAAAATCCCCGCATTGTCAGCGGGGATAGCACTTTGTTAAATTAACCTAAAACCGGATCAAGGGAGCCATTTTCATAACGGCTTGCCATATCGTTCAGGGAAATCGCTTTGATGCGAGAGCCTTGACCTGCGCAGTTAAACAGCTCATAGCGTTGGATACATTCTTTTTCCATCGCTGCCATGGCTGGTTTTAAATAATAACGCGGGTCAAACTCGCTCGGGCCTTCTTGCAGGGCCTTGCGGATTGCGCCTGTGATGGCCATACGGTTATCCGTATCAATATTCACTTTACGCACACCGTTTTTGATACCGACAACGATCTCTTCCAACGGCACACCATAAGTTTGCTTCATCTCACCACCATGTTTGTTGATGATGTCTTGCAATTCTTGCGGCACGCTTGAAGACCCATGCATCACCAAATGGGTATTCGGCAATTTTTTGTGAATTTCTTTAACCACGTTCATCGCCAAGATGTCGCCATCAGGCTTGCGGGTAAATTTATATGCGCCATGTGACGTGCCCATGGCAATCGCCAACGCATCCACTTTTGTACGTTTTACAAAATCAACCGCTTGGTCCGGGTCGGTCAGCAACGCTTCTTTAGAGAGTTTGCCTTCAAAACCATGACCGTCTTCTTTTTCACCTTCACCTGTTTCAAGCGACCCAAGGCAACCCAACTCACCTTCAACAGAGACACCAATCAAGTGCGCAGCTTTGGTCACTTCAGCCGTGACATCAACGTTATAGTCATAAGAGGCAGGCGTTTTGCCGTCCGCCTCCAAGGATCCATCCATCATGACCGAAGAAAAACCGTTTGCCATGGCAGACATGCAAGTGCGCAACTCGTTACCGTGGTCAAGGTGCATACAAACAGGTACGTCCGGATAGATTTCTACAGCCGCTTGGATCAAGTGCTTGAGAACCGCATCATTTGCGTATTTACGCGCGCCACGGCTGGCTTGCATAATCACCGGAGAATCCGTTTTTGATGCCGCTGCCATAATGGCCAGCATCTGTTCCATATTATTGATGTTAAAGGCCGGAAGGCCATAGTCGTTTTCAGCTGCATGGTCGAGAAGCTGGCGCATGGAAACAAGTGCCATAGGATGTCCTCCAAATACGATCTGATAAAATGCAAATGAGGCAGCCTTTGATCAGAAAGCTGCCTCTTATAAATTTATACTCTAACTTTTACCGCTTCAACAACAGCTTCAGCCGTAATGCCAAAATGCTTGTAAAGGTCTTCAGCTGGCGCTGATGCGCCAAAGCCTGTCATGCCGATAAAGGCACCACTGGCCCCAATATAGCGATCCCAGCCCATTTGCAGACCCGCTTCAACAGCAACACGCACGCCATCGCCCAAGGTATCATGCTTATAGGCGTCAGACTGTTGTTCAAACAATTCCCAACACGGCATGGAAACCACAGCTGTCGGCACACCCTCAGCCTGTAACTGATCACGGGCAGCCAATGCAATTTCAACTTCTGTCCCTGTGGCAATAATGGTTGCTTTGCGTGGGCCGTCAGCCGCGCGTAAGACATAAGCCCCTTTGGCACATTTGTTTTCTTCTGAATATTCAGTGCGCACAGCCGGTACACCTTGGCGCGATAAAGCCAGGACAGACGGTGTCTTTTCCGATTGCAACGCAAGGGTCCAGCATTCCAGTGTTTCTACTGCATCAGCCGGACGAAAGACGTTTGTGTTTGGCATGGCGCGCAAGGATGCAACCGTTTCAACAGGTTGGTGGGTTGGGCCATCTTCGCCCAAACCGATGGAATCATGAGTCAGCACATAGATCACGCGTTGTTCCATCAAAGCAGACAAGCGCATGGCCGCACGCATATAGTCCGCAAAAACCAGGAATGTCCCACCGTAAGGCACGAAACCACCATGCAAGGCAATCCCGTTCATGAAAGCAGCCATGCCGAATTCACGAATGCCATAGTGCATGTAATTACCGCTGAAGTCATCAGGGGTGACGGATGTTTGGCTATCAGCCTTGGTCAAGTTGGACCCTGTCAAATCGGCAGACCCGCCCAGCATTTCCGGGATCACAGCACACAAGGCGTTCAAGGCCATTTGTGAGGATTGGCGCGTTGCCTTTTTAGGGGCATCTTCGCACAATTGTTTTTTATAGGCTTCAGCCGTAGCTTCCCATCCATCAGGCAAGCCGCCGTCATTGGTGCGCACGAATGTTTCTTGGATATTATGATCCAGATCATTGAAACGTTCTTGCCAGGCTTCACGCACCGCAGCACCACGACCACCAGCTTTGCGCCAGGCTTTCAAAACTTTTTCAGGGACTTCAAACGGGGCGGCTTTCCAGCCAAGTTTTTCACGCATGGTGGCAATTTCTTCATCACCAAGCGGGGCGCCGTGTGTTTTGTGCGATCCTTCAAGGGTCGGGGCTCCCTTGCCAATTTTGGTTTTGCACGCAATCAACGACGGTTTGTCGGATTTTTGTGCTTTTTTAATGGCTTTCGCAATTTCTTCCGGGTCATGCCCATCAATGGCCTGCGCATCCCATCCAGAAGCTTTAAAGCGTTTTAACTGATTATCAGAAGCCGCAATACCGAGCTTGCCGTCAATGGTGATTTCATTATCATCCCAAAAGACGATCAATTTATTCAAACCCAAGTGACCAGCAGTCGAAATGGCTTCATGGGAGATGCCTTCCATCAAGCAACCATCGCCAGCAATAACGTAGGTATAGTGATTGACGATATCGTCACCGTAACGCGCATTTTGCAGTTTTTCAGCCATCGCCATACC
>JABXIC010000214.1 GCA_013373265.1 Methylocystaceae bacterium | reverse complement strand
TTTGCGAGACGTTCAATTTCAGCACGTTCAATTGCCAAGGCACGTTCGTCTTTTTCCACACCACGGCGGTTAAAGACACGAACTTCAACAACCGTACCTGTCGCGCCCGGGGGCATACGCAGGGAGGTGTCGCGAACGTCAGAAGCTTTCTCACCGAAAATGGCACGCAGAAGTTTTTCTTCCGGTGTCATCGGGCTTTCACCCTTCGGTGTCACTTTACCAACCAAAATGTCAGAAGCTTTCACTTCCGCACCGATATAAACGATACCGGCTTCATCAAGATTTTTAAGTGCTTCTTCACCAACGTTCGGGATATCACGTGTGATTTCTTCCTGCCCCAGTTTAGTATCACGCGCCATGACTTCAAATTCTTCCAAGTGAATGGAAGTAAATACGTCATCACGAACGATACGTTCTGAGATAAGGATTGAATCCTCAAAGTTATAGCCGTTCCATGGCATGAAGGCCACGAGAACGTTACGACCCAACGCCAAATCACCCAAATCCGTAGACGGGCCATCAGCCAAAACTGTACCAGCTTGAACTGTGTCACCCACTTTAACCAACGGACGTTGGTTGATACAGGTGTTTTGGTTGGAACGTTTGAATTTCTTCAAGGTATAAATATCAACACCAACAGTCGATGCATCACCACCTTCGGCACGAACCACGATGCGGGTCGCGTCAACGGTATCAATCACACCTGCACGTTTCGCCACAATCGCAGCACCTGAATCGCGTGCAACGATTTCTTCCATGCCTGTCCCGACGAGCGGTGCATCAGCTTGAAGAAGCGGAACGGCCTGACGTTGCATGTTTGAACCCATCAAAGCACGGTTGGCGTCATCGTTTTCCAAGAACGGGATCATCGCAGCAGCCACAGACACAATCTGTTTCGGCGAAACGTCGATCAAGGTAATATCTTCAGAACGCGCCATGATATATTCACCGTTTTGACGGCAAGAAATCAGATCATCGACAAAGCGACCATCAGCATCAAGGTTCGCGTTGGCCTGGGCCACAGTATAGCGACCTTCCTGCATGGCAGAAAGATACATCACTTCATCCGTCACTTGACCATTTTCAACACGGCGATACGGGCTTTCAATGAAACCGTATTTGTTGACACGGGCAAAAGTAGACAAAGAGTTGATCAAACCGATGTTCGGACCCTCAGGTGTTTCAATCGGGCAGATACGGCCATAGTGTGTTGGGTGTACGTCACGAACTTCGAAGCCGGCGCGTTCACGGGTCAAACCACCCGGGCCCAAGGCTGACAGACGACGTTTGTGCGTCACTTCCGACAGCGGGTTGGTCTGGTCCATGAATTGTGACAGCTGCGAAGAGCCGAAGAATTCACGCACCGCAGCCGCAGCCGGTTTTGCGTTGATCAGATCATGCGGCATGACCGTGTCGATATCAACAGAGCCCATACGCTCTTTGATCGCACGTTCCATACGCAACAAACCGATACGGTATTGGTTTTCCATCAATTCACCGACAGAACGAACACGACGGTTGCCCAGGTGATCAATATCGTCGATTTCACCGCGACCATCTTTCAATTCAACGAGAATACGCAGAACTTCAAGAATGTCTTCGCGACGCAATGTACGTACAGTATCAGGGATTTCATCAAAGCCCAGACGCATGTTCATTTTAACACGACCAACGGCAGACAAGTCATAACGTTCTTGGTCGAAGAACAGGCTTTCAAACAAAGCTTCTGCAGATTCCAAGGTCGGGGGTTCCCCCGGACGCATCACACGATAGATATCGATCAATGCTTCTTCACGGGTAGAGTTCTTGTCCACAGAAAGCGTATTGCGCATGTACGGGCCGATATTGACATGGTCGATAGACAGAAGCGGCAATTCCGTAACACCGGCGCTTTCCAGCTCTTCCAACAACTCGGCAGTCAACTCACCACCAGCTTCCACAAAGATTTCACCGGTTTTTTCATTAATCAAATCAGATGCAACGAATTTACCGATCATTTCTTCTTGAGAAACCAGCATGTCTTTCAAGCCGCCTTCAGCCAGCTTCTTTGCTTGACGAGGGGTAATTTTCTTACCAAGGCCGAGTTTTGTTTCGCCTGTTTTCACATCAACGAGATCATGCATCAATTTAGTGCCAGCCATACGCTCGACATCAAAGACTGTTTGCCAGCCTTTTTTGCCCCGTGTGAAGACAACTGTATCGTAGAAAAAATTCAGGATATCTTCCGGTGACATACCCACACGTTCTTCATTCGCCACCGCTTGACCGGAAGCACGTTTTTGGGCTGTTTCCAGATTATCCAACGCCATCAACAAAGTCGTTACCGGCAGCTTGCGGCGACGGTCAATACGGACGTAAAGGATATCTTTGGCATCGAATTCAAAATCCAGCCAAGAACCACGGTAAGGAATGATACGCGCTGCAAACAGGTATTTACCTGAAGAATGCGTTTTACCTTTATCGTGATCGAAAAAAACACCCGGTGAACGGTGCATTTGTGAAACGATAACACGTTCCGTACCATTGACGACGAACGTACCGTTTGATGTCATGAACGGCATATCGCCCATGTAAACGTCTTGTTCTTTAATGTCGCGCACAGACCGCGCGCCAGTATCTTCGTCAACATCCCAAACAACCAAACGCAAGGTCATTTTCAACGGAGCAGAAAAAGTCATGCCACGTTGTTGACATTCTTCAACATCGTATTTGGGTTCTTCAAATTCGTAGGAAACATATTCCAACGTACCACGTTCGCTGAAATCATTAATCGGGAAAACCGATTTGAAAACAGCTTGCAAACCGTTATCAATACGGTCTTCAGGTTTTACGTTTGCTTGAAGGAAATGTTCGTAGGAGGATTTTTGAACCTCGATCAGGTTCGG
>JABXIC010000233.1 GCA_013373265.1 Methylocystaceae bacterium | reverse complement strand
GCGCATGTCGCGGTTGGTGATGATCCCAACCAGTTTGCCTGTGCCGCGTTCCACAACCGGGAAGCCTGAAAATTTGACTTCTTCTTTTTTGGCCAGAACTTCTGCCAAGGTGGCATCGGGCGTAAAAGTCAGGGGATCGGCAACCATGCCTGATTCAAACTTTTTAACCTTGCGTACTTCAGAGGCTTGTTCTGTAATATCCAAGTTTTTATGGATAACGCCAATGCCGCCAAGCTGTGCCATGGCAATGGCCAAACGGCTTTCTGTGACTGTATCCATTGCGGCAGAAACAAGGGGAATGCCAAGCTCAATGCCTTTGGTTAGTTTTGTTGATGTATTGGCTGTCGCGGGTAGGACGTCTGAGGCTGCGGGTAAAAGCAGTACGTCGTCGAAGGTCAAAGCTTCTTGAATAGTCACGGCCATCTCCATAAGGCTAGAGGGTGTATCTGGATTTGGCGCGTTATATATACACAGGTCTGATCAACATGCCACAAGAATGTGTACCCAATAGTAATTTTATTTCTAGGAGGGTTTTGCGCGCAAGGTCAACCATATGCCAATCGTAACAAAACCCATGCCAACCCATTCTAATGTAAGGGGAATGTCGCCCAGTAAAGGGATGCCCATCAAGGCCGCAATAGAAGGTACGATGGCAAGGATCGCAGCGGTCGGTGTCGCGCCAAGGTGTTTTATCGCTAAAAAGAAGAAGACGAGTCCTAAAATGCTCGGCCCTAATCCTTGAAAAATCATTTGCAAAAAAATGTCATGCCAGGGCGCACCTTCAAGGTTTGAGGGTAAAGCAACAAACCAGATGGGAATGAAAAGTATGGCATTGACGAAGGGGATGAAGCTGAGAAGTTCTTTTAAGGTGAGCTTCCAAATTTTTGTGGCAGGCATATAAATTGCCAAAAGCAGGGCTGATGCGGCAAAGAGTAAATCGCCAATGAAGCTGTTTGATCCACCAAAGCCACCTTTTGAAAAGGCGGTTAAGGCGCAGCCGGTTAAAATAATAAAGATTGCAAATAACGATCGGCCTGTCGGTTTAATCCCCATCCAGACAAGCGCAATGAAAGTAGTGAAAACTGGCAAGATACCATTAATAAAAACACCGCCATGGGAAACAGGGGCAAACAGAAAGCCACCATAGGCCAAAAGCGCATAAGGCACACCGGGGCCTGCCGCTAAAACCAGAACTTGCCATATTTTTAAACGTCTGGGCCACCAAAGATACGTGGCAGGTAAGAGCAAAAGACCTGCAAAGCCAAAACGCAATGCAGCCATATCGTAAATCGTCAGGGGGCTTTTTGCTCCCATGCGTGAGATTACAACAAAGCCAGACCAGATCAGCGCAACAAGTAGGGCACTGAAAACGCCTAAGAAAGGGGAGGTCCCTTCGCTATGTTTGGTTTCACTTTTTTCCATGACATGAACGTAGATGGATTTTGTAAAGTAATCAAAAGATAAAAAAACTTCTTGCAAATGATAATGATTATCAATATCGTTTACTTGTCTCCGAGATGAGACACTGTGAAACGAAAGCCTGAACTTTATTGATCTCCCTCTCTTCTCCTAAGGTTGATAAGGTTCAGGCCCCTTTCAAAAGTCTGAAAGAGTTGGAGCTTGATAAATGTGTGATTTGCATGCCATTAACAAAATTCCTGAAAAGACGTTGGAAAGCCATGCCAAAGCCAAAAGGCGTAAACTGTGGGATTTAGATGTCCATTGGCATTGTGCGATTGTCGGCACCTGTTTTTCACAAGATGAAATTAAGAAGCTTGCCAAAAAATGTCAGGCACCTTCATTTGACGCTGCTGAGGCCGACTATAAACTACATTCTTTTATGGTTTCACAAGCACGCTTTAGCAAAGGGGTCGGGCGTCTTCTACACAAAACATTAGAACGCAAATATGCACGTACCATTAAGGCCTTTAGTAACGCCAAAACATCTGATGAAGTCGCAGACTTATGGCAGGATGCTTATATCCAAGGCGATATCCCGGCACCTTTTTGGGCCGTAATGACGCATGAAGCGTCTTCGTTTGAGTTGTTGGCCAAGGTCTATGGCGATGTGCATATGCTGTCGCATTTGGCAGGGGCGAGCAATCGTGCGGACCATCGCGAAATTGCTGATCTCAAAACATCAAATATGCTTTTGCAAAATGAATTGGAAGAAACGCGCAAAAATACCCGTAAAGCCATTGATAAACGCGACCATATGATTGGTGAATTAAAAGCAGAACTGCAAGAAGCACTGACCAAAGCACGTCGAAGTGATGAACTTGAAGCTCTTTTGCTGGCAGAACGTGACGGGGCAACCATCGCACGTTTGGAAAAACGTATTGAATGTCTAACCCAACGGGTGATGCAGGAAACGGACCGTGCTAATGACACCTATCAAAGATTATCACAGGCGGAACACGCTTTGAAAAAGGTGACGGGACAACTAAAACTGAAAGAAAGACGCCTTGAAGATTTTAAACAGGAGGTTCAACTGTATGAAGCCACGCTGGCGCGCACAGGTGACACCCTGTGCATGAAAGAACAAGGGTGCCCGGGTGGGGAAGACTTATGTGGTCGTTGCATTGCCTATATTGGCGGGCAAAACAAGCAAGCCGCTTTTTTCCGCAATTATGTGAAAAGTAAGAATGGTCAGTTTTTACATCATGATGGGGGCTTGCATGATGGACAAGCCCGATTACAAAGTATTTTAGAACAGGCCGATGCGGTTATGTTTCCCGTGACTTGCGTCAGTCATGAGGCAACGCGTGAAATTAAGCGTATTTGTTTGAAACAAGAAAAACCCTTTATTCCGCTTAGAAGTCAAGGGCTTGGGGCTTTTACAAGAGGGTTGGAAAGTCTCGAAGGGGAATATTTCGAGAAGAATTCTTAAGAATAGTCATTCTTCCCGCGAAAACCGCTGGCAAGTACGTAGGTTTCTGATGAATCTTTGCGGCTTGCTGGTGGTTTGGCGTGGCGCACGGTTTGAAAGTGTTTTCTCATTTCTTTAAGAAGTTCACTATCGGTGCCGCCAGCTAGGACTTTGGCAACAAACCAGCCATTGGGTTTAAGGATTTCCAGAGCAAAATAAACCGCAGCTTCGACAAGGGCCGTAATGCGGATATTGTCTGTTTGCGGGTGTCCACTGGCTGAGGCGGCCATATCACTGAGGACCACATCAACAGACCCGCCAATGACTTCTTTTAAACGATCAGGGGCATCAATATCCATAAAGTCACCCACCAGAATGGTGGCACCGGGAATATCTTCAATTTCTTGTAAATCAATGCCGATGACATGACCGTCGGGATGGGTTTCAGCCAGAATGCGTTCAACGGCGACTTGTGTCCAGCCACCCGGTGCACAGCCTAAATCGACGATTTTCTGCCCCGGTTTTAAAAATTCAAAGCGGTCATCCAGCTCAATCAATTTAAAAGCTGCGCGCGAACGATAGCCCAGACGGTTGGCTTCTTGAACGTATGGGTCATTGAGTTGGCGTTGCAACCAACGTGTGGAGGACAGCTTGCGTCCGCGTGCCGTTTTGACTTTGACGGTCTTATCGCGTTTGCCGATTGTTGTTTTCCATTTTTTACTGTTGGACATTGGTCACATATCAATTTTTAAAAGGGGAACGTTAGCGCCTTACATAAGCCTCTTTATAGCAGAAGGAAAGGGTTTATGCCAAACCTTCACGATCTTTAGGTTTCGTCTTTTACGCTGCGCATGAGTTTGAGCAAAATGCCTTCGCGTATCCCACGATCAGCAATGGTCAGCACGCCCACCGGCCACAATCGGCACAGGGCTTCCAAGATGGCACAGCCTGCCAGGACAAGGTCAGCCCGGTTTGGGCCAATGCAAGGGTGTGCGGCGCGTTGCTTAAGGTTCATGGTCGTCAGGTTTTGGGAAACCCGATGGATTTCTTTAAATGCCAAGTTCATGCCATCCACTTTAGAACGTAGATAACGCGGTAAGCGTAGATGGATGGCCCCCAATGTGGTGACTGTGCCAGAGGTGCCTAACATTTGCACTTGTTTGTTGGCGACATGGGTAGTGATGTTGTTTCTCTCGTTAAAATCTGCAATGGCATTGAGGACATGATCCTGAATGGCTTGATAATTATTAGCGTTAACCTCGTCCGCTTCGGCGTATTTTTCTGATATATTGACCACACCGACGGGGAGGGAGATTACATCTACTACATGAGGATCGCCGAGGCGGTCAAGTTCGATCCACATGATTTCTGTACTGCCGCCGCCAATATCAAAAACAAGCGCTTTGGGTTTTTCTAAGTTTAGTAATGACGCGCATCCGGCCAAGGCCAATCCGGCTTCTTCTTCCGGGGTGATGGCTTCTAGCTTGATGCCGGTTTCTTCCATCACACGCGATAGAAAGATATCGGCATTTTCCGCACGGCGGCAGGCTTCCGTCGCCACACTTCTGATGAAGGAAACTTGACGGGCTTTCATTTTTTTTGAACAAACAGAAAGGGCGCGGATGGTCCGTTCCATCGCATCTTCGGACAAAAAGCCACTTTGTGAAACATCTTCACCCAAACGGGTCACACGGGAAAAGGAATCAACAACGCGAAAGCCATAAGGTGTCTGTCTGGCAATAAGCATTCGACAGTTATTGGTGCCTAAATCTAAAGCTGCATATAAAGGTATACTTTCGACAGGTTCTTGTCGAGGTGCCGTTTTGCGCCTCTTTCTATGCTGCATGTGATTATAGGTCACTTTTAAATTTTCCTGTTAGATGGATATATGAATATCACCCAATGCTTGTTTCTTTTTTATACGAAGATAGGGGGGGCTGGAAAGTACAAAGAAATAAAAATGTAATTTATTGAATTTTGAGATTCGCTTTACAATATATAAAATCCTTATATTTATTGTGGTATTTCAGACTTATAAGTTTAATGTAATCTTTCTGATTTAAAATGGGGTGAATGATGTGGAGTCGGTTATCGTTAGGCGGAAAGATGGCGGCTTTGTCGTCTCTTATCGTTGTGGTGTGTCTGGTTATCGGTGTGTCGATCTCGGCAAACAAGGCATCCAATGCAGTTTTGTCATTGGCGTTGAAGCAGGCGGCTGAAATTGGACGTGTTCAGGGGGGGAAAGTTAAACAAGACCTTGATACAGCCATGACCGTTGCAAAAGAACTTCAGAAGACGTTTATGTCCATGCGTCGTTCAGGTATGTTGGATCGAAAGGTCTATGATGCGATTTTAGAAGATACCATGCTTACGCATCCTGAATTGGCGGGGGCTTGGTCAGCTTTTGAACCTAATGCATTTGATGGAAAAGATGCCGAATTTATGGGTAAAAAGCCACATAATGTCAAAACAGGACGCTACGTCACTTACTTTTATAATTTTGGCGATGGTGTGCATGCTCATTATTTAGAGAGTATGGATGTGGATCCTTCAGATCCGACGGGTGATTATTATCATGTACCTCTGAAAACCGGAAAGCCTTACGTTGTTGACCCTGTCATGTACAAGATTGATGGCATGGATATTCTTATGCCATCCTTTGTGTATCCTATTTTAGATGAAGGCGGCAAAGCGGTTGGGGTTGTTGGTGTAGATATGTCGGTGAATGACATTGCGGCGAATTTTGCCAAGTTGAAACCAATGGGTACGGGAACTGTCTCTGTCATCTCAAATAAACGCAAGTGGCTTGCGACACCACAAAAAGACAAAATTGGTAAGGAAATCGATAAAGGCAACCATGTTCTTTTGGCCGCGTTGGACAAACTTTCGAAAGAAGGCAGTGTGATCGAAGAAGTTGGGTCTGAATACCAGTTATTTTTACCCATTTCTATTTCAGATGTTAATACGCCATGGGCGATTCAAGTCTCCATCCCAACAACGAGTTTGACCAAAAGTGCCAATGAAATTATGTGGAGCATGGTTATTATTGGTGTTGTGCTGGTGTTGGTGTTGGCCACGTCTTTACAGTTTATCGGTCAAACGATCATTAAAAAGCCTTTACGTAATTCTGTTTCTATCATCAACGCCTTACAACAAGGTGATTTTGCCGTGAAAATTACCGGACGTCGTAGAAAGGATGAAATCGGTGATATTAATACAGCGCTAGAGGTCTTTAGAGACAATGCAAAACGCATGCAGGAAATGGAACAAGAACAACAAGAGACCTTAAAGCGCGCCAGCATTCAACGGGCGAATGACCGGGTTAAAATGGCAGATCAACTTGAAGAAACGTTAGGCAAGAGAATTGGCGAAATTACCAGTTCGGCAAGTCGGATGAAAGGGGATGCCGAAGAGATGTCGGGGATTTCTGAAAGTTCGGTTGAGCAAGCTATCGTGGTTGCTTCAAGCGCAGAAGAATCTTCAAATAACGCAAACGCAGTGGCTTCTGCAACGGAAGAACTTTCTGCATCGATCAATGAAATCAGTTCTCAGGTTCAATTGTCTTCAAGCACGACGCAGGACGCCGTGAACGAGTCAGAACGTGCCTACGGTATGGTTAAGCGCTTAGCGGCCTCTGCGGAAAAAATCGGTGAAGTGGTAAATCTCATTAACGATATTGCAGCACAAACAAACTTGCTTGCTCTCAATGCAACAATTGAGGCCGCACGTGCAGGGGAGGCGGGTAAAGGCTTTGCCGTTGTCGCGACTGAGGTTAAAAACCTTGCCAATCAAACCGCATCTGCGACTGAAGAGATTGCTTTACAGGTTTCAGCCATTCAAGACGAAACAGAAGGGACGGTGCAGGCCATTAAGCTGGTTTCTGAGACCGTATCGAATGTCAATGAAATCGCTGCGACAATCGCGGCTGCTGTAGAAGAACAAGGCGCAGCAACACAGGAGATTTCTAATAATGTACAACAAGCCGCCGCTGGCGCAGCTGAAGTGACCAGTACAATTTCAGAAGTACGTGAAGGGGCGATAAAAACCGGGGAGCAATCAGGACATTTGCGACTGTCAGTTGAAGATATGGACAAGACCATTCAGGAACTTGATCAGGAAATTCGATCTTTTTTAAAAATGATCCGGGATACCGGGGTTGAAGAGAAGACCTAAAGAGAGACACAAAACAAAAATTTATGCCTAAAAAAATAGTCATTAATTTGCTGTTGAGATGGCACTTTTTTTGTTGGTAAGGGCGTTTTTTCTAGCGAATTTTCATGTGATTCTGTTGAAATAGCTATGCAAGATTCTCGTGGCAGCTATGAAAAAACGCATATCGCAATGCAGCAATGCAAAAAAAATAGTCGGTATTACCACAAATTGATGAAATGTGGCTTTATGCCTAGAACTTGAGGCTAGTATCGCGGAAAATATAGGGTTGTTAGAACTGGCCTTATACAAGGTATTTGTTCGCATGTGCGAAATAATGTTAGCGAGACATACAAAATTTTAAAATTTATCAAAGTTTTTTGCATTGATTACTAGACCGCAGGGGAGTTCTTAAGGTACAAAAATGTGGGGTACGGCGCTTTGTTTGTAACAAAGTTGCTGTATTGAATATTTTGTAAACAAAAAAACCATTCAATTTTATGAATGGAAGCTCTCGATATGTAGGGGAGGCTTATATTAATGAGTGAACATGATGGACAAGGTTACTGGTCGGCGAACATTCGTCTTGTAACTTGGCTTCTTGTTGTATGGGCAATTTGCTCTTATGGCTTTGGTATTCTCCTGCGTGATACGCTGGATGCTATGGTACCGTTTAGTGGTGTTGGACTGGGTTTCTGGTTCGCACAACAAGG
>JABXIC010000209.1 GCA_013373265.1 Methylocystaceae bacterium | reverse complement strand
TAACGGGCATATCAATGTCTATTCCCAAACCCGCGATATCCGCGATTTTGAACCGATTGCACAAAAGCTGGCAAAAGTTGAAGGCGTGGTTGACGTTACGCCTATGATTGAAGGTCAAGTCATGGCAACGGGCAAAGGGACGTCCAGCGGTGCCATGGTGCGCGGCCTTACCGCCCATGACTTTAAGCAACGCACATTGCTGCACGACAGTATCAAGGCTGGTTCTTTAAAACTGTTTGAAGAAGGTGAGGGGATTGTTATTGGCGCCCGTCTGGCCCAAAAGCTGGGTGTTTGGGTGGGGGATAAAATCACGCTTATATCACCCAAAGGCAACGTCACTGCATTTGGCACAGTCCCACGCATGCGGGCCTATACAGTTGCCGCAACCTTTGATGTCGGCATGTATGAATATGATTCAAGCTTTGTTTTCATGCCTTTATCTGCGGCACAATCCTATTTTCGCATCAAAGGCGTTAATTACCTTGAAGTCATGACGCCAAGTGCAGATTCTGCGGATGATGTAACTTACAATATCATGCGCGATCTGGGGCAATATGGTCTTAATCCCATTGACTGGAAACGCACAAACGCCAGTTTCTTTAATGCCTTACAGGTTGAACGCAATGTCATGTTTATGATTTTAACGTTAATCATCATTGTCGCCGCCTTTAACATTATTTCCGGTCTGATCATGCTGGTTAAGGATAAAGGCAAGGACATTGCCATCTTACGCACTATGGGGGCTAGTCGGGGCAGCATCATGCGGATATTCTTTATCTCCGGGGCCAGTGTTGGCGTCTTTGGGACATTTGGCGGCTTTCTGCTTGGTTTAGCCTTTGCCGAAAATATCGAAACCATTCGTCGCTGGATTGAAGCATTAAGTGGCAACGATCTGTTTGCCGCTGAAATTTACTTCCTGTCAAAACTACCCGCTATTGTGGATTACAGTGAAGTCGGGCTTGTCGTCGGGATGGGAATTGGCTTGTCCTTCCTTGCCACACTTTATCCTTCCTGGCGTGCAGCACGCCTCGATCCGGTGGAGGCATTGCGTTATGAGTAGTCCCGTTTTAGAATTGCGCGGTCTTAATCGCAGCTTCAAACAAGGTAATGACGAGCTTCACATTCTGAAAGAAGCAAACCTCACCATCCATGCAGGTGAAATTGTCGCGCTTGTGGGGCCAAGTGGGGCCGGAAAGTCAACCTTGCTTCAAACCGCAGGATTGTTGGAAAAGCCCGATAGCGGGACAGTCTTGGTCAATGATGTCGATACCAGCCAGTTAAAAGACGATGCAAAAACTTTACTGCGTCGCCATCATCTGGGCTTTGTTTATCAATATCACCATCTCTTGCCAGAATTTTCCGCCATCGAAAATATCATCATTCCGCAAATGATTACCGGGAAAAGTAAATCCCAAGCCCGCATTCGTGCGCAAGAATTGTTAGACGCAGTTTCTTTGAGCAAACGCGGTGAACACCGACCTGCAGAATTATCCGGCGGGGAACAACAACGCGTTGCCATTGCCAGAGCCTTGGCGAATAAACCAAAATTGCTTTTTGCTGATGAACCGACAGGAAACCTTGACCCACAAACATCGGATCATGTCTTTGACCTGCTTATGCAGGAAGTCAGGAAAGAGGGGCTGGCCGCCCTGATTGCGACCCACAACCCGTCTTTAGCCGCACGTATGGACCGTGTGATTACACTGGAAGACGGGCATCTGGTCGAACAATAAAGGAATAAAGGGCAGGGGAAATTATGTCCCCTGATATCCCAAGACCATATCGCGCAATGTGACAATCCCGACCGGATTGCGTTCATTATTAATCACAACCGCACGCGATACGGCGTACCGCACCAGCAGGCGCACCGCATATTTGATATTCATGTCCGATGGCACCGTTAAAACGGGCTTGGTCATAATTTCATAAACACCTGTACGATCTGCTGAACGATCCGTTGCCACCACTTCACGCGCAATATCGCGAATGGTCAACATGCCGAATTCATCATTTTCATCATGACGTTCAACCACCAATGAACTGACATTGGCGCTGCGGATCATTTCAATCGCTTCGCTAATGCTAGCCACCCGACCGATGGTTTTGACATTCGGGCTCATCACATCGCTAACGCGAACAAAAGGGGTATCACTCATACTTCACCTGCTATTTCTTCCATGATTTTAGGCATTTGGGTTGATAGACCAACGGCATCTTCGATATCAAGTTGAAAGGCTAATCCGGCGCCCGGTTCTTCTTCAAAATTACCAGCTTCACAGATTGTTTCTAAAATCCGGCGTGCTGACGTCCCGGCCACGAGAAAAAGAATAACATCGCGCGAAGCTGTTAACTCTAATCCCATAAAACCTTTTTCCGGTGTCATTCCTTCGCCACGAACGGAGCTGATGATTGTGGCCCCCGTGGCCCCGGCTTCACGCGCCGCATCTATAACCAAGTTGGTTTTTGAATCATCCACCATGGCGACGATAAGTTTCAGGTTCATGCTTCACTCCCTGATGAAGAATTGTCCGAAGCTGGCTTTTTTACACGCTTTGAAAACCATTCGGCCAAAAGAGCATATGCCAGAACAGACATAATTGGAAATACACTTGCAAAAGCGATTAATCCGAAACCATCCAATAAAGGACTCCGGCCCGGTACAGTAGAGGCTAAGCCAAGACCAAGGGCGGCAACGACGGGGACCGTCACGGTTGATGTGGTGACCCCACCGCTGTCATAGGCCAGTGGTATAATGGTCTTGGCAGCAAAAAATGTTTGAATAATAACAATAATATAACCGATCATAATATAAATCGGCAGGGGAGTACCGCTGACAATACGATAAGCCCCTAACGAAACACCGATGGCCACACCAATAGCGACAGCAGCCCGCAAGCCCCAGGCACTGATCTTTCCACCGGAAATTTCTTCTGCTTTAATCGCCACCGCAATCAAAGACGGTTCCGCAACCGTTGTTGAAAAACCAATGGCAGCAGCAAAGATATAAACCCAATAGTAATCCACCCAAGTTAAAGTCTCAAGATTACCCCCTTGGTTCAGAAAAGCAGGGTCAGACAGTTGCGTCGCCATGGTTTCCCCCAAAGGAAACAAGGCCTGTTCCAGACCGACCAGAAACAAGGTTAAGCCCAATAGAACATAAACAAATCCAATGATAATTTTTTTGAAATTGGGAATTTTCTTGCGAATGACGATAAACTGAAAGCCCAATAAGATCACGATAATCGGCAAAACATCGCGACCCGTCGAAACGGCAGCGTGGAATATGCTTAAAAACCAATCCAACATCACATCACCATGCCAAACAGCAAGACAAAAATCATCGGTGTCAGGCTGGCAAAAGCGATTAAGCCAAACCCGTCAATCATGGGATTGCGCCCCCGAATGGTTGTGGCAAGTCCAACGCCCAATGCTGTCACCAATGGCACCGTTACCGTCGATGTCGTCACACCGCCACTGTCATAAGCGATACCAATGATCTCTGGTGGGGCGAAATTGGTAATGATGATAACAAGCATATAGCCACCAATAATAAAATATTGGATAGGCCAGCCTTTTAAAATCCTGAAGACACCTAGGACAATGGCAAAGCCCACAGATAAAGCGACAACAAGGCGCAATTCCAAAGCGTATCTTTTCTCCGCTTCTTCGCTTGAGGCAATATGTCCGGCTTTTGCGGCGATCTCGGCAGCCTCTGCTGCGACCGCAATCAAGGCAGGTTCTGCAACCGTGGTGCCAAAACCAAGGAAGAAAGCAAAGGCCAATAGGGCAATCAAGCTTCCTTTGCGTGCAAAAGCATTTGCCATTGTTTCGCCTAAAGGAAACAGCCCCATTTCCAGACCTTGAATGAATAACGTCAATCCCAGCACCACAAAAAAGAGGCCGGGAATCACTTTATCCAAATTGGGGAAAGGTTGTTGCAGAACAATGATTTGGAAAAAAGCGATGACCAGAATAATCGGCGCTAAATCCCGTAGGGCACCGACAAACAATCCTAAAAAACGCTTTAACCCCGAACTCATAACTGACTATGATCTTCCTTGAAAATTATGTCTCGTTTTCTAGCCTAAGTTATATAAAAGAACAAGCTAGTCTTTAATGACATAAAGATGAACGCTGGCCAAACGCCCGCGAACATCAGTCGTACCAATGCTTTTTAATTCAATATTACTAATGAGTTTGGCCGTATTTTCAGAAATGAGAATGTCAGTATTATAAGCTTTATTCAAATTTTCAATCCGTGCGGCAAGGTTCACTGCATCTCCATGGACGGTGTAATTCAAACGGCCTTCAGCACCCACAGCTCCGGCTACAACGTTACCGGTATTTAGGCCAATCCGGGTTTTTAAAGCGATTCCATCAAACTTTGTCTGCGCCATCATATCTCTGATCTCCATCGCAGCCTTCAAGGCGTTTTCACCATGGTTAGAAGACTTGATCGGTACATTAAAGGTCGCCAGCACTGCATCACCTTGAAACTGCGTCACAACGCCGCCATGCTTTTCAAGTATGGAAACCACCGAACTGAAATAAGCATTTAAAATGGCAACAATCCGTTCCGCCCCGACTTCTTCGGTTAATTTTGTAAACCCTTGAATGTCAGAAAACAAAATAGTGGCTTGGGTTGAGATCGGTTTTAATTCACCACTTTCCTGCATAAGGGAGGAAGCAATGGATTCAGGAACATAACGCCCAAAGACTTCGCGGATCATGTCACGTTCTTTTAAGCCATCAAC
>JABXIC010000126.1 GCA_013373265.1 Methylocystaceae bacterium | reverse complement strand
CGGCCTTGAGCGACTTGTAAGATGCATCGCCCGTATCAAAAGAAAGGTCATCACAATAAAGTACACATCGTCGTGTGGTATGTGACAAGGCTTTTAAGAGGTCCGGCATGGTTTCCAGATCTTCACGGTGAATTTCAATCAACATCAAGCTGTGGGGCTTTTTGGCATTGATATGTGCGTGAATGGCTTTGACGATAGAGCTTTTACCCGTACCGCGCGCCCCCCATAATAAAGCGTTGTTGGCAGAAAAACCATCGGCAAACTGTTGTGTGTTTTTCAACAAAATTTCTTTTTGTAAGTCAATGCCTTGCAACATCTCTAATGGGATGTGGTTAACCTTTGGGACAGGGGGGAGGGCGCAGGTTTCCGGATGCCAGACAAAGGCGTCATAAGTGGATAAATCATTTTCAACAACTTTTTTGGGGGATTGGCGTTCAAGGGCATCTGCGATGCGCAATAAAACCGATAAGTATTTTTGGTCTGACATATTAACTCCACAAGCTTGCAAAAAAGTCGGATAAAGCTACGAATTCCTATAGAAAATGTAAACATCACATTGTATAGTCCGGCCCAAGTCAGTTGTATTGTGTACAACTATCTTTGTAAATTAAGGAGTCCTTTAATGTTCATTTCTCCGGCTTACGCTCAAGCTGCTGGTGGTGCAGGTGGTGGCGGTATTCAAGCTTTCTTGCCGCTTATCCTAATCTTCATCGTTTTCTACTTCCTGATGATCCGTCCGCAACAAAAACGCGCCAAGCAACATAAAGCCATGTTGGAAGCACTGCGTCGTGGTGACAACATTCTGACATCTGGCGGTATTTTGGGGAAAATCACCAAAGTAGACGATGAAGTCCAAGTCTCTGTTGAAATCGCTAAAGATGTCGTTGTTAAAGTGCGTCGTGAAATGATTGCTCAAGTCATTGACAAGACAGAACCCGCATCTGGTGAAGAGAAAAAAGACACAGATGAAAAACCTACTGCAGCGGGTGGTTTGAAAAAACTATTCGGCGGTAAATAAGGACTAACCACGATTGAAAGGAAGGGACCCGAGATATGGTCTACTTCGCCAAATGGAAAATTGCTCTCGTGGTCGTGGTATGTTTGTTGGGCGTGGCGTTTGCTGCGCCCAACCTACTTAATCATGACACTGATGCAGAGCTGCCGGGATGGCTTCCCAACGAACAAATCAGTCTTGGCCTCGACTTACGTGGTGGTTCACACCTCTTGCTGGAAGTTGAAGCCCAAACCGTAATTAATGAACGCCTTGAAGCGCTGATCGATTCTATTCGTTCAGGATTGCGTAGTGATCGTATCCGCTACACAGGCCTTGGTATTCATGGCAACACGGCTTCAGTCGAGATTAAAAAGCCTGATCAGGTTCAACAAGCTTACGACATGATCCGAAAATTGGATAACGGCACAGAAACCGTTGTAGAAAACGGTAAAATTTCCGTCAAATTGACTGAAAAAGCTGTCATTGACGCCAAACGATCTGCTGTTGAACAATCTATTGAAATTGTCCGTCGTCGTATTGATGAAACCGGTACAAAAGAACCGACCATCCAACGCCAAGGCGATGAACGGATTTTGATCCAGCTACCGGGTATTGATGACCCGGAAGAAGTTAAACACCTTTTAGGGAAGACGGCCAAAATGTCTTTCCATCTGGTTAATCATAACGTGACGGCGGAAGATATTGCTGCGGGACGTATTCCACCCGGCACAATTGCTTTACCTTCTGCTGACAATGAAAACAGATTGATTGCCGTAAGACGCAAAGTCGAAGTTAGCGGTGATATGTTAACCGATAGTCAGCCGAACTTTCAGGATGGGCAACCCGTTGTTTCCTTTACCTTCAATGCCTTAGGTGGCAAGAAATTCGGGAAGGTCACAACGGAAAACGTCAATCGCTCTCTTGCCATTGTTTTGGATGGTAAAGTCATCAGCGCACCTAATATCAATAGCCCGATTTTGGGCGGTCGCGGTATTATCACAGGACGTTTCACGGTAAAAGAAGCAAACGACCTGTCCTTGTTATTGCGTGCCGGTGCCTTGCCAGCCCCGCTTGTCATTCTGGAAGAACGTTCAGTAGGCCCGGGCTTGGGCGCGGATAGTGTGGAAGCGGGTAAAATTGCTTCTGCTGTTGGTTTGTTAGCTGTTGTAGTCTTTATGGTGATGTCTTATGGGCGCTTCGGTATCTATGCCGATGTTGCCTTGATGTTTAACATCATCATGATCATTGCTTCCTTGTCCGTTTTACAAGCAACCTTGACGTTACCGGGGATTGCGGGGATTGTGCTTACAATCGGGATGGCCGTGGATGCCAATGTGTTGATTTTTGAACGCATACGGGAAGAAGCGCGCAACGGGCTTGGTCCCATTGCCGCGATCGATTCGGGTTACAAACGTGCAATCAGAACCATCGTTGATGCCAACGTTACCACATTGATTGCGGCGGTTTTGCTCTATCAATTTGGCTCTGGTCCGGTGCGCGGTTTTGCCGTCACTCTCGCTATTGGTATTCTGACATCCATGTTTACGGCGATTATGGTCACGCGATTGCTTATCGTAATGTGGCTGCGTCGCACGAAACCTAAAACGTTACCCCTATAAGGAGGGATTGAAATGAAACATCTACATTTGATCCCTACTGGGACAACACTTGATTTTGTCGGTAAACGCATAATTTTCTTTGTGTTTTCCACATTGTTGGTCATCTCTTCTATCACCTTTTTCACCACCAATGGCCTGAATTACGGCATCGACTTTAAAGGCGGTATCATGATGGAGGTTCGCTCCAACACGGGACCTGCTGATATTGGTGATTTCAGAAACAAGTTATCAAATCTGGGCTTGGGCGAAGTTTCCATTCAGGAATTTGGTCAACCCGAAGAAGTTTTGATTCGCATTCAACGTCAAGAAGGTGATGAAAAAGCACAACAGCGCGCTGTTGCGGCTGTTAAGGATGTGCTCAAAGATACGGTCGAATATCGTCGAACGGAGTTTGTCGGCCCGAAAGTGTCGGAAGAGCTCTTTACCGATGGTTTACTGGCCGTCACCCTCGCAATCGGCGCTATTCTGGTTTATATCTGGTTCCGTTTCGAATGGCAGTTTGGGATGACCGCTGTCATCGCCTTGGTTCATGACGTGCTTTCGACCATCGGGATATTTGCCGTGCTGGGGATGGAATTTAACCTGTCCACGGTGGCTGCGGTATTGACCATTGCAGGTTATTCTATCAACGATACTGTGGTTGTTTTTGACCGGGTACGTGAAAACCTGCGTAAATATAAAAAGATGGATTTGGTTGAATTGTTGAATATGTCGGTCAATGACACTTTATCACGTACCGTCATGACATCGTTTACCACATTGATTGCTTTGTTTGCCCTTTATATTTTGGGTGGCGAAGTTATTCGTGGTTTTAGTTTTGCGATGATCTGGGGGATTGTGATCGGGACTTATTCTTCCATCTGTCTTGCTGTGCCGATTTTGACATATTTCAACATGCGTCGTAGTGACGATGAAGAAGAAAGTAATGTTGAAAAAGTGGAAGGTGAGGGTACGGTTTAATGTCATTAGACATCACCCCCATCATTACCGACCAACGTCTGATGATTTCATCTTATGGCGATGGTCGCTTTACGGTCAATGGCCGCACTGTCACAGGCTCTGTCTTACTGTATGAGGGTAAGGTGGAGCCCTGGGCGGTGTCAGATGCTTCTGAAATTGACCTTGTAAGCCTACAACCCATTTTAGACGTTGCCCAAGACTATGACATCTTGCTTGTTGGGTGCGGTGAAAAATCAAAAATGTCGCCCAAAGGTTTACAGCAAGCTGTCAAAGAAAAAGGTCTCGTTCTGGAGTGGATGAACTCCGGTGCTGCGGCACGTACCTTTACAGCATTACAAACGGAAGATCGTCGGGTGGTCGCAGCTATTATTGCCGTTTAATCAGCCGAATTTTTCTTCTAGCATAAGCATGGTTTTAGAGGGGCCTTCATCAAAAAGATGGGGCCTCTTTTGCTATGTATAGTCGCACTTATTCCGTATTTCTTCAGGCGAAATAGACATGAACAAAAAAAGAGCCTGCCTTTCGGCAAGCCCTTTTTATTCAACAACGTCTTGAAACTGTTATGCGTTTGCCAATTGTTCAGCAACGAAATCCCAGTTAACCAGTTCGTTCAGGAACGTTTCAACGTACTTCGGACGCAGGTTTTGGTAATCAAGATAATAAGCGTGTTCCCAGACATCACAAGTCAACAACGCTGTTTGACCATGTGCCAGCGGGGTATCAGCGCCGATTGTTTTCGTGATTTTCAGTTCGCCATTTTCAATGACCAACCAGCCCCAGCCGGAACCGAAAGCTGTGATACAGGCTTGAGAAAATTCTTCTTTGAATTTATCAAAAGAACCGAATGTCGCATCGATTTTAGCTGCCAGATCACCTGTTGGTGCGCCACCGCCATTCGGCTTCATACAGTTCCAATAAAAAGTGTGGTTCCAAACCTGTGCAGCATTGTTAAATACGCCAGCTTTTGAAGCGTCACCAGCTGCGCCTTTGATTACAGCTTCCAAATCTTCTTGAGTGCTGCCTGCAGCATCACCCAAAAGGTTGTTTAGATTAACAACGTAAGTGTTGTGGTGTTTGCCATAATGAAAGCTAAGTGTATTTGCAGAAATATGCGGCTCAAGTGCATCTTGGGCGTAAGGCAGAGCAGGAAGTTCGAATGCCATAGAAAGACCTCTTTGTATTTGTTAAGTTTAATTAAATTTGAACTCATCCAAGAGATAAGCTTACTAATTGAAAAATTGAAGCCTTTTTGTATAAAAAAGTTTGTTTTTTTATATTTTTTTATGAAGAAGCCCACTTTGCTGCCAAAAAACCGGACTTAATTGCACTTTCAATCGTTGCGGGCAGACCTGTATCTACCCAATCACCGGCGAAAAAAACATTTTTAATCTTTGATTGTGTCTTGGGGCGCATTTTATGAAAGGTCAAATCTTGATGGGGGGTTGCGTATTTTTCACAAATCACACGATATGGAGGCTGCGTTCCTGAATCCTGTTTTATAATCGGTGCAATTTCCTGCCAGACTTTAGTGACCGGTTCTTCCCCTGTGTGTGTCGCAGCGCTTATCGTTGCGCAAACATGTTTTCCTTTGGCGTAGAGCCACTGGGTCTCTGTGCCAATTAGCCCTAAAAACAAGTTATCGATCTCTTCTTTTAAAAAGAAATGCACATTCAAAATGGGATTGCATGTGATCGGTGCAAATAAAAAAGGGGAACGAAGGTGTTTATACGCATGTAAGGGCAGGGCGAGAACGCATTGATTTTGCGCTGATAACTTTACCGTATTATTTTTAAAAACAAGTTCATCGCACTTGATTTCCTGTAGTCGTTGTCCAAAACGAATATCGATTCCTTGAAGTGGTTTTACGAAGGCATCCGACAAGGTTGATTTTGTAAAATAGGGGCGCATGGCGTCATTACCGCCCAACAAAATTTCTTTGAATAACAAGGCATGGGAACGTTTGGGGACGTTCTTAAAAGGTGTGTTGAAGACCGCAAGGCTCAGAGGGTCCCACAAACGACGTTGGGCATTTTGCCCAAGGATTTCACCACTTAAGACGCTACGGATGAATTTATGAGCTGATAAAGACCAGTGTTGCTCTATCTGCGGTTCGTAAAAATCGTAGGAAGCAGGGTCATAAGGAAGAAGTTGATTTTTTGCGCCAATCTCGCGCAGATAATCAAAAGTATATTTATAAGCACCGACAATCAAATGGGTGCCCGTATCATAGCTTTGACCGTCAAATTCAAAGCCTTTGATCCGTCCACCCGCTTTAGGGCTGGCTTCATAGATTATCGGTACCATCCCCATCTTTTTTGCCTGAACGGCACAACTCAGGCCTGCCAGTCCGGCGCCAACGATATGGAGCGTTTTGGTCATATATGTGCCATTTGTTTCATGACAGCCATGGCTTTTTCTATGGTGGACAGGCGTATGCGCGGGGATGTTTTATGCCAGCCTCTAGCTTCCATCTTTTGAAAGAGGCTGCCGTAGACCGCTTTCATCATCAGCGCAGGTTTTAAATTTTCACTACCACAGCTTTGAATGATTTGTTCGGCTTGTCTGTAATGTTCTTTGGCTTTCTCTGCGATCTCTTTCAAAACCAGATGAAGGTTAGGGGAGCTGACATCTTCAACACCATGGGTACCCATACTTTCTTTGGGCAGGTAAATACGGTTTATGGTGCGGTCTTCTTCAATATCGCGCAAAATATTGGTTAATTGCAAGGCAAAGCCCAATTCTTTGGCAAAGGACTGGGCTTGTGGGTCTGTGCGGCCGAAAATCGGCAAAGATAACAAGCCAACACTGACGGCTACGCAGCGGCAATAAGTGTAAAGCTCCTCCCAAGTCGGTTTTTGGATCGGGCCATTTGCATCGGCTTCCATCCCATCAATAAGGCGATAAAGCTCTTGTGTTGGAATGTCATATAGGGCCACAGCATCTGCCAAGATGCGCGTAATCTCGCACCCAGGTTGGCCGTTGAGCATCAAATCAATTTTCTCGCGCCACAGGGTAAGTTGTTTAACTTTATCCTGAGCAAGCCCGTCACCATCGGCAATGTCATCAAGAACCCTGCAATAGGCATAAATCGCATACAGATATCCACGACGACCATGGGGCAGGGCCTTCATCCCCAAGCTAAATGAACTCTTTGAGTTTTTAACAATGTCTTCGACATAGTCAAAATCAGTTTTGCAGGCATGGGTCATAAGGGATATAGCCCTTTGTAGGCAAGAAGCAGTTTATCCAATGTGTTTAACTCCACACGCTTTGCAATAGGGTCCTCACGGCGCAGTCTGCCTGCAAGGGCCAGTCCGCAGAGCACGGTGACTTTTGCCTGATAACGTAACCGTTTGTTTTTGATTTGGCTAGGCAGTTGCAAGGCACGTTTTAAAAGCACATCGGTTTTATCCAAACAACGATCAAAGATCAAACGTAAGTCAGGATGCATGTGTGCTTGAGATAAAAAAAATTCATAACTATCACCACTTTTAAGAAATTCGGCAGGTAGGTAGATACGATCTAAAGCGAGGTAGTCTTTTTTACAGTCCTGAAGATGGTTGAGGGTTTGTAGCGCGCTGCATAAAGCGTCGCTTTCATCACCGCCTTTTTCTTCATGATGAATTTCCAGCAGAAAGCGCCCAACAGGATTGGCAGAATAACGGCAATATTCCATCAATTCGTCCCATGTCTCATAACGTTTTTTTTCGACATCCTGGCGAAAGGCGCACAATAAATCTTCTTTGAATTGACAAGTCGTGTCGATTTTTAGCTGTTCATATTTTTCGGCAATGTCCAGATCCGGAGAATCGGCAATGTCATCAGCCCCACGAGCAAATTTGTAAAAATTCAAAACCTGTGCACGGACATCTTTGGTCAGAAAGAGGCTGGCGACAGGAAAGTTTTCTGTATTTTCTGTTTTTGACACTTGGCTTTTCCCTTTGATAAGACCTATATGACACAGACATTTACAATTCAAAAGCCCTTATCATGGATTCAGACCTTAGCCTTTGTGGCGAAGAAATACGTAAAACCGATCACGATCAATTCATTTGCGGTCTTTTTGTGCCAGATGAACAGCGCAATGTTTTTTATGCGCTTCAGGTTTTCAATGCAGAGACACAACGCATTCGTGACTTGGTGCAAGAACCGCATTTGGGCTTGTTCAGGCTACAATGGTGGCGTGATGTGGTCGATGCCCTCTATGAAGGAAAATCAAGTCAGGTTGAAAACGGGACTCATAAAGAAATTGTTGATGTTATCGCGAATGCAGAAATCCCTAAACCTTTGTTTGAGCGATATTTCAATGCACGTGCCTTTGATATGGAAGATCATGCCCATGACGATATGGCGGCACTTCTACGCTATGCAGAGGCAACAGGCGGGACTATCGCTGAAATAAAAACAACTGCTATTGAGGTGGTGACGACAGAGGCACATATAAAGATAGGTATTGCCCAAACCCTTTATGACATCATCCGAAGTTTGGCCTTTCAGGCCAGAAAAGGGCGTTGTAAACTGCCACAAGCTTTGATCAAAAAACATGGTCTCGATTTAAAGACCTTTATGGAGCTAAAAGCTGACGAGTCTTTAAAAGCTTGCGTTCGGGATTTGGTATCAGAAATTACAAACCAACTTGAACAAGCAAGAAATATCAATGCAAAACCCGATGGTGTTTTACTGTCCAACATCGCGATTGAAGATTATTTAAAGCGTTTGAAGAAGGTCGACTATGATCCATTCAATCCCAATATCGGCAATGGTAGACTTAAAAAACAACTGACCATCGCTTTTCGGGCCTGGCGCGGGAAATATTAAACTTTTTCCGCTTCCATAAGCCATTGATCAAGCGCCGTAAGCGCACGCGCAGAAACAGCGGCCTTTTTTTCCTTCCCTTTCACGCGTTTGCCGCGTTCATTTCTGACATCCATCGGCGGCAATAAGCCGAAATTGATGTTCATGGGTTGGAATGTCATGGCATCCGCACCACCGGTGATATGAGTCAAAATTCCACCCAAGGCTGTCACATCGGGGGGGCAAATGATATTTTGTTCCATGATCTCTGCTGCCGCAAAGCGACCCGCCATTAAGCCAACAGCCGTGCTTTCTACATAGCCTTCACAGCCTGTCACTTGACCTGCAAAGCGCACGTTTGGACGTTGCTTAAGCCTTAACGTTTCATCCAGCAGACGCGGGGAATTGATAAAGGTGTTTCGATGAATCCCACCCAATCGGGCAAAGCTTGCATTTTCAAGGCCGGGAATCGTTTTGAAAATCCGTGTTTGTTCGCCATGGCGTAATTTGGTTTGAAAGCCTACCATATTGTAGAGCGTGCCGAGCTTATTATCCTGTCTCAGCTGCACAACAGCTGCAAGTTTTGTATCAGGATCATTCGGGTTTGTCAGGCCGACGGGCTTCATTGGCCCGAAGGCAAGGGTTTCACGCCCGCGTTCTGCCATCACTTCAATGGGTAAACAGGCTTCAAAGTAAGGAGTGTCTTTTTCCCATTCTTTGAAGTCCATTTTTTCACCAGCAATCAGATCATCAATAAACTGTTCATATTGATCGCGTGTCATGCCAAGGTTGATGTAGTCGCTACCATCACCTTTGTCATAGCGCGATTGAAACCAGGCTTTTGAAAAATCGATACTGTCTTTGTGAATGATCGGTGCAATCGCATCAAAAAAGTGCAGCGATTGTTCCCCGGTCAGTGCTTTGATGGAATTGGCAAGGGGCTCTGATGTTAATGGCCCGGTGGCAATGATGGTATGTCCCCATTCTTCTGTGGGAACCTCGGTGATTTCTTCACGCACAATGGTGACGTTTTCATGATTTTCCAAGGCCGTTTGAACAGCTTTAGCAAAACCATCACGATCAACCGCCAAGGCACCACCAGCAGGCACGGCATGTTCATCTGCACAACGCATGATTAAAGAACCCGCCCGTCGCAATTCTTCATGCATTAAGCCGACCGCATTATATTGCGCATCGTCAGAACGCAGTGAATTAGAACAGACAAGTTCAGCCAGAGTGTCGCTATGATGGGCTTCTGTTGGACGTACGGGACGCATTTCGTGCAAAACAACCTGAATGCCGCGAAGGGCCGCCTGCCAAGCAGCTTCGCTACCAGCCAGACCACCACCAATAATATGAAGAATCTTACTCATAATGTGTGAGATATAGATTGTTGAAGGAAATGGCAAGTCTATTGCTTTGTAGCGGTAAAATTGATTAAAACAGCAATCGCTACTTTATTGAAAAGGAACCGATTATGGATTCACCTCTTGTCACAGCCGTCGTTGTTGTCGCAATCGCGTTTGTCACCTTACGCATGATACCGCGTTTACTTGCAGGTGTCCCCTTTGTGGACCCGAAGGTCGTTTATGATGTCATGCAAGATGATGAAGGCATTGTAATGATCGATGTACGCACGCCGGAAGAGTTCAATTCTTTTCATGCACCAGACAGCATAAATGTAGAACCTTACAAGCTGGGCGAAGATATCGAAGAAAAAAGACCTTATATGAATAATAAAGTTTATGTTATCTGCCTGTCATCTCAACGTGCAGCAATGGCGGCAAGAACGCTAAAAAACCTAGGGTTCAAAAATGTATCTGTAGTAAAAGGTGGACTAAATTTATGGAAAAAACGGGGCTTGCCAATAACATAACACAAGACAAATCTTGTTACGCAGGCCGTCTCTATGTAAAGTGTAGGTCAAATACATATGCAGAATACATAAGAGAAAATGGTTAAGGGTCAGGAATGTTAAACTTCTCAGGTATCAAGGTCGCTAAGATCAGATCGAAAATACCACATATTCTGGTAGTTACGTTTCTCGTAATGGTGCTGGTGCCATTTATCCTGCCTTCATCCTTTTATAAAAGTTTTATAGAAAACAGACTGGAACAATCAACCGGCCTTGAATTTAGCTTCAACGGTGACTTCACTTTTTCTCTTCTCCCCCATATCCGTCTAGAGGCCGAAAACCTCGACTTTTTTGGCAAAACGATTGGGGATGTCGAAACAGTAGGGTTTGTTCAAAAAGTCACCTTTGAGATGAATCCTTTTGAGTTCCTTGTTGGTGATATTCATATTAATGAATTTCAACTCTATAATCCCAAAGTCACGATAAACGGTGATTTCACACCTTATATTCCAAACTGGATCCGCAAGAACCTTCAGACGTCACGCAAACAAGATATTCGTTATCTGGAAATTTTATTGCACTTTGTCGAAGATTCGGTTTTTGATTCTGCCAAGTTAATCGACGGTGCCATTCAATGGAATAAAACACCCAATACCAAAGTTGCGG
>JABXIC010000271.1 GCA_013373265.1 Methylocystaceae bacterium | reverse complement strand
TGGCAGCGGCAAGCGCGGCGCTATCTGTAATAAAAGCAGGATAGATGAAGAAGCCCAGAATAACGATTGCGGCAGCACCAACAACCATTGAAATTTCTGTACCGACAGAACGGTCAAGTTCTTCATCGACATCATCAAAATACATGATTTTGATCAGACGGATGTAATAGAAACAGCCAACAACGGATGACAAAACACCCAGAACGGCCAAACCGACAAGCCCGGCTTCTAATGCAGCTAAGAAGACGTACAGTTTACCAAAGAAGCCAGCCAATGGCGGAATGCCGGCCATGGAGAACATGAAGATCGCCAAAGCAGCCGCCATCAACGGGTTTGTTTTAGACAAACCAGCCAGATCGCTGATTTGTTCAACATTGGTCCCGCCACGTTTCATAGCAAGAATACAACCGAATGTCCCCAACGTCATGATCAGGTAGATGGTCAGGTAAACCAACATGCTTTCAATGCCGCCTTGTTGGGTTTCCGGTCCGCTTGCAACCGCACCACCAACAGCCAAACCGATCAGCATATAACCGACGTTACCGATGGAAGAATAAGCCATCAGTCGTTTGATGTTGTTTTGCGCAACAGCGGCAAAAGCACCCAATACCATAGAGGCAACAGAGATAAAGATGACGATTTGTTGCCATTGTTCGGCAAGGTCACCAAAGGCGCCCATCATCACGTAGATAAACAGGGACAAAGCCGCCACTTTCGGTGCTGATGCAAAGAAAGCGGTAACAGGCGTTGGTGCACCTTCATAAACGTCAGGTGTCCACATATGGAATGGTACGGCAGAAACTTTAAAGGCCAGACCGACCATCACAAAGACGATCCCGAAGATCAACCCAGTGCTCGGTCCACCATGCATGCCATGTTCAGCATGGAACAATTCTGCCATGACTTCAAAGTTGGTCGTTCCGGCAAAGCCGTAAACCAAGCTGGAGCCATAGAGCAGCATACCAGATGCCAAGGCACCCAAAACAAAGTATTTTAGGCCGGACTCAGTTGAACGCAGGTCGTTGCGCATGATGGAAGCCATCACATACAAAGACAAGGATTGTAGTTCCAGACCCATATAAAGCGCGATGAGATCGTTTGCCGATACCATCATCATCATACCCAAGGTCGCCAAAATGGCGAGGACCGGATATTCAGGACGGTTGACGTTGGCACGCACAAAGAAGTCACGTGACATAAACAAAGTCAGCGCACTTGCCCCAAGGATCAAGACCTTGGCAAAAGCCGGGAACGCCCCTGTGATAAACAGGCCGTTAAAGGTTGTGCCCGCTGTTGTGCTGAAAGCCGTCACCAACAACAAGGCTAAGATCATGGCACCGGTGGCAAGGTAAGAGACCAAACGGGTAACCGTTTTAGCCTCACCTTTTGTGAAGACACCGACCATCAAAAGAGCCATAGCAACGGCTGCCATGAAAATTTCCGGCAAGGCCGGGGTGAGATTTGGAAGCTCACTCATGGATGCCTACTCCTATTGAGCTGCGACATTGACGCCAGAAGCGTCCAATGCGGCATGGTAGTTGTTGACGAGGTTTTCGACTGATGCATGCATCACATCCAAAAACGGTTGCGGATAAACACCAGCAAACAGCGTCAGGATAATCAGCGGTGCGAAAACCAAAACTTCGCGGCGGTTCATGTCCAAGATGGACTTGAGGCTTTCTTTTGTCAGCACACCGAAAACGATGCGGCGATAGAGGTACAAAGAATAGGCCGCACCCAAGATGGCCCCGGTTGCAGCCAAAGCAGCAACCCATTGGTCAACTTGGAAGACACCGACAAGGACAAGGACCTCGCCGACAAAACCGGATGTACCGGGCAAGCCGACAGATGCCATCATAAACAGCATGAAGATCAATGCATATTTGGGCATACGATCCACAAGACCACCATAAGCGGCAATGTCACGGGTGTGGATGCGGTCATAAATCACACCAACGATCAAGAAGAGCGCGGCTGAAACAATACCGTGGCTGAGCATGGTAAAGATACCACCTTCAACACCTTGTACTGTCCCTGTGAATGAACCAATGGTCACAAAACCCATGTGCGCGATGGAAGAATAAGCGATCAGCTTTTTCATATCTTCCTGCACAAGTGCCACCAAAGAGGTGTAGATCACAGCGATGATCGATAATGTGTAGATCAGTGGTGTGAAGTCAGCACTTGCCAGTGGCATCATCGGAATTGAGAAACGTAAGAACCCGTATCCACCCATTTTCAACAGCACACCCGCCAGAATAACGGAACCTGCTGTCGGGGCTTGTACGTGGGCATCCGGCAACCAGGTATGAACCGGCCACATCGGGACTTTCACAGCAAAGGAGGCAAAGAATGCAAGCCACAACCATGTTTGCATTTGTGCCGGGAAGCTGTGTGTCATCAATGTCGGAATATCGAATGTACCGGCATCCCAATACATGGCCATCATCGCAACCAGCATCAAAACAGAGCCGAGAAGCGTGTAGAGGAACAGCTTAAACGCAGCATAGATACGGTTTTGTCCACCCCAAACGCCGATGATGATAAACATCGGGATCAGGACACCTTCGAAGAAGATGTAGAACAGCATCATATCCAAGGCGCAGAACATACCAATCATCATCGTCTCAAGAATGAGGAACGAGATCATATATTCTTTCGCGCGTTTGGTGACGGCTTCCCAAGCTGACAGGATACAAACGGGTGTCAGCAATGTGGATAAGAGGACAAACAGCATAGAAATGCCATCGATCCCCATGTGATAGTTCACACCAACACCCGGCAACCATTCAGCTTTTTCAATAAACTGGAAATCGGATGTTGTTGTGTCAAAACCAGTCCAGACCCCAAGGGAGATCAGGAAGGTCGCGACAGAGGTGAGGAGCGCAATTTGTTTTGCGCTTTTGCTATCATCTTTCACGTCGCCACGAACCAACAACAGGATCATAGCCACGCCTACGAGAGGCAGAAAGGTGATAACACTGAGAAGAGGAATATTACTCATCTTACTTTCAGCCCTTCGTAAAGAGATACCAAGTGATCAACAAAGCTACACCTGCCAGCATGACGAATGCATAGTGGTAGAGGTAACCGGTTTGTAGGCGTGACGCACGACCAGCAATCGCTTTTGTCGCACGGGCAAAGCCGTTCGGGCCGACACCGTCGATGAGTTCTTCATCGCCAGCTTTCCAGAAACCGCGTCCGATCCAGAACGCAGGTTTAACAAACAGGAAGTCGTAAAGTTCGTCCCAATACCATTTGTTGAGCAGGAACTTGTAAAGGCCGTTGAATGTTGTTGCCAATTTGCCCGGAATGCTTGGAACTGCCAGATAGAAAATATAAGCCAAAGCAATGCCGATAAGACCGACAACCAAAGGCATGTATTTCACCCAGGCAGGAACATGGTGGGCATTTTCAAGACCAGGATGTGATTCCAAGATCAAGATGGCGTTGTTCCAGAACTCACTTGCATGATGACCAACGAAGTTTTCGTAGCCAAGGTAACCAGCAAACACAGCGCCAGCCGCCAACGGGATCAATGGAAGGATCATGATTTTCGGGCTTTCATGAACATGTGCCAGCACAACTTCATCCGCACGGGATTTCCCATGGAAAGTCATGAAGAGCAAACGCCATGAATAGAACGCCGTCATAAAGGCCGCAGCAATCCCCATCCAGTAGGCAAAGGTGCCAACCGAAGTATGGGCGCCATACGCCGCTTCAAGCACGATATCTTTTGAGAAATACCCGGCAAAAGGTGGAATACCTGCCAAAGCCAAGTTACCGATCCACATCAAGGCATAAGTGACCGGGATCATTTTCCAGATACCGCCCATTTTACGCATATCCTGTTCATCAGACATGGCGTGAATGACAGAACCTGCGCCTAAGAACAACAAGGCTTTAAAGAAGCCGTGTGTCATCAGGTGGAAGACGCCTGCAGAATATGCAGAAACGCCGCAGGCAAAGAACATATAGCCAAGTTGTGAACAGGTCGAATAAGCGATGACGCGTTTGATATCGTTTTGGACGCAACCAATTGTCGCTGCAAAGAAACAGGTTGATGCCCCCACAACCGTGACAACCGTCAAGGCAACGTCAGAATATTCAAACATCGGTGACAAGCGGGCCACCATGAACACACCGGCTGTAACCATTGTTGCCGCGTGGATCAAGGCAGACACAGGTGTCGGACCTTCCATCGCATCAGGCAACCAGGTGTGTAGACCAAGCTGGGCTGATTTACCCATCGCACCAACAAACAATAGCAAGCAGATGATGGTCATGGCGTGGAATTCAGTACCAAACAGGTTGATCATGGTATCGGCTTGACCGGGAACCGCTGCAAAGATCGCGTCAAAGTCGGCTGTGCCGAACAACAGGAAGGTTGCAAAGATACCCAAAGAGAAACCAAAGTCACCCACACGGTTCACCAAGAAAGCCTTGATAGCAGCGGCATTTGCAGAAGGTTTGTGATACCAGAAACCGATCAACAAATAAGACGCCAGACCAACACCTTCCCAACCAAAGAACATTTGTAGCAGGTTATCAGCTGTAACCAGCATCAACATGCAGAAGGTAAAGAGGCTGAGGTAGCCCATAAAGCGCGGGATGTTCGGGTCATGGGACATATAGCCACAGGCATATACGTGGACCATGGAAGAAACCCCGGTCACAACGATCATCATCACAGCCGTCAGCGTATCAAAACGCAACGCCCATGAAACATCGAATGTACCGGATTGAATCCATGTGAACAGATGAACCGTCTTCGCGTTACCATGCAGGCCAACGTCAAAGAAAATCGCAATCGCCAACGCAGCGGAGATCAGCAGGCCCGTACAAGTGACGATTTGGGCCAAGCGATCATTCGCTTTACGTTTTTTCTCGTCTTCCGGCGTAAAGAGCGCAAGCGTACCTGCGATCAAGAAGCCAACGAGTGGGAGGAAAATAGCAGCTGTATACATGACTGGCCCTACCCCTTCATCGCGTTGATGTCTTCGACCGCGATAGAACCACGGTTACGGAAGAAGATTACAAGGATCGCCAGACCGATGGCCGCTTCCGCAGCAGCAACGGTGAGAACGAAAATCGAGAAGACTTGACCAACCAGATCGCCAAGATGGGTCGAGAAGGTAACCAAGTTGATATTCACAGCCAGCAAAATCAATTCCACAGACATCAGGATAACGATCATGTTCTTCTTGTTCAGGAAGATCCCAAGAACGCCCAATGTGAAAAGGATAGCTGCAACGCTGAGATAGTGAGAAAGTCCAATTTCAAACATTACACACCCTTTCCGCTTTCAACTTTTTTGAACTCGGCAACGTCGGAGGCCTTCAGATTGATTTGGTCGGCAATGACCTGACGGCGAACGCCTGCGCGTTTGCGGTGTGTCAGAACGATTGCACCGATCATACCAACCAAGAGAACCAGCCCTGCTGCTTGGAACAAGTAAATATAATCCGTGTAAAGAATAGCGCCGATGGCATGTGTGTTGCTCATGGTCTCGACTGATGGTATGGGCGAGGCCCCGGCTTTTGCCGCTTCTGGTGCAAAGTGCCATCCGCCAAAAATGACGGCCAACTCAGCCAACAAAACGATACCGATCGTTGCGCCTAACGGCATGTATTGCAAGAAGCCCTGACGCAGCTCAACAAAGTTGATATCCAACATCATGACAACAAAGAGGAACAGTACGGTGACCGCCCCGCAATAAACAACAATCAACAACATTGCCAGAAATTCAGCACCCATCAGGACGAAAAGTCCGGCGGTGTTGAAAAAGGCAAGAACGAGGAACAGTACGGAGTGAACCGGGTTTTTGGCGGTGATAACCATCACCGCACTTGCCACAGTTACCGCAGCAAAAAGATAGAAAGCCAATGCTTGTACTATCATGCGACCCCCAGACCGACAGCTCGGCTATTCAGGATTTTAAAAGACAATTTCATAATTTTTCCCCTACCCCCATTATCAACGATACGGCGCATCGAGCTTGATGCGGGTAGCGAGTTCAGTTTCCCAACGCGCACCGTTTGCCAACAGCTTATCTTTATCATACATAAGCTCTTCGCGGGTTTCGGTGGCGAATTCGAAGTTCGGACCTTCGACAATGGCATCCACCGGACAGGCTTCTTCACAGAAACCACAGTAGATACATTTTGTCATGTCAATGTCGTAACGCGTGGTACGGCGTGAGCCGTCGTTGCGCGGTTCAACTTCAATCGTAATGGCTTGTGCCGGGCAAATGGCTTCACAGAGTTTACAAGCAATGCAACGTTCTTCCCCGTTAGGATAGCGGCGTAGCGCGTGCTCACCACGAAAACGCGGGGACAGCATGCCTTTCTCATAGGGGTAGTTCAACGTTACTTTTTGTCTGAACATGTATTTGAAGGTAATTGCCAGACCTTGCAGCAGTTCTGTCAGGAAGAATGCGCGGGCCGTTTTTGAAATATAGCTCATTTCACGTTCTCCTTACTGCATACCCGGTGCAAAGCCGCCATAGACAGCAATACCGGAATAAATGATGACACCGGCCAAAGATACCGGCAGGAAGACTTTCCAGCCCAGACGC
>JABXIC010000294.1 GCA_013373265.1 Methylocystaceae bacterium | reverse complement strand
TTGATGGGCGGCCAATGCCGAGTTCTTCCATCTTTTTGACCAACGAAGCTTCGGAATAACGCGGTGGCGGTTGTGTAAAATGCTGATCTGCTGTTACAGGCCCCAAGTTCAGCTTATCGCCGACTTGTACATCCGGCAAAATTTGATCACCATTTTCGTCTTCATCACTATCATCGCGCCCTTCTTGGTAGAGCGTCAGAAAACCATCAAATACAACAACAGACCCACTGGCACGCAACCATGTTTTCTTGTCCGCGCTTTGAATAGCCACGCCAACCTGATCCAGAACAGCGCTTTCCATTTGGCATGCCACGGTACGTTTCCAAATCAGGCTGTATAATTTCAGTTGATCCCCATCAAGATATTTTGCCATGTCTTCCGGACGACGCGATAATCCTGTCGGTCGAATGGCTTCGTGGGCTTCTTGAGCATTCTTAGCTTTAGTCTTGTAAGTACGCGGTGCTTCCGGAACATACTTGTCCCCGAATTGATCTTTGATCAGATCACGTGTCGAAAAAATCGCTTCGTTAGACAAATTCACCGCATCGGTACGCATATAGGTAATCAAACCAACGGTTTCACCGCCAAGATTGATCCCTTCATAAAGCTTTTGTGCAACCTGCATGGTCCGCTTTGCCCCAAAACCAAGCTTGCGCGAGGCTTCTTGTTGCAAGGTAGACGTTGTAAAAGGTGGGGCAGGATGACGTTTGGTCTTTTTGCGTTCTACATCACCAACCGTATATTGACCGGATTCTACGGTTTGAACAGCACTGTTGGCCGCTTTTTCATTACCGATATCGTGTTTTGCCAGCTTGTCGCCATTTAAATGGGTTAAATGTGCCGCCAGCGTTTTCTTTTTGGGCGTTGTGAACTTGGCATCTACGGTCCAATATTCAACCGGATTAAAGGCTTCGATCTCGGCTTCACGTTCACAGATTAAACGCAACGCAACCGATTGCACACGCCCGGCAGAGCGTGACCCGGGCAACTTGCGCCATAAAACCGGCGATAGGTTAAACCCCACAAGATAATCAAGGGCACGGCGCGCCAGATAAGCTTCGACCAGTTCTCGATTAATTTCGCGCGGGTTGGCAACTGCATCCAAAACCGCCTGTTTGGTGATTTCATGAAAGACGATCCTTTTGACATCGACGCCTTTCAAAAGCTTGCGGCTTTCCAGAACTTCTTGTACATGCCACGAAATAGCTTCCCCTTCACGATCCGGGTCAGTCGCGAGATACAGTTTGTCCGCGCCCTTCATGGCGTCTGTAATGTCTTTAAACTGTTTTTTAGACCGGGCATCCATTTCCCAATCCATAGAGAAATTATCGTCCGGTCTAACTGAACCATCTTTCGCCGGAAGGTCACGAATATGCCCATAGGAGGCAAGAACAGTAAAATCTTTCCCCAAATATTTATTGATTGTTTTGGCTTTAGCGGGCGATTCGACGACAACAACGTTCATCAGTGGCTCTTTTAAGAAACAGTTTCAGACAAGTCTTTTCCGTACCTAACACATTCAAATAATTAGAGAAACCTTATTACCCGGATACCTTTCAAGAAGGCCGGCAAGCTCCAATTCAAGCAGAACGGTTTGCACGATTGATGCAGAGATTTGGCATTGACGGATGATTTCGTCAACGAAAACTGGTGTTGGAGACAAACTTTTTGTAATTATGGATCGTGCTTCACGTAATTCATCCTCCTCCGGCATACCCCCATTAACACTTTGATTATAATTATTTTTTGTCTCTTTTAACGGTGTGCTTTGTACACTATTTAAGACCTCTAAAATATTTTCTGCATTTTCCACTAAATAAGCCCCATCGCGAATCAGGCCGTTTGTTCCCTTCGATCTCGGGTCAAGTGGCGATCCCGGCACGGCAAAAACTTCGCGTCCCTGCTCTAACGCCAACCGGGCGGTAATCAATGATCCTGAACGCGGGGAAGCCTCAACCACCACAATGGCGCGGCACATACCGGAAATAATCCGGTTGCGTCTGGGAAAGTGACGCGCTTGGGGTTGCGTCCCCAGTTTGGGTTCCGCGATTAAACAAGCCCGCTCAACCATCTCTCTATATAAAGACGCATTTTCTTTTGGGTAAACCACATCAACGCCCCCGCCCAAGACACCAACAGTGCCATGATCCAACGCATTGGCATGAGCGGCCCCATCAATCCCGCGCGCCAACCCGGAGACAACCAGCAAACCGTTTTCCCCAAGGTCACGCGCCAATTGCCCTGCAAACTTACATCCGTTGATGGAAGCATTGCGCGCGCCTACAATGGCAACGGATCTTTTTTTCAACAAGTGACAATGCCCCCGTATGGTGATCACAGGTGGGGCATCTTCGACATGGGCCAACAATGGGGGATACGTTTCTTCATTCCGCAATACCAACTGTGCACCCAAGTCTTGTACTTGATTGATTTCTTTTTGCGCATCAGCCTTGGTGCATATTTTAATCGCCTTTCTACGCCCACCCTTTTTGGCTAAATCGGGTAAAGCCTGTAAGGCAGCGTAGGCCGTGCCAAATTGATCCAGCAAACGATAAAAAGTCATGGGACCGACGTTTTCGCTTCTGATTAAACGCAACCACGCCAGATGTTCTTCCTGTGATATTTGATGAGATGCCATAACACTACCCTTTCAACAACTGAAAGGGGTTATGAAAAGGTTTGTCTTATTTTTTATAAGGGATGAGAAAAGAACTGGTATTTGCCTTTATTTTGCGCTTTCACGCGATAGAGCGCGATATCGGCAATCTTCATCAATTCCAATGTATTTTCGCCGTCCAGCGGCGTACAGGCAATCCCGATGCTGACACCGACTTGAAGTTCGTGCCCATCCACATAAAAGGGAGGATCGAAAGATTTAATAATCTTTTCGGCAACAGGGATGATTGTCTCACCGCCTTCGACAGAATCTTCCAGTACCACGGCAAATTCATCACCGCCAAGGCGGGCAACAAGGTCACTTTCACGCACACTTGCTTTCAAACGGTTACCAACTTCGATCAGTAAGGCATCACCGGTTGGATGACCGAAGGTGTCATTGACACGCTTAAAGTCATCAATATCAAGCATCATAAAGGCGATGTTGCGCTGACTCCGTTTTGCCAGCTTAATGGCATGGTCCAAGTCTTTAATCAAAGATGCCCGATTGTCTAATCCGGTTAAACTGTCCGTTAAGGCACGTTTTTCTAATTCACGTTCAATACGCTTTCGTTCTGTGATGTCCAACATGGCACCCACAATACCACTGACATTTTCAGTTTCTGCCAAAAAATATGCTTTATGAAACATGACATCATGCACACTCCCATCGGCATATGTGACCTGCGTTTCATATTTTTGCAACCCTTGCTGATCATATAAAACTTTATCCGCTTCATAATAAATACGGGCAAGATCCGGGGCGAAAAGTTCAAAAACAGTTTTACCAATCAGTTCATCTTTTGATAAGCCGACATATTCTTCAAAAGCACCATTGCAACCCAAATATCTACCTTCTTCATCTTTAAAGAAAATAGGAACAGGCACTGTATTTATGACCGCCTGAAGAAGATTAGCTTCTTTAATTCTATGTTTTTCCAAAACGTACGACTAACAGATTAAAAACTTATATCTGTTCCCTGCGAAACTTATTTTTGACCGATCTTGGTCTCTTCCCCTGCAACCAGTCGTTTAATGTTTTCATGGTGCCGTACAAAGCACAAAACTGCAAGTAAAACAGCTAAAACAGCTTTATTTTCATCAGCCAGAAAAAGCATATAAATAGGCGACACAACGAAAGAGACTAAAGCCGCCAAGGAAGAATACCTAAAGATAATAGCAATCAACAACCACGTCCCAGCCGTTGCAAGCCCGGCGGGCCATGACAGCGCCAACAGCACCCCCAAAGACGTCGCCACACCTTTGCCCCCTTCAAATTTTAACCACATAGGGAAATTATGACCGATCACAGCCATCATCCCCGCAACAATCGCCGCATCCGGGGCAAACATATAATTTACAAGCAAGACTGCAACCGCCCCCTTGCCGCCATCCAACAGCAAAGTCGCAAAAGCCAGACCTTTACGTCCGGTTCTCAACACATTGGTTGCACCAATATTGCCCGATCCAATTGAACGTAGATCACCCGCCTGAAAGAATTTGGTCAACAGCAATCCAAAGGGAATTGACCCAAGCAAATAGCCCAACAGGGCCGCTATTTGCCATTCATGTGTCACAATTACAGGTAAAGTTCCCACCGTTTTATTCCTTATTGTTCAAGTGTAAAAACCGTGCGTCCATCAATCACAGTGCGCAAACAACGCCCTTGTGCAAGACGACCATCAAACGGTGAGTTTTTAGATTTTGATGCCAGTTGATCGGCATCAATCTTCCAGCCACGATCCGGATCAAAAATACATAAATCCGCAGCAGCCCCAACAGCCAGGCGCCCCGCTGATAATCCAATAATATCAGCAGGATTACAGGTTACAGTACGCAAGCAGTCCAGCAAAGACATATGTTTATTGTGATAAAGTTCCAGCGTAATCGCCAACAGCGTTTCCAGACCGACCCCACCAAATGCAGCCTGCGCAAAAGGTAACCGTTTGGAATCTTCATCTTCCGGGGCATGATCTGAGGCGATGATATCGATGGTGCCGTCCTTCAGCCCTTCAATAATCGCGCGACGATCTTCTTCATCGCGCAAAGGCGGGGACAGTTTCGCAAATGTCCGGTATTCCCCCACTGCCAATTCATTGAGCGAGAAATAAGGTGGGGCCGTATCACAGGTCACCCGTACACCACGTTCTTTGGCACGGCGGATAATATCAATACTTTCTGCCGTGGAAATATGCGCAAAATGCAACCGCCCACCCGTATCTTCAGCCAGACGCACATCGCGTGCAACCATAATTGTTTCAGCCACTTTGGGGATACCGCTTAACCCCATCCGCGCCGCAAGGGCACCGGCATTCATATGTCCACCTTCCGCTAAAGAAGGTTCTTCAGGGTGTTGTACCAGCAATAAATCGTGGTTTTTTGCATAAGCCAGGGCTTTGCGCATCACCTTGGCAGAAGCCACGGCACGCACCCCATCGGTAAAGGCAACCGCACCAGATTCTGATAGCATGCCCATTTCTGCCATGTCCGTACCTTGTAGGCCTTTTGTGATAGCACCATAAGGATAAACTTTGGTTAGCCCCAACAGACGCGCACGGCGGGCCACAAACTCAACCACGCTCATATCATCAGTCACCGGTTGAGTATTGGGCAGGCAGACCATGGACGTAACCCCGCTTGAGGTTGCCGCCTCACCAGCGGATTTCAACGTTCCTTTATGTTCTTCACCCGGTTCGCGCAACTGTACGCGAATGTCAACCAAGCCCGGTGTCAGACAGGCCCCTTGGCAATCAACAATATCTGCATCACCATATTGACCATCGGCTTTTGCGTAGCCCTCACCAAAATCGGTAATAACTTCCCCTTCAGTCAGTAGACCGCCCATGACATCCAAGTTGGTCGCCGGGTCGAGAAGACGAGCATTTACGTAAGCAATCCGTCCGCTTGTTGGTTTGCTCATAGCCCGTTCTCCTTGCGCCATTGGTCCAAATTGGCCGTCACCACTTCCAGACAAGCCATACGGGCAGCCACGCCCATCTCCACCTGTTCTTGGATGGCGGAACGTTCAATATCATCGGCCACATCGGAGTCGATTTCCACCCCCCGGTTCATCGGACCGGGGTGCATAATCAATGCATCATCTTTGGCATAAGACAGTTTATCGTAATCAAGACCGTAGAAATGGAAATACTCCCGCTGTGAGGGCACATAAGCCCCTTCCATACGCTCTTTTTGTAAACGGAGCATCATAACCACATCCACATCTTTCAAACCTTCACGCATATCGTGGAAGATCTCTGCCCCCAAAACACTTAGGGTTGAAGGCAACAATGTACTAGGTGCAACCAGACGCACCCGTGCGCCCATGGCATTAAGTAAATGAATATTGGAACGTGCCACGCGTGAATGTAAGACATCACCGCAAATGGCTACGGTCAGGCCCGTAAACTTGCCTTTTCTGCGGCGAATGGTCAATGCGTCCAGCAAGGCTTGTGTCGGATGTTCGTGTGTCCCATCGCCCGCATTCAAAACCGCGCAATTGACTTTTTGCGCCAACAGTTCAACTGCACCGGAATCCCCATGACGAACGACCAGCACGTCGGGATGCATGGCATTCAGCGTCACCGCTGTATCAATCAGGGTTTCGCCCTTTTTGATGGAGGATGTCGCCACCGTCATATTGATCACATCGGCGCCCAGTCTTTTGGCTGCACGTTCAAATGACGTCCGCGTTCGCGTGGAATTTTCAAAAAAGAGATTGATGACCGTGCGCCCTTCCAGTTTCGCGGGCACAGCGGCCCGTTGTCTGTTCAGCGCGGCGTAGGCTTCTGCCCGGTCCAAAATGTCGGTCAACTCAAAAGGATACAATCCCTCGATGCCGAGAAGGTGCCGATGCGTAAAGCGTAATTCTCTGTCTCTGGTGCTCATGAGGGCGGACTATATGCACATGGACCTGCCCGACGCAAGCCCATGTTATAAATTAAGCTTTTCTGCGCCTTTCAAAGCAGGTCCAATAAAAATAATATGGCCGGAAGCGTCACCATGGCACATAGAGTCGTCAATGTGATGATCCCCGACATAATTTCGGCATTCCCGCCCATCTTGCGCGCCAGAATAAAAGAAGATGTCGCTACAGGCAAACCGCAAAAAAAGACACATAGGTCGCGGGTCAATCCTTCCACCCCAATCGCATAGCAACAGGCCAGACAAATCAACGGCATTGCCACAAGCTTGACAACATTGGTCACAATCACCGTTTTGCCAGCTTCATGTATAGCGCGAAAATGCAACCCGGCGCCCACACACAACAAGCCGACAGGCAAAGACGCACGCGCCAAAATCTCAATCAAGGGATTAAGGATCGGCGGTAAAGACATATCCAGACCATTTAAAATCAACCCCAACACACATGCTAAAATCAAGGGATTACGTGTCATCGCTTTTGCCAGTTTTCCCGCTTGAGGTAGGCCGTCTGTGCGGTGTGGGCTGTCGCCATAGGTTTCCATCACAATCACGCACAGCACATTCACCAATGGTACAGCAAAAGACACAGCGATGGCGATCAAGGTCAAGCCCGGTTGTCCCCAAAGGGCCGAGGCAGCCGCAATACCCACATAGGTGTTAAAGCGGATAGAGCCTTGAAACAAGGACGTAAAGCTCGGTCCGTCAATCCCCAAAAGTGGTTTGGCTTTCACCGCCAGTGCCCCGACCAGCACAATGGTTGAAACAATCGCAAAAGCCATGGGACCGACTTCCAGTTCTCCCATATCAGCACGTGATGTGGTCTGTAATAAAAGTGCGGGGAAAAAGATATAGTAGGTCAACACCTCAGCAGGTTCCCAAAAGGAAGCCGCGATCAATTCTTTTTTACGAACGGCAAAGCCAATCAGAATAAGCAGGAAGATTGGGCCTAGGGCGTATAAAATATTGATCATGCACTCAACCTCATCAGATACTGGAAATCGAATTTAACAACAGCTTATGCAACGAGACAATGAGAAAAATTCATCTTCTCATTCAAAGATCAACGTTTACGCACAACCGTCAAGCCATCACCAATCGTCAGCATGGACATATCGACACGTTCGTCAGCCACGATATGTTCATTGATTGCGCGAATGGCTGCCGTTTGATGGGTGGTATCGTCAGGGTCAATCACGCGACCATACCATAAAACATTATCAACACAGATCACCCCACCCGGGCGTATCAATTGCAAGCATTTTTCATAATAGGTCATATAGCCGGCCTTATCAGCGTCGATAAAGGCAAAGTCAAAGCTTTCCGGCCCGTTTTCTGCCAAAATCACCTCAATCCCGGCTTTGGCTTCACACAGGCGCAGATCGATTTTATGATCCACTTTTGCTTCTTCCCAATAGACCCGACCAATGGGGGGGAAACGTTTGTCATATTCCAGAGCCACCAGATAACCATCATCCGGTAAAGCCTGGGCAATCGCCAAGGTGGAATATCCCGCATACACGCCGATTTCAATCGCACGCTTGGCCCCGCTTAAGCGCACCAGCAAATCAAGCAGACAGGCTTCTTCCGGCAAGATCGCCAATTGTGCATTAACCAATGTTTCATTGGTCACTTTACGCAGCTTGCGCAAAGGTTGACTTTCACGCATGCCGACTTTGCGGATGTAATCTTCCAAAGGGTCATCCAAACGAATAGAGCGATCAGCCATATTGATATTCCAAAGCTTCTAAAACACCTTGTAAAATATAAGCCGCTGCAGCACGGTCCACCACTTCAGCGCGGCGTTTTCTGGTCATATCGGCTTCCCCGATTAAAGTGCGTTCAACCGCCACCGTAGACAAGCGTTCATCCCATAACAAAATAGGTAAATCAATTTCACGCGACAAATTAGAAGCAAAGGCACGGGTTGATTGACTGCGTTTCCCATCCGTACCATCCATTTCACGCGGCAGGCCCAAAACAATGCCGCCAACTTCTTCTTTCGCAATTAAGGCTTTCAGCTTCACAACATCTTTTGAAAACTTACCTTTTTCCAGTGTTTCAACCGGACTGGCCACCATACGCATGACATCTGAAATAGCGACACCAATTGTTTTTGTCCCCAGATCAAGCCCCAAAAGACGATCATGTTTTTTAATAATCGCGGCAAATTCTGCTAATTCTTGAATGACCATTTTGTGCAAACTCCAGCATTTGCACCGCTTATGCCGCAATCTCTGGCAAAAGTCGAGAATTGATCGCGTTGTATCGCGCTACACATTCAGGTATGATGCCCCCAAGTTGTTCCAAGTAATGGAGGTTTTGGTGAAAAAAGCATTTCTTTTCACCTTGGTTTTATGGGGTTGTCTTACTCGCTTGATTTTCTCTGAGAGTCAGGCGGCCTCCCTCTTTGATGGTGTTAAACTTAGTGACACATATGGCATCTATATGGTGACAAAAACGAACGTCAATGTACGTTCAGCCCCAGCCAGTACCGGTAAAGTGCTCACCAAATTGGAAAGACGAGATATTGTCGAATCACCCGGCTATGCAAAAGGCACACAATGGCTTGCCATAAGCCAAGATGGTCGCGACTTGGGGTTTGTTTACGCCCACTCCCTAACGCCGTTGATTGATGCCTCTTTTGATAAACCTTTGGTCGGACGGATTGACCTGAGCGAACAAAAAAAACCTGAATGTAGTTATGAAGTCAGTTACGAAGGCCGCTCGGTTGAAGAAGAAATCGTGTTTGTCTCGACGGACTATCTGGCCCATTTTAAATGTCGCATGGGCTTTGATATTTTCACCTTTAACAGCATGTTGTTTATGTCTGAAGTGCCGATAGATCTTGGCCTGAAACCCGTCTTCCAGATCACCATGAATTTGCCCGACATTGCCACTGGTTATGAAGAATTTCTATCTTCCACCGCCCTTTATGATCAAAAGAAGCAACTGGTATCCATGGATAATGTCTCTCTCAAGATCTTCAGAGAAGATGACATAAGCCAAACCCTTGAAGCGAAAACAACCAAACAAGCCATAGAACAAGCCTTAAAGCTTCAACTGGCTTCATTTAACGAAAAAGCATGGCGCACCATTGCCGGTAAAATCCCCAGCCCCGCAGACGTGAAACCAAATTAATTTCGCCTTATTTTTGGCACGCTCTGCTTCTATAAAATAATAAAAATAATCTGGAGCCTCCTTGATGACACGTAAATCACTTTTATCTTTTGCAACTCTTTTCACAGCCCTGAGCCTCTCCAACGCATTGGCCCACCCCTCAAATGAAGAAGAAAAAGAACCTGATCTCAGCTGTATCCAGCAAGCGCAATGGATTGCCCCGAAAGGGCATAAACCCCTGAACGGTTATGAATTGATCAAAAAGGCCGCGCATCAAAAAGTCGTTCTTTTGGGGGAACAACACCCTGATGCGGTTCATCACCGTTGGCAGCTTCAAACCATTACCCAGCTCTATAGCCATAACCCGAATTTGATCATCGGCTTTGAAATGTTTCCACGCCGCGTTCAACCTGTCTTGGACGCTTGGGGACGCGGTGAATTAACAGAAGACGAATTTCTCAATCAAACCGATTGGGAAGATGTCTGGAAATATGACGCTAATCTCTATATGCCGATCTTTCGCTTCGCACGCATGAATAAATTGCCTATCATCGCCTTAAATGTCGATCGAAGCCTGATCAGTGATGTTTCGCAAAATGGATGGGATAAAGTTGAAGCCTCTCAAAAAGAAGGCGTAAAGACACCCCGCAAAGCCCTGCCCGATTATAAAAAATCGCTTAAATCCGTCTTTTCCCTTCACACCCATATGAAAGAGGATGAAAAATCCAAACAGCGCTTTAATCGCTTTGTCCAAGCCCAACTCACATGGGATGGTGCAATGGCACAAAAGATTGCCGATGTGCAAAAAATGGGGGGTGATCCGCTTGTTGTCGCAATTATGGGCAGCGGACATATTGTCAATGGTTACGGCGTCCCTTACCAGTTGGAAGGACTTGGTTTAAAAGCGACAACACTGCTACCCTGGACAATCGGATGGGATTGTCGTGAGCTCACCCCCACTTACGCTGACGCCATTTTCGGCCTTGAAGAAATGGAAGAAGACGATACCCCCTACAAACCACAGCTTGGGGTCCGTATTGAAGAAAATGAAAAGGCCCCTGGTGTCTTGGTTGCACAAGTCATCGAAGAAAGTATTGCTGAGGATGCGGGCCTTCAAGATGGCGACATCATCATCAGCGCGGCAGGTCTGGATGTTTTAAAACCGGCTCAATTGATCGAAATCATTCAACGTCAAGCCCCCGGGACCTGGCTGCCCCTTGAAATCAATCGGGGGGATAAAACGATCGAGATCATCGCCAAGTTCCCTCAGATTGAACCATCATCATGAAAAAAATCGCCCTTACTTTTTTCGCTTTTTTCGCAGTGATCCTGCCTGCACACGCCAGTTTGCATCTGGACCTGACACTGGACATTGATCTCAACGCAGCACAACTTCATGTGTCCGGTCATTCCTCCGCCCCGGTGACCTTGCCTTCGGGTGAAAAGGTAAATGGTGATTTCAGCTACAATTGGGATTTGCCACAAAAACAACCTGTCGAAAACTGGCAAGGTGGGGCGTTTGCCACGGACAATGAATTCTATCTTCCCGCAAACTGGCACCCCACCACTGACGACACATTGCTGACATATGACATGCGCGTCAACGCCCCCGTCGTCGTCGCTGCCGCTGGAAAGATTAGCGAAGAATCACAAGATGATACGGGCTATCACGCACGGTTCATCATGGTGCACCCGATAGAGGGCATTGCCTTATTTGGCGGTCCTTATAAGATTGATCAAATCATTCATAACCAGCTTGTCTTGCGTACTTATTTTTATGAAGGCATGCAGGACCTTTCCAAAGACTACCTTGATCGCAGCGCACAATATATTGACCGTTTCAGCCAACAAATCGGCCCCTACCCTTTTGCCGGATTTAACATCATCGCTGCCCCCGTCCCTGCCGGATACGGTTTTGCTGGTGCAACCTACATGGGTAAAAATGTTCTGGCCTTGCCCTTTATTAAAGACAGTTCATTAGGTCATGAAATTTTGCATAATTATTGGGGCAATGGTGTTTTCCCCGACTATCCAAGCGGTAACTGGGCAGAAGGCTTAACCACCTATATGGCAGATTACATGAGCGCAGAAAGGACTTCTGCGGATAAAGCAAAAGAAATGCGCCTGTCATGGCTGCGTGATTATGCCGCCCTCCCCACAGAACAAGACAAACCCGTCAACACTTTTATGGGCAAACATGGTCAAGCCTCTCAAGTCATTGGTTATCATAAAGTCGCTTTTATTTTCCATATGTTGCGCCAAGAACTGGGGGATGAGGTTTTCTTCAACGGCTTACAAAAATTCTGGCAGGATTTCGCGTTTAAAACGGCTTCATGGCATGATCTCGAACAAACATTCAAAAACATCTCAAATCAAGATCTAACACTCTTTTTTAATCAATGGGTCCAACGTAGCGGCGCCCCTGAATTTAAAAGTTTATCCGCGCGTGCCAAACGTCATAAAGGGCAAGGATCGGAAGTCATCGCCCAAGTGGTGCAAGGTGAAAAATTCTACCAAACTGACCTCCCCCTTGCCATTGGCAGTGGAGATGCGGTCTATTATAAAAAGCTTCCCCTCAAAGGGCGTATCTCACACGGCAGCCTCTTCTTAAGCCAGCGCCCTGTTGCCGCCAGCCTTGACCCCGAGTTCAATCTTTTTAGAAAACTCGCTCCAAATGAGGCGCCCCCTATTTTGCGTGATGTCATGCTCGCCAATAAAGTTAATCTGATTGTTTTAAACGATAGCCTTAAAAAGTCTGCCCTCCAGCTTTCCCAACGCCTTATTGATGGAGACGTTACAACCTCAAAAGCTCTCGGACAAAACAATCCTTTCCTTATGATCGGGCTTTTTGCAGAGATGCAGACGGAATTGCAAAAAAGGCAACTAAGACCTCAGCCCGCGCTTTACTCAGATGATGTCACCGCAACTGTTTGGGCGGGCAAAATCGACAAAACACGCCCCTATATGATCATCGCGCTCAAAGATCAAGCAAGCCTGGATCAGTTGATGCGTCCGTTGCCCCATTACGGCAAACGCAACAGCTTGCAATTCATCAATAATCGCGTGGTCGTTACATCAAACGGGCAAACCCATTCCATGTCTGTTCCTGTTCATTGACATTTGGATGGTATGATGCCCTAATGCCACTCATAAGAGGTGGCCTTCTTATTTGAACTGGAGTTTTAAATGTTGAAACATTTTGCATTAGCTGCTGCCGTTTTGGGTGGATTGGTTATGCCAGCTTTTGCTGGTGATATCACTGTAGAAAACGCATGGGCACGTGCTTCTGCGGGTCCTGCACGCGCTGGGGCGGCCTTTATGACCATTAAAAACACTGGCGATGCCGACACACTTGTTTCTGCAAAAGCAGATATCTCCAAAAAAGTGGAACTACATACACATATTCACGATAACGGCGTCATGAAAATGCGCCAGGTCGAAAATATCGCGGTTGGCACTGGGATGACAATGTTACAGCCCGGCGGATACCACGTCATGTTTATGGGATTAAATGAACCTTTGAAAGAAGGGACGTCTTTCCCGCTGACTTTGGTGTTTGACAAAGCTGGTGAAGTCTCAGTCGATGTTATGGTGAAAGCTGCCGGCGCCATGGGGCAAGGCAAAATGAAGATGAAAATGAAAACGAACTAAGCCTAAAAAAGCCCCCGATGAAAACCGGGGGCTTTTTTTGCTTATTTCCTCACAAAGAAGATAGGCACACCTACATTTGGGCGACGAATTCTTCCAACCCAACCCGGCGCACCCGTTTCAGCCGGGCAGCTTGTAAGATAGAGCGCACTTGAGAGATCGCTTTGTCCAGATCATCATTAATCACAACATAATCCGCATCACGCCAATGACTGGCTTCGCTTTCAGCTTCCAACATACGACGTGAAATCACATCTTCGCTATCCTGCCCACGCGCGCGCAGCCGATCTTCCAAAGATTGTTTATTGGGCGGCAAAATACAAATCCAGACCAGATCATCCGGTGCATTTTGACGCAATTGGCGTGCGCCTTGCCAATCAATATCGAAAAACACATCTTTGCCTGACTTGATGGCTTCTTCAACCGGGGCTTTGGGGGTGCCGTAAAAGCGCCCGAAGACCTCTGCCCATTCCAGAAAATCCCCGGTGCCAACCTTGCTTCTAAAGTCCCCGGTGCTCATGAAAAGGTAATCCTCCCCATCTTTTTCACCGGGACGTGGATCCCGCGTTGTTGCCGATATCGACACCACAATATCCGGATCATCTTTCATGATGGCGCGGGTAATGGTGCTTTTACCACAGCCACTGGGCGCGGTTAAAACAAGCAACAGACCCCGACGGGCCAAGGTTTGATCTACTTTATTCATCTTCTCTCCCCCCCCCAGCCACGCAAATGACGGGCGATCTTTGTTTATTCAATATTCTGTACCTGCTCTCTAAACTGGTCAATAACGGCTTTAAAGTCCAAACCGATGCGGGTCAGGTCTACATCTTGTGCTTTTGAACAGAGTGTGTTGGCTTCACGGTTAAATTCTTGACAGAGAAAATCTAGTTTGCGCCCACAGGGACTACCTGCAGCCAAGAGATCACGCGCACCTTCAATATGGGCGCGCAGGCGGTCCAGTTCTTCGCGCACGTCGGCTTTGGTCATTAAAACGGCGGCTTCTTGGGCAATGCGTTCTTGGTCCATATCCGGCAAGTCTTCCATGACCTCTTTAAGCTGGCGCACGAGTCTGGCTTTAATCGCAGCAGGCTGTGCAGAGGCACAGGCCTCAGCCTTGGTGCACAATTCTTCAATTTCGTTGATATGCCCTTGCAAGACAACAAGCATTCGGTCACCTTCTGCCGCACGATTGCGCACCAAATCATCCAACGCATCAATAAGATTAGACATGATCATCGCATGAGCAAGATCGCGTTCTTCTTCGCTTTCATCTTGTTCCAAGGGTTCCACAACACCGCGCAAAGTCATCAGCGCATCAATACTCGGCGGGGCAAGGTTAGGCACTTCTTCGCGCATATCATTCATCACGCCAACCAGCTGTTTCAACAAATCGTGGTTGACCTGATAGCCTGATTGTTCCTGCGCATGTGCCACATTCAAATTGACAGAAACATTGCCGCGCACAAACTTATTGGAGATAGCTTTGCGGATGGGAATATCCAATGCGTCAAAGCCCGATGAGGTACGCAGGCGAATATCCAACCCTTTGCCATTGACGCTGCGTACTTCCCACGTCCAACTATAATTACCATGCTGGGCACTGGCACGGGCAAAGCCTGTCATTGAATGAATGGTCGACATAACCAAAATCTCCTGAAGAAAAGTTTAGTATCATTTATACCTTTCTTGGTAAGCTGTTGTCCATGAAACATATATTAATTACAGGGGCTTCAAGCGGCATAGGTGAAGCGCTTGCACGAGAATATGCAAAAAAAGGCATACATTTGTCTTTAACCGGTCGTAATGATGCACGTCTCAAAAAAGTTGCTGATGACTGTCGCAAGCTTGGGGCAAACGTGGAAGAACGCATCATCGATGTGATGGACCGCCCAGCCATGACCAAATGGTTATTGGCCATCAACGATGAACGCCCGATTGATCTTGTCATCGCCAACGCCGGTATTTCTGGTGGCTCCAGCGGTGTTGGCAATTGGGAAGAAAGCACGCGTGATATTTTTGCCGTAAATCTGGCTGGCACACTCAACACGATTTTACCGCTGATCCCGATCATGGTAAATCGTGGGTCAGGGCAAATCGCGGTGATGAGCTCTCTTGCCGGATTTCGCGGTCTTGCCAGCTCCCCCGCCTATAGCGCCAGCAAAGTCGCCGTTAAAGCCTATGGGGAAGCCCTGCGTATGCGCTATCAAAATACAGGGCTTAAGGTCAACGTCATTTGCCCCGGTTTTGTGGAAAGCCGCATTACAGATAAAAATGATTTCAAGATGCCATTCTTGATGAAGGGGGAAAAGGCTGCCCGTATCATCAAAAGGGGACTGAACAAAAACAAGGCCGTTATTGCCTTTCCCCTGCCCATGTCCATCGCCATCAGATTATATTGTCTGATGCCCTTAGGATTGGTGGAAGTCTTGTCCAAATATTTACCATCCAAGGAATAGGCCCATGCCGTTGGATGTGCAAAAACAGGGACAACATGAAAGCGACAGCCTATTGGCTGAAAACAAACTTTTCTGTGCCTCCTGCGGTCATTGGATCACCCACCATAACTGGAAAACAAGTGTGAAAGAGGCCCATGAACATACGGTTTTTAACCCCGCCGGAATCGTCTTCACCATCGGCTGTTTTCTGGACGCGCCGGGTTGTTGGGCTACCGGACAGCCCAGCGACCAATTCACATGGTTTCCCAGCTACAAATGGCGCCTTGCCCTCTGTGAAGGTTGTGGCAAACAACTGGGCTGGCTATTCACCAGCGGCAATACCTTGCCTGTCTTTTATGGGTTAATATTGAATCGTTTAAGGGATAAGCCCTGATCTGTTTTCATTTTTTCCACTTGGGGTAAAACATCTAAACTGGGCCACAGCCCCGTTGCCAAAGCATCGCGATATCCTGTTGCCAATCCTTTTGTCGCCATTTTAAATTGGGTTGTTTGATAGTCGTAAGATAACGGATAAAAACCGACTTCAAGACCATTTTCATCCGGCGTGATCACACAATACCAGGTGTGTGGTTGTCCATCATTGGCGGGCATGCCGATGACACCGGCATTAATCCAATATTGATCTCCGACCTTTTTTGAAAACGGCAGACCGCAATGACCGGCAAGCACAACATCAACATCAGCCTTTTCCAGTTCTTGCGCGATTTCGGCCTTTTGGGATTCAAAGATAAATTTGTTGATTTCCTCAACCCCACCATGAACCGCCAGCATTTTAAAGGGCGTATAGCGCACCGTGATGGAGCGGGGCAGATTGCGCATCCAAGCGCGCGCATCCTCAGTCAATTGAGCATTTGCATAGGTAAACCATTGTTTGGACAGCACATCACAGGCTGTGCCTTCTTCAAACCCGCAACCGCAATCTTCTTGGCCTTGGCCTAAAGATTCTTCACAATTGCCCATGACCACATGGACACCCCAGTCGCAGATTTCGTCCACGCAAGCTTGGGCATCGGCGCAATAGGCCACCACATCCCCGCTACATAAACAATGATCCGCTGCGATACCACGCATATCAGCAACATCACGCAAAGCGCGCAAGGCTTCAAGGTTGGAATAGGGACCACCAAAAAACAACATCGGTCCGGTTAAATTAATGCTGCTCATGCGCGGCGTACTTTCATTTCTTTCACAGAGCCAAGGGCAAAGCTCACCATACCCGCTGATAACACACCTAAGCAAATCACCAGAAGCTTGGCATATTTATGTTCAAGTCCCAACAGCGGAGACATGATAGAGATATAGCCACCTGCTTCCAGCATATAAAGCCCTGCCCCGCCTAGCGCACAGATAAAGGTAAAACCATAGGCCCAAGGTGCTGTCTCGCGTTTTGCAACAATATTGAAAAAGATCACGGGGGTCAAAAACATCGAGGCAGTGCCACTGACAGCTACAGCAGCAAACAAATCTTTTTGCCCCAAGAATAGAAAAAACAATCCGCCGATTAAAAACAGCACCATGACAAGGCGACCTTTATTGACGGTCTTATCCAAAGCTCCCATTTGATCCACCACAAGCTTAGAGGCACTGGAAAAAGTTGAATCAAGTGTCGAAACTGCAGACACAATCAAAGCGACATTGAAAACAACCATCGCAGGTCCGCCCAATAAACGAGTCAAAGCGGCGACCATGGCCTCACCACTTTCTTTGTTCACCCCCGCAAAAATGCCAAGCGCACCAAAGATCAAAATCGCAGCAACCGATAAGGCACAAGCATAGTAAAAACTTTTGCGCGTCGTTTCACGATCCGCCAAAAAGCCACGGTCCATCATCACCGGATCATGCATGGGATAACTCCACACCTGTAAAACGGCAACGCCCAACAATATCCATCCGGGACCATCAAAAGAAAGGCTCGATAAAATCAGGGAAGAAAAATCAAATTGAGGAGACAGTATCATCACTGTCGCCAAGACAATCAGGCCAAACACCAATAATAACGTTTGAAACACATCGGTTTTAAGCGATGCCCGCAAACCGCCCAACATGGAATAGCCAAGGGTCAAGACAGCAACACAAATAACTGCAACGCTATAACTAAGACTACCCGCGACACCAAAGATAATACCAATGACCAAAAGGTTGGCAAAAACCTCGCTCAACAGACGGACCCCGACCAAGACATTGTAGCTCACACGACCCAAGCGCCCATATCGCGCAGAAAGAAAGTCCTGAATGCTGGAATATCCCTGTTCAAAACGGATACGATCCACAATATAGCCGCCTGTTAAGAAACTCAGGTAATAGGTCGCATAAGCCAAGGCACCGGAAATGCCGTAATAAAAACCAAGGATGGCCGCATTCATCAAAGAGCGGGCAAATATCCAGGTGGTGACTTGTGACAAGGTCAATGTCCACAAACTCGGCGCCTGACCAAATTCATCAAAACCACGAAAAAAACCATCGGCTGTTTTTACCCGTGGCGACAGATAAAAGCTGATAAGTGCAATGACGACAACAATCGCAATGAGCATCAATTCGGACATGAAAACCTCGGTCAAATCAAGAAAACGCAAGAGTGTAACTCCACGTTTGGTAACGAACCAATCACAAGACCGTGAATTACATTTTCAGGTATCTTAGTACCTTTACCCCAATGAAACACTACAAACAGATAATATATAGTAACGAATTACATTTTATAATTCTCTTTAATAACAATAATTTAAAAAAAGAGGAGTGGACATGAGCGATTATAAGCAAAGGCTCCGCGAGGATCTGGTCCGGTGCATAGAAGACCACTACCTGTCTTGCCCCAATCCCAAAAAAAGCGAAAAATGCATCACATTTGACGATCCACACGATATCCCTTGTGCGAGTCGACGCACAATTGAAATTCGCCGTCAAATTTATTTGCTTGATAATGAGGAAGACTGATCAGCTGTTATTTTTGGCTACGTTCAATCTTGCGCCACTTGGCAACATTGCGGTTATGAGCATCTAAGCTATTAGAAAAAGCATGACCACCAGAGCCATCTGCCACAAAATATAGCGCATCTGTCTCTGCCGGATTCAATACGGCCTCGATAGAGGCACGTCCCGGATTACAAATGGGCGATGGCGGCAAACCATAGTTGGTGTAAGTATTATAAGGCGTCGGTGTTTGCAGATCTTTTCTGGACAAAGGGCGCCCTAACGGCTCTTGTCCCAAAGTGATGCCATAAACAACCGTCGGATCCGTTTGCAGACGCATGCGTTTATTCAATCGATTTATAAACACACCTGCCACTTTAGCCCGTTCGGCATGAACCGCCGTTTCTTTTTCAACAATAGAGGCCAGAATAAGAGCCTCTGCTTTGGATCTGAGCGGTAAACCATCCTGACGGTTGGTCCAGAGTTCGTCCAATGTATGTTGCATAGCCTCTTGCATATGGGAAACGATGGTTGCGCGCGTTGTCCCTTTGGAAAAGCTATAGGTTTCCGGCAACAAGCTGCCTTCTGGTGGCGTCTGCATAACCATTTCTTCAAGCCCCTGCTCATGATTAAGCAGGGTGATAATTTCAACCGAGGTCAAACCTTCAGGAATCGTTACGCGATGAAGGACCGTTTTTCCCTCAATCAAAATATGTGCCGCCATTTCAGGTGTCACTTGAGCGGGAAAGAGAAATTCCCCAGCCTTGAGTGCTTTATCCAAATTCTTAAACCGTAAAACAATACGAAAGGCCAAGGGATTATCAATCACGCCTTCGCTTTTTAAGATTTGTGCAATTTTGGAGACGCCACTGCCATGCGGGATTTCAACAACTTTATCTTCTTGTAAGACAGACGTTGCAGAATATTCATTCATGAGCCACACATAGCCACCTGCCGCGATATCCAGCAGCAGAAAGACAATGACCACAAGAAAAACCGAAACCTTCCATAAAGGAGATTTCGGCTTTTTCTGTGTCTTTTGTGCAGAAGGTTGGTCTGACTCTGACATCAAACGACCTTACTTGAAGCCCTTGAAGATCAAGGATGCATTAGTGCCGCCAAACCCAAAGGAGTTTGACAACGCAATATTGATTTCACGTTCTTTGGCTTGCAACGGTGCCAGGTCCATATCACAGCCTTCAGACGGGTTGTGCAGGTTCAAGGTCGGCGGGGCAACATTGTTATTAATGGCCAGCAAAGAGAAGATCGCTTCAACCGCACCAGCAGCCCCCAACAAGTGACCGATGGCAGATTTGGTCGAAGACATCGTTGGTTTTTTATAATGTTCGCCCAACAGACGTTTTACGGCGCCATGCTCAATCTCATCACCCAAAGGTGTCGATGTACCATGAGCGTTGATATAATCGATATCTTCAACATTGATGCCTGCGCGTTTAACAGATGCCTGCATAGCGCGGAAACCACCATTGCCATCAGATGCAGGGGCCGTAATATGATACGCATCGCCGGACATGCCATAGCCGATGACTTCACCATAAATTTTCGCACCGCGTTTTTTAGCATGTTCCAGTTCTTCCAGAACAACAATCCCGGCACCTTCGCCCATAACAAAGCCATCACGGCCTTCATCCCATGGACGAGAACCTTCACTCGGGTTCTCGTTGTAGCTGGTAGACAGCGCTTTGGCTTGAGAAAAACCACCCATGCCCAAACGGCAGCAAGCTGCTTCAGCACCACCGGCGACCATCACGTCGGCGTCATCCAATGCAATGATGCGTGCGGCATCACCAATGGCGTGTGCCCCTGTGGCGCAGGCGGTTACAACAGCATGGTTCGGGCCTTGGAAACCGTATTTGATAGACACATGACCGGAAACCAAATTAATCAAACTTGCCGGAATGAAAAACGGGCTCAAACGACGAATACCGGATTTCTCGACAATCACAGACCCTTTTTGAATTTCAGGCAAGCCACCGATACCGGAACCGATCATCACACCGGTTCTCCAACGATTTTCATCATCTTCGGGTGTCCAGCCGGAATCTTCAATAGCTTCTGTCGCAGCGGCCAAACCATAGACAATAAAATCATCCATACGGCGACGTTCTTTAGGCGTGACATAGTCATCAAAGTTGAACAAACCTTCGCCTTCGCCTAAGGGCACTTGCCCGGCGATCTTGGCAGGAAGGTCTGAAACGTCAAAATTTTCAATGGCATTGATACCGGATTCGGCATTCAATAGTTTGTTCCAAGTCGGCAAGACACCATTAGCCAACGGCGACACCATGCCCATACCAGTAACGACTACACGTCTCATGTCTGATCAAAATCCTTAGGTCAGATAATATATGTATATAAACAAGAATGAGCGCAAACCGTATTGTGACGGTCGACGCTCATATCTCTCGTTTACTTCGATTAAGGAATTAACCGTTGGCTTCGATGAAGTCGATGGCATCCTTAACGTTCAAGATTTTTTCAGCAGCATCGTCCGGAATTTCACAACCGAATTCTTCTTCAAACGCCATAACCAGCTCAACAGTATCGAGACTGTCAGCGCCCAGATCGTCGATGAAGCT
>JABXIC010000052.1 GCA_013373265.1 Methylocystaceae bacterium | reverse complement strand
CAGCTTTGCGCATGCCTTCAAAATCTTCAGCTGTATGAATTTTAATCGGTCCACGGGCCAAATCTACATTCCTTTAAATCTATAAATCCGCCCAAGGGCAGTCAAACAATAGCCTACTAATTAAATCATCTATTGCAAAAAGGCAATGGGTACAGGCGTCGTTATTGTAATCTCGTGCGGGCTAACATCGCACTGATAACAGATGACCTCAACCCCGCGTTTCAGGGCTTCTTTTAACTGGGCATCATATTCGGGATCGATATCGCGGGCAATATCCATCACCTTACAATCAGCGCGTTGCACCAGATAAAACATCACACTGCGGTGGCCTTGTTCAACCATATCACCCAGTTCACGCAAATGTTTTGCCCCACGCGATGTCACCGCATCCGGAAAATCTGCATTATCGCCGCGTTTAAGCGTGACGTTTTTGACTTCTACATAACATTTGGGCTTATCGTCATCTTCCAACAACACATCAATGCGCGAATTTTGCCCGTATTTGACTTCACGGCGTAAATTGGCATAGCCAGCCAGTTCCGGGATTTGCCCCGCCAAGATGGCTTCTTCCACAATTTTATTGGGATGGCCTGTGTTAATGCCAACACAATACCCATCAACCTCAATAATTTCCCAAGTATATTTTAATTTTCGTTTTGGGTTATTGCTGGGGGATAGCCACACGGTGGCGCCTTCATCCTCGACCGACAGCATGGAACCTGAATTGGCGCAATGGGCCGTGACGACCTCGCCATTTTCCAGTGTCACATCGCTTAAAAAGCGTTTATAGCGCTTGATCAACTTGCCTTTGATCAGGTCGGTTTCAAATTTCATCTTATTTCTCGCTCAAGATATGTTCAGACCCGCCCAGTGCATCAGCCAGTTTATTTTGTGCAGAGCCCGGCTGCAGGGGTTTTTGTTGCGATGGGTCTGGCTTCCAGGCTGTCAGATACATAATCTGGAAGGTGGCGGGGAAACGCCCATCATCATCAATGAACTCTTCCATATACCTTTGCATCGCCTTAAAGATCAAACTGCGTTTCGTGAATTTTTTACGCCGTTCAATCACCTTGTTATTTTCCCCCATGCCTTTAAGGTCTTTCAACAACTTCATAGGGTTTTCATAAGAAACGGTGATCGCATCCGCATCGACCACAGGCAGGTTAAAGCCCGCGCGCTGCAACAACATGCCCGCATCGCGCACATCTGCAAAAGGCGAAATACGCGGACTAATGCCGCCATCAACTTCCATTTCCGCATCACTTAGGCACTGGCGTAATTCACGCAAAGATTCGATGCCGAACATGGTGCCGATAAACAAACCGTCCGGCTTCAAGGCCCGATTGATTTGTAGCAATGCACCGGGCAAATCGTTCACCCAATGAAGAGACAAGTTGGACACAATCAGATCAAAGGTTTCGTTACCAAAGGGAAGAACTTCTTCATCCGCAACCAAGGTGGTCGCTTTCTGCTGATCAGCACGTTTTGCCATGCCTTCCGACACATCACACTGGATCAATGTTTCCACATTGCCGCGCCCTTGGATGACTTCAGCGATATCGCCGCCGTGACAGCCAAGGTCAAGCGCCATGGGAAAATCACGGACCACGTCATCAAGGCGGTCGCACAAACGTTCAGCAACTTCTTTATGCAGGAAGTCGAAATCTTCCCATGTTTTTGCAGCCCGGTCGCGGTGTGCACGTACCAAGTTGCGGTCAAACACATTCATGATTTCAATATCGGACATAAAAAGCCCCTTAAAGCATCCATAGCAAAGAAAGACCAAGACATAAGCAGCTAAAGCAAGGACGTCAAACCCAAATGAAACTTTTCCACCAAGTTTTAGACCTTTTACTACCCCCGCGCTGTCTTTCATGCCAAACAATCGTCACATTGGACAAAACCCTGTGCGAGCACTGCTGGGGGCAAACCAACTTCATCAGCGCGCCTTTTTGCAAATGTTGCGGCCTGCCTTTCGAGTTTGACGTGCCTGATGGTGCCCTCTGCCTTGATTGCGCGCGCCAACGCCCCCCTTTTGTGGCAGCGCGCAGCGTCTTTGCCTATGATGATTTTTCAAAACAATTGATTCTTTCTTTTAAACATGGAGATCGTCCCGACATGGCTCCTGCGTTGGCGCAGTGGATGGTACGCTCTGCCCACACCATGATCGATCAAAGCGATATTATTCTGCCAGTTCCCTTGCACTGGCGCCGCTTGGTAACGCGACGTTTTAACCAAGCCGCCTTACTTGCAAAGGAAATCTCAACCCTGACACAAACCCCATGGCGTACGGACCTGTTAAAACGTGTGCGCAATACCACCCCGCAAGGACACCTCAGTCGTATGGCGCGCCAGAAAAATCTAAAAAATGCCTTTTCTTGTAGCAACACCCTCCAAGACAAGCGCGTCTTGTTGGTTGATGATGTTCTGACAACCGGGGCAACTTTGCTCAATTGCACAAACGCTTTACATAAAGCAGGGGTTTCAGAAGTCCGGGTTTTAACCTTGGCACGGGTCCTTTAAGACTGGAAATCTCTATAATTCGTGCTATATCTGGAAGATTGTTATCCATTGCCTGATAAGAGACTCCCCTATGGCGACTGTAGAAATTTACACCACTCAAACCTGCGGCTATTGCATGCGTGCCAAAATGCTTTTGCAAGATAAAGGCGTCGGTTATAAAGAAATTGATGTCAACACCAACCCCAAGCTACGCATTGAAATGACCAAACGCGCCCATGGGGAATATACTGTGCCGCAAATCTTCATTAATGGTGAACATATTGGCGGCTGTGATGAACTCTACATGCTGGAACGTTCCGGCCAACTGGATGAAAAACTCTCCGCTGCTTAAATCGCACAGATCAGGGACTGACCATGACACTTTTAAAAGCCGCCTGCGTTCAGGTTAACGCCAGTGCCGATATGGATCAAAATATTCAAACCGCCTCAGACATGGTGCGTGATGCTGCCAATCAGGGGGCAAAATTGATCTGCATGCCTGAGAATGTCTCCATGATGGAATTCGGCGGCGAAAACGTCATTGCAAAATCCTTCCCGCAAAACGAACACCCTGCCCTGCACGCCTTTCAAGCCCTCGCCCAAGAAACCAACACATGGTTATTGGTGGGTTCACTGGCCGTGCGCTTGAAAAACGGTAAAGTGGCGAACCGTTCGCTTTTGCTGAATGCCCAAGGTGAAATTGCCGGACAGTATGATAAAATTCACCTGTTTGATGTTGACCTGCCCAATGGGGAAAGCTATCGCGAGTCAAACACCTTCAATGGTGGGGACCAGGCAACACTGGTTCAAACACCTTGGGGACCATTGGGCATGTCGGTTTGTTACGATGTGCGTTTTCCTTATCTTTATCGCGACTATGGGCACAATGGGGCAAAGATTCTAACGGTACCCGCGGCCTTTACCCGACCGACCGGCCAAGCACACTGGGAAGTTCTCTTGCGTGCCCGCGCCATTGAAAACGGCTGTTTTGTTATTGCACCAGCGCAATGCGGGGAACATAAAGGCGGGCGCCAAACCTACGGTCATTCCCTCATCATCGACCCATGGGGGAAAATCTTGAGTGAAGGTGGGGATGACCCTTGCGTTCTGGTCTATGAGCTTGATATGGATGAAGTCGATTCCGCCCATGGGAAAGTCCCGTCCCTGACCCATGATCGCCCTTATCAATTGAGCAAATAAGGTCGCGCGCCGATCCCTTTGACACAACAGATCCGTTGAACAACCTTGTTACCATCTTGTCCCTGTTCAAAAGCAATGACGCTGAAATTATCTGACACAAGATGCAGCAGCTCATTTTGCTTAAACAAGAAATCTGGATTGCTTGGCCGTCCAAAGGCTTCGTTGCCCAATGCAAAGGTTTCATACAGCAAAAAACCACCCTCTTTGATGCTGCCCAAAAGTGACTTTAGGTGGGGTCTATATAGATAATTGGTCACGACAACTGCATCATAATGGTCCTTTTCAAAAGGCCAGTCTTTGCCATCTTCCAAGTCCATTTGAACAATATGTGCGTGATCAACATCTTGTAGATCATCAAGTCCATCAATGTTTTTATCTACAAAAGTGACTTTGTGACCACGCTGTAAAAACAGCCTGCCGTGACGACCTGTCCCGCAAGCCAGATCCAGAACAAGACCCTGCGGGTCGATCAAAGACGCAAAACGCACAATCCATGGGGAGGGAGTCATAAAAGTCATCCAAAAAATAGACAAAACCGTAGATTACTGCCACAGTAAATGAACATAAAAATCAACGAAAGTAGAAAATATGCGCTTTATTCTGATCCTGCTGTCATTTTGTTTATTAAGCCTCCCCACAAAGGCCGCTGACCCTAAGGATGTTGTGCTTGAGGCAGGCAAAACAATTTTCACCGATATGGAACGTCGCGTTATCAAAGAAGTTCTCAACCGCACTGGCTTGCCCGATGTAACGACTGAGCGTGAGCGCGATAACGACAGGTATGACGACGACGACAAAGATCATAAACATGCTAAAAAGAACAAAGGCAAAAAAGGCAAAGGCCTACCGCCTGGGCTTGCGAAAAAAGCACATCTTCCGCCCGGACTTGCCAAACGCGATACCCTGCCACCGGGCTTAGAAAAACGTGAACTTCCCAAAGAATTAAAACGTCGCCTGCCGCCGCCCCCTATCGGGACAGAACGCGTCATTGTCGACAATAGTGTTCTATTGATAGAACAAGGCACACAAATTGTGTTGGATATCATCAAAGACGTGATCAAAAATTAGAACGACGATTGTTTCCAACAACCGATCATAAAAAAGGCCGCTTATGTATGATACATAAGCGGCCTTTTTTATGATTAATCCCCAAATTTAGCGTTTCAACCCATAAACGGGGAAACCCATCCAACCCTTGGATATCTTGGATTGCTTGTTGTCTTTGAAACTTTCTTGGTCTTCTTCAGGTTCAATGGACTGACAAAGTGTCGTGTGTGAATCCACTTCCGCATCGCACTCGTCCATCATATCCCATACCATTTGGGGATCCATTCGATTCTCCTAAAGGCTTCTTCCTAAAGATAATTATTATTTTTCTAACCACATTTGTAACCATACTACCACGCAGTTGCAACATTTATGCAAAATAATAAAGTTACAAATGAAACAATATGTAAATTATCACAAAAACCATCCTTTTTTGTTTAACCTACAATAGAATATCAAGAAAAACATTAACTATTAATGCATATTCTTTCATAAATATTAAAAATACATTCATAACGCCACTTATAGTTTTCAAAAAGTACAATACTATGTTCAAGGATAATTGTTTCAATACTAAATAGTGATTTTTTCGATAAAACATGACCTAAATCATGCTCTTTTTTTCAATATTCGCTAAATACCCAATCGATTCTGAATCCCCTGAAAGAAAAATTATGATAGATGCCAACACCACTACCATGGCTTCTGCCGTTCCCTCTGCCATGACGCAGAATAAACAAAGCCATTCCAATCGACGTTGGCTCCTCACCCGCTGGGCATTGGTCATCTCACGGCCATTAGGGGCTTGTTGCGCTATTTTCGCCATTCTCGTTCTCTTGGGTTATTTTGGTCATGTAGAATCATTCTATCGCCCCATTGACGGGGGACCAGCCACAAACCCCTTAACCGCGCTGTGCATCTTATGTGTTGCAATGGGGCTATGGTATGGCAACACAGGACGCAAACAGATCTTTCAACTGGTCTTTGCCCTTGCCGGAATTGTTTTATCCGCGGCAAAGCTGATTGATTTAAACTTCACCATGAACATTTCCCCCGCCCTTACCCCTTTTATGGATATTGTCCAAAACGATTTAAACGCCGGAAAAAGCAATGCCACCGGCTTAAATTCGGCAATTATGCTTTTTTTACTATCCGTATCCTTAGTCATCAGCGCCTTTAAGAAAACCATCCTTATACAAATTCTTGCCTTTATATCCCTGGCGGTGCCGCTTGTGTCCTATACAGGTTATGCTTATGGTTTTAATCATTTTTATGGACAGATGTCCCTCTTAACAGCCACAGCAGGTATATTCCTCGCCCTATCAACCTTATGCACAACGGGCAATAAAGGTATCTTGCGCGCCATACTCAGCCCTTATGTGGGCGGGCGTATCGCGCGTATTCAAATTATGCTTGGCTTTATTGTGCCTTTCTCAATGGGGTACCTGCTGATCAAAACATTCCTTAAGACCGGAGACGGGAACCTTTTCGGCATCTTTGTCGTCGCCATCACATGGTTTATCATATCCCTGGTCTGTGCCAGTGCTGTGATGCAGGAAATGGTGGACCATAAACGTCGCCATGCAGAAAAATCATTGCTGCTCTCTGCCATGACTGATCCCTTAACCGGCTTATTCAACCGCCGCAAATTTTATGAAACGGCCCATCGTGAGTTTGAAAGAATTCGACGTAACGAAAGCCAATTTGGCATTCTTATTCTGGATTTGGATTTTTTCAAAAAAATCAACGATACCGCAGGCCATGACATGGGGGATAAAGTCTTAGTGCAAGTGGCAAAAATATTGAAACAATCCATTCGTTCTGTTGACCTGGTCGCACGCATGGGCGGGGAAGAATTTGCCATTCTGCTTGTCGACACCCCTTATCAAGGCGTTGAACGGGTCGCAGAAAAAATCAGGGCGAATGTGGAAACCATGGAAGTTGAAGGCTGGACAGACATCTACCAACCCATCACAGCCTCGATTGGTTGCGCAAACTCAAACCAGCGACCTCGTCTGGAAGAAATCATCACCCTTGCCGACGAAGCGCTATATACAGCCAAAGCAAAAGGCCGCAATCAAGTTTGCCTTGCGGAGGCATAAACTAAAAAACAGCCTCTTTTTATTAACGATATTTCGATATAAAAGCCTGCACCTGACCGCTTTCAACCAGTTCTTTAAGAATGGCAGTAATCTCTGTCTTAAACTGCATAAGCGGGGATTTCTTAGAAATCGCAAAATAAAGCAATACTTTGCCTTCCGGATGAAAGGGCGCTTTTTTAAAAAATCCCTTAAGTCCTGCATGTAAAATTTCATATTCCAGATTGGGACTCGTGCCGATCATGGCATCAAATCGGCCATTTAATAACATCGGTAACAGCAGACTTTCTTTATATACTTCCTGCTTCTTTATTTTGTCATCGGAATTAAACGGTTCGAAATAATAGGACGCAATCACACGACCAATTGTCATATGGTACAGGTCTTCATAGCTGTTTAAGACCACAGCACTGTTTTTATTGACGTAAAAAGCAACAGAAACATCCCCATAGGGCACTTGAATATATTCCAGATATTTTGCCCTTTCCTCATTAAACGCAATGCCGCTTTGCAGGTCGTATACACCGACCTCCATATCCATCAAACATCTTTTAAAGGGACAGTATTTTATATTCAGCTTCATGCCAATTTTCTCTGCAATCACCTTAGCGATATCAATATCAATCCCACGAAAAGGTTCTTTTTCGCCAATTGTAAAGGGGGGCCAATTCGTCGCAACAAAGTTAATTGCCTTAATACCGTCGCCTTCTTCACTCTGTCCGGGACTTACAGTGAAAAAAAACAGTGTAAAAATGACAAATACTTGCCGAACGACCACCACCAGAAAAGCCTTTACCGACCTCAGAACTGCTCGATAAAATACAGTAACTGTAGTGGCTTGTCGATGAAATAAGAAAAGGTCTAAATATAATGATTGGTCTGAAAAATAAAAATAGAGCCTCATAAAAAATTAAAATGCCGTCGCATATTGAGGTCGTTTGCCCCATTTAAAAGTTTGTTATACTGGTGAATTAGGACGAAAAAAAACATTTCAGAAGCTATCAGATTGATCGCATTAGGGCATTCTCATGGCGTGAAGTTTCTGATTAATTTTTTATATTACTTATAAAGTTTGAGGACATGCCTTACCTTTACAAAATTCAAAAAACCAAAATCACCACACCATACATCATTACCCCTGCAAATACCGGCCAGCCAAGGGAACGGGTAAAGCGCCAAACCACCAATGTTGCCCCCACGCCAACGGCAGTTGCCACCCATGCGCTGGGTTCCATACGAGAAGGAACCAACGACACCCCAAACATGGCTGCAATCATAACCGGTCCAAAAACACTCAACCACGATGGCATTTCTTCCACAGCTTCTTTTGATTTGCGATGTGTCAGATGACGTTGCATCCAGATCAAAGGTAAAAGTCGTAGCAACAAAGTCCCGATGGCAGAGGCAATCAAAGCAATCCACAAACTGTTATCCATCTAGCTTACTCCCTTGTCCCCACAATCCTTTCATCAAATGATAAAGGATTGCCCCGCAAATCGCGGCCAGCGGGATTGACGCATTTGGTAGACCCAATAATTTAAAGCCAATCGTCAATATGATGGTGACGCCAAGGGTTATGCTCCAAAGTCTTGATGTAAAACGTGGCGCCAGCAAAACCAGAAACAGCGCAGGTAAAGCAAAGGGCATCACTTCTCCCAACAAAGGCCAGCGCGTTGTCAGCTCTTCCCCTGCAACAGCCCCAAGCCCTGTGCCGAAAATCCAGCTTGCCCAAGCCAGAAGGGCTGCACCAACGTACCAGCCCATGCGCGAATTTTCCGGCAACTGCGGTAAGCGCGTATGGGCCAAAGCAAAGATTTGATCCGTTAAACCATGCATCAACCACGGCCACCATCGACTTTTAGGCAGATAAATTGCGATATTAGGCGCATAGACCAGGTGACGGGCATTGATCAACAAGGTCATGACCACAACAAGCCACAGTGGGGCCCCGGCGGCAACCATGGCCACAAACAAAAACTGCGATGCCCCTGCATAGATAAAGGTTGATATCACAACGGTTTCCCAGACACTAAAGCCCGACTGAATTGAAACCAGCCCAAATGAAATCGCAACAGGAATATAACCACCCAACAATGGTACAGCCTCATGCATGCCGACCCAAAAGGGGTTGCGCGCTGATATGTTTTTTACAGCACTCATGATGCATCCCCATCGCTAGCATACACAATGGTCATCATAATGGTCGCCCAGCCTTCACCGGCACGATAGACATGGGGCTTATCCGCGTCAAAGATATGAGTTTCACCAGCGCGTAATGTCTTGATATTATCCAGCGTACCGATATCCAACTGTCCAGAAATGACGGTCACAGACTCTCTCGCCCCCGGGGAATGCCCCTCAGCCTGTCTCAGTGCATGGGGCGCACAAGACATCCAATACACATCAACAGCCGGATTATCTGTTCCATGATCAATCAATCGGACTTCAATATCATCTTCCCCGATCGGCCCGCTTATAGGCGCAATCAGCGTACTGAACGGCACTTTCAAATGAATTGCCAAGCGCCAAATGGTATCCAGCGTCGGATTACCGTTCCCTTGCTCAATACGTGACAAGTTGGACTTTGCAATCCCGGCCGCCTGCGCCAGCTGCGATAAGGAGATATCGCGCTGTTGCCTTAATTTCTGCAAATGTCGTCCTAATGTATTTACACTCGGCTTATCCATAAGCGCCTCACAGTTGTTCCTTATATAGAACGTTCTATATAAGGAACACGCAAATGTCAATAATACGCTTTCAGCCCCATATGGCGAGAGGGAAATATGATGGGTGTGTTTTATGTTTAAACTGGCTGAGACGCATGACGAATTCCTTCTCGGTTTCTTATGGTATTTATCAATCTCATACTGCCAAATCATATATTCCCTCTAACCTTTCCATATGCCACTATGAAAAGAATGAAAGAAAGGGTTTCGGTTATGTTGTTTAGAATTTTGCTCGCTATATTGCTATTTTCTCCAAATATAGTGGCCGCCGACTACCCAAAAGAAACGATTTCAGCTTGGCGGATAATTGAAAGCCCAAAGAAACGAACGACAAGTAGCTGCATCGGAGAAATGTCCTCACCAATTTGCATTGCCGATACCATGGTGGCGTGTGGAGCATGGAAGCACCCGCATGGTCAGGTGATTAATGAAGATGATGATCAGACATGGATTGATGGTTATCCGCCCATGTGTGATCAACTTCGCTTAAAACCGGGCAATTCTGAATATCCCGTTTATACATTTGATGTTTGGGCACGCAATGCGGATTTTGTCAGTATAAGATACCGTATTGCGACCGCCCCTGTAATTGATGATTTGTTTTTTGAATTAACCCATAAAAACAGAGAAAATTATTATAACGAATACAAGTATGATGATGATTATATACCATCTGATGACCTAGAAACTCGTGAGAATTTCTGGGATATTAAAATGGGAGATACTGTCATGATGATTGATGCAATTGTTTGTGTTCCACCAGAAAAAGCCCGTCTTCCCGTGGATAATCCTGAAAACGGTACTTTCCTATATAAAAATGATGCCCCTCTTTCAAATTGTGGGCGTTTATATTCTGAGACTGACTTATACAATGCTGCCATTGTCCGAGAAACCACTCCCGGACAATGGCAAATTATTACTGGAGATATGAAGCCATACCGTGACTTGGTTGATCCTTATTTATTGGATTTAGCCAAACGATTAAGGAACATGCGAGACCGATAGGACTCACCTTTTAGATTACGTTTACCACTTTCAATTTTATTGATTTCCTTTTGCAGCTTTGAACGGGAACGACGTAATTGATCAGTATATTCTTGGGTCATTCTGGGATTTTTGGAGATTAATGCCAGAGCTTTTTCCAAATCTATGACGGTCTTGTTTTCTTTTTTTATCGTCGGAACGCCCTGCCTTAAAGCTGCAAAAGAGTTGGAAATTGCATCTAACGTAACGAGAGTGCCAATCTTATTGGTCTCAATGTTATTTAACTCATTCTGGTAAGTGTTTCTTTGATTAGATAGATTTGAAAGAAACATCTTATGTTGTTTCGGATCTTTAGCAATGTTTTGTAGTGCTTTCCTCGTTTCACTACCAAAACCACCTTTTGTTCCGATTCGAGTAGAAAGGCCCATATTTTTATAATAGTTGTTAACCGCAACTTGAATTACTCGCGGCCCTTTCGTAGGAGAACCACCTTCTCGAAACAGTGTATCAGCGACAGCAGCCGCAATATTGGAATCACCGATTTGATCCAGCACCTTATGTCCAGGAACATTCCCTAAACCTTTGCCAGCAGCCCTCATAGCATCATCAAGATAGAGTCTATAAAACTGGATTTGCTGTTGCGGTGTCAGATCTTCTGGATTGGTATCCGCCGATATACCGATTTTCTCCGCTTGTGCCTTTGTACTTTTATTATTTAAAAAATTCTTCAAGGCATCTTTTGTAATTCCAGCCACAGCAGTCCCGTGTTTATCTTTTTGCTGGCCTCCCTCGTTTGAAAAAATATCAGCGTAAACTTGACGTTCAGTATCGGATACCCCTAACTCATCCATAGCCTTATGCCACGCTTTCCAATCCTCCCCACTCACACGGTGAGTTGTTTTATTCGCGTTGCCATAAGTTGGTTTTTTAGGGATGTCCTTATACCGCTCGCCTGTATAGCCTGCTCCATCTACAGGGTAGGCTTCGTTATATGTGGTCTCTTTGGGCGAAGTCATTTGCTGACCATCACTCACTGTAAAGTTAAACTCACTTTCATCCTGTTCCAAAAGGTCATCACCGCTTCCACCAATAAGGACATCAGCACCTTCGCCACCGAACATCGGCTTGTTAACGGATAATGCCCCATCAGGATCAAACGCCTCTATTTGATCCGGTGTGATGACCGCCGTCGGCTGAACCATCTTCCCGGTTTCATCATATTGCACTTCACCGGGATAGGCCCGTTCGAATTGCTTGACCACATGCTCCCGCAGCCGGGTGTCGTTCTTGTCGTTATAACGCGGGTCTTGCATCAGGGACATGAGCGCTTGCTGGGTGGTATTGCCTTTTGGAACAATGGCGGTCTGTGCTTTTTGTTCCTGCGTTTTGTAATAGTCATCCCACGCTTTTGTCATGGACTTATTTGCTTTCGGTGCATTCGCCAACGGGTCTGCGACACCCGTCATAGGGTCGATTTTTGGCTTTACGACAGACTTGGGCTTCGGGCCGAATGAAGCCGATGCTGTAAATGATTTCTGATCCGGGTTCGAACTAACGGGTTTACTGACAGTCACATTCGAAGGTGTGCTGTCGTTGACCGCTTCCATTGGGTTAGTCGTATTCAGGCTTTGTTGTTCCAAGGCACCAGAGATGGCTTTTTCAGTCGGACCGCCCTTATTGATAATACCATCCACTTTTAGCCCATTTGCATCCTGAAAGGCTTTCACACTGTTGGGGAGTGAAAATTCACTCTCCCCATTGGCACCAAAATAGCCGAGGTCAGACAGTGCCCCACCAGTCTTAATCGCATCTGGTGAAGATAGAGGGGTTTCAGGTGTATAGCTGTCATCGACAGAAAAGAAGTTGCCCACACTACTGACAAAATCATCAAGAAAATTAGACATAGTAAGTTCCTTTGTTTCCAAACAAAAAAAGCCGCCCTCCAAATCAATGGAGAGCGGCTTGCTCAAAAGAAAACGGGACAAATGCGTTTGCGCGCACTTATCCCGTTGACTAAAACATATGTAACCTACTTTGTTATAAAAATCAAGAACAAAACATAAACGTTTATCATGTGAAAATTCAAATCAACAAGGTCTTACCCGACAACAGAGAACAGGCTTTAGCGACATTGAGCGCACGATAGAGCGGGCAAATAACAAATTGCCGAAAGATCGCTATGGGTTTGGGAAAGACAATAAAAATCGAGCCGTACAAAGGACTAAAATGTGGTAGCGGCGGGCGGAGTCGAACCGCCACGTCCTCACGGACAAGGGATTTTGAATCCCTCACGTCTACCAATTCCATCACGCCGCCATAGCGTCCTTCGTAGGCTCGATGAGCAGTCGTTTAGCACACAAAAAATCTGAATGTAAAGCTCCTTTGACATAATTTTTTCATCTTCTTCGTTCATAAGGCATTGCCGGGGCCGAAAAGCACTGGTAAACAGCCAGAAATCATTCACAAAATCAGGATACTAAATCGTGCTTCAACGCCTCTACAATTGGACCATGAGCTTTGCAGCACATCCAAATGCGCTTCTGATTCTCGCCCTCATCGCCTTTGCGGAAAGTTCATTTTTTCCCATACCACCCGATATTTTACTCATCCCTATGGTCTTGGCAGCGCGCGAAAAAGCTTGGAAACTTGCCACTGTTTGTACCGTGTCTTCCGTCGTTGGCGGGATGGCAGGCTATGGAATCGGTTATGGGTTCTTTGAAACCATCGGACAACCCGTTTTAGAATTTTATCATGCGGTAGAAAAATTCGAATCCGTCAAAGAACTCTATAATCAGCATGGTGTCCTCATTGTATTTTCAGCCGGATTCTCCCCCATCCCGTATAAACTCTTCACCATTGCCAGCGGTGTCACCCAAATGGACCTGACTTCATTTGCCCTGACGTCTCTGGTCGGACGCGGTTTGCGATTCTTTATCGTTGCGGGACTGCTGTGGAAGTTTGGTGAACCGATCCGCACCTTTATCGAACGACACCTTGGCAAACTCACCCTTCTTTTTGTTATCCTGCTTGTGGGCGGGGTTGCGTTACTCAAATTGTGGCATTGATAGACATGAATTATTTCATTGAAAAAATATCGAAAAACCCAAAACTTCCCGGCCTGCTGATCTTCATCGCCTGTGCTGGCGCGCTAAGCTCCGCTTTCTTTGTGGAATATGTGGTGGGCATTGATCCCTGCATCCTGTGCCTCTATCAACGCCTGCCTTACGCCGCTGCCGGATTATTTGCCCTGTTTGCCATCATCGCAAAACCCGCCAGCTTTACACAGCAGACTGCCTTGATCGGATGTGGCATTGCCTTTCTGTGTGGTGCCTCCCTTGCTTTTTATCACTTTGGTGTGGAAGAACTCTGGTGGCAGGCCAGTTGCAGTGGCGCGCAACCCTTGGATATGAACCTCCAAGACCTCAAAGCTTCCATCATGGCTGAACCGCTCAAGCCATGTGATAAAAAAGATTGGGTGATGTTTGGCCTCTCTATTACCGTTTACAATACGGTCATCAGTTTACTTTTGGCCGTAAGTAGCTTTACGAGCCTGTCAATCATCCGTAAACTTAAAGCCAACAGCAATTAACCCAAAGGTGTCTCATGACCAGCGCAAAAGGTAAAATGCCCGGTGACCTCAACCATGACCAAATGATTGAACGCATGATCCGCGTTGATCAGGCAGGGGAATATGGCGCTGTCAGAATCTATAAAGGCCAACTGGCGGTGCTGGGTAAAGGGGACAAGAAAGAGCTTTTGCAACATATGTTGGAACAAGAAGAAGTTCATCTCGACACCTTTAATCAATTGGCGGTCAAAAAACGGGTGCGTCCCACCATTCTCACCCCCATCTGGCATATGGCCGGATTTGCCCTAGGGGCAGGCACGGCGTTGTTGGGTGAAAAAGCCGCCATGGCTTGTACCGTTGCGGTAGAAGAAGCCATTGATGGGCATTATCAAGAACAGATCGATGAATTAGGCGATGAAGAACCCGACCTGAAAGAAACCTTCATCAAGTTTCGGGAAGAAGAACTGGAACATCGCGACATTGGTTATGCAAACGGTGCAGAACAAGCCCCGGGGTATGGCCTGTTAAGTACAGCCATCAAAACAGGTTCCAAACTTGCCATCTGGGTCTCGGAACGCTTTTAGTCCCTGAGCAAAATAAAAAGAAAAGATAGGTGACATAAATTGGAAGACTTTCTTATTTCCATTAACTATCGAGACCCTGCCTGGATTGCTGTCGCATTTCTTTTTGGTCTTCTGTTTAAACAAATCAAATTACCCCCAATGGTCGGCTTTCTCTTTGCCGGCTTTATTTTGCATATCCTCGGTGCCCAAGGGGATGATTTCTTAAATGCCGTTGCCGATCTCGGCGTTACGTTACTCCTGTTCACGATTGGTTTAAAACTCCGCCTAAAGAACCTGCTCAAAACAGAAATATGGGCCACAACCGGATTCCATATGATTGGTTCCATATTCGTGACCTTGGGCTTAATCCTTCTTTTAAGTACGGCAGGCATATTGATCTTTGACGGCATTGATTTGTCGACAGCCTTAATCCTTGCTTTCGCCTTATCTTTCTCCAGCACGGTTTTTGCGATCAAGACCATGGAAGACCGGGGGGCCTTAACCTCGCGTTACGGTCAGATCTCCATGGGTATACTGGTCATGCAAGATATCGTCGCCGTCTGTTTTCTTGCGATTTCAGCCGGTAAGGTCCCGTCTATTTGGGCGCTTGCTTTGCTTGCCTTGATCCCCGGACGCCATCTTTTAGCGAAATTGCTGGAACTCAGCGGACACAAAGAGCTTTTAATTATTTACGGCTTCGTCCTCGCCTTGGGTGGAGCTGCTCTTTTTGAAATGGTCGGCATGAAAGGAGATTTAGGGGCGCTTGTCTTTGGCATGTTGCTCGGCGGACATAAAAAAGGGAAGGAATTAGCGGGCACACTCATGAGCTTTAAAGACGTCTTCCTCGTCTGCTTCTTCCTGACCATTGGTCTAACCGGCTTACCCACATGGGCAACGGCAGCCGCTGCGGCCTTGTTGCTTTTGTTAATTCCCTTTAAAACTGTCCTGTTTTACGGACTGCTGACAAAATTTCGTGTCCGTGCCAGAGGTAGTACGCTGGCCTCAATTTCCCTTGGTAATTATAGCGAATTCGGCTTAATTGTAATCGCTATCGCCATCAATTCCGGCTGGTTGGATACGCAATGGCTGACAGTGATGGCCGTTGCGCTATCGGCCTCTTTTGTCCTGGCCTCCCCCATCAGCGTCCAAGCAGATCATTTTTATGCCAAATATCGTAACACCCTCAGGCGCTTTGAAAGTCAAAAACGCTTGCCCGGTGATGAAAACATATCGCTCAATGGCCATCATGTTCTGATTTTCGGCATGGGGCGCGTCGGCAGCGCGGCTTATGATGAACTTTACAATGATGTGGATGGTCAAATTCTGGGGGTTGATTTAGATCAGAGCGTCATCGAAAAGCATATACATCATGGGCGTAATGTCATTTTAGGCGATGCCAGTAACCCGGAATTCTGGTCACGTATGGAACATAACGAGAGTGACATCAAACTGATTTTACTGGCCATGCCTAATCATGACGCAAACCTGCGCGCTGCTCAACAGTTACTGGATCGAAACCTGAATGGCAAAATCGTCGCAACGGCTAAATATAAAGACGAAGTGCCCGAACTTTTGGAAGCCGGAATTGATGAAGTTTTCAACATCTACGACGAAGCTGGTTCAGGTGTTGCAAATCACATGAAAAGCAACCTCTTACTACAAAGTCAAACCAACATCGAAACATCATCCTAACGCTTATTTATTGTCTTATCTGCAATTTTTAAGGTAAATTCGAATCAGGTTTTTTTATCAAGGGATATTGTTATGAAATTTTTGCTTAAACCACTTTTATGCACTGCGCTTTTGGCATCTGCCATGGCAGGCTTGAGCGCCTGTTCACCCGAGGTCGGATCAAAAGAATGGTGTGCCGATATGAAAGAAAAACCCAAAGGGGACTGGTCTGCAAACGAAGCAGCCGATTTTGCAAAAAGCTGTGTCTTTTAATCAAGGCCACCGTATCAAATAAAAAAACACCCCTTTGCGACTGGGAGGTTTGCAAAGGGGTGTTTTTATTGGGGACTTCGATTCGTTCCGAAGCTTAGGGAGTTTGACAGGAAAAGTAAGCTGGGAGGTTTACCTTTTTCCTTTTAAGACGAATGTGCCAGTCCGGAACCACCTGACATTTTCGAATGTGTAATTTTGCGTAACCACTTAGCGGCATTAATAAAAGCCATCCAGAAGGCCTCAGAACGCATTTGGTGTGCACGGCTGATCGCGTTGGCAATTTCAGCTTGTGTAAGAGGCTTTGCTTCAAGCATCATGTATTCTTTCATAGGTCTTCTCCTAAATTCATTTTTGTTCTTATTCTTGAAAAGACTATATTTCTTTTCTTGAGAAATGATAATATGTTATTTTGGAACACCACTTATGAATTTTAGGCACAAGTGAGGACGACCATTGGGTAAAGAAAGCCAGATGCAAATATTTGCGCAAGCTGTCAAAGAAGGTAGCTTCTCAAGTGCTGCACGCCTTTTAAACTTGACCCCTTCTGCCATCAGCAAGCAAATCGGCGCCTTGGAAGACCGCCTCGGCGTTCGCCTCCTTAACCGCACGACCCGCCAATTAAAGCTGACAGAAGCCGGTGCACGTTATTTTGACCACAGCTTGCGTATTCTCAGTGAAATCGAAGAAGCTGAAAGCGAAGTGGGCGGTATGCGCGATACACCCCGAGGTCTGTTGCGCATCAATGCCCCTGTTGTAATGGGGGCACGCCAAATCGCACCTTTAATGACCGACTTTCAAACACGCTATCCAGACATTAAAGTCGAAATGAACCTCACTGACATAAGCGTGGATCTGATCGAAAATGGTGAAGATGTGGCCTTGCGCGTGGGTGAACTGACCGATTCATCCTTAATCGCCCGCAAATTATGTCCCATCAGCCGTCTTGTCATTGCTGCCCCATCCTATCTGGAAAAACACGGAGAACCCCAAACGCCGGAATCTCTGCTGGATCACAACTGCACAACCTATAACCAACCCCTAAAACTAAATGCCTGGGAATTTAACAACTGCCCCGGTCATAAGACGGTGACCGTCAAAGGAAGTTTTGTCAGCAACAATGGCGAGGCACATTATTATGCCGCCTTAAGCGGACTGGGGGTCACCCGTTTAGCAACCTATCTGGTCAGTGACCGCTTACAACGCGGTGAATTGGTGCCGATTTTGACAGAATATACACCACCAACCGGCGCCTTCTTATGGGCCGTCTATCCTCCGACCCGTTACGTTCCCCCAAAGGTGCGGGTTTTTATCGACTTTCTTTTAGAAAAGCTAACCCCGATTCCGCCATGGGATGTGCATTACCATCACGGGATTTACGTAAATGATTAATCACCCTTCACCCAATTTTGATGATCGCCCCCCTCAAACGCCCATTGATATGCTGGTCTTGCATTACACGGGTATGCAAACCGGACAAGAAGCCTTGGAGCGGCTGTGCGATCCAGAGGCGAAAGTCAGCGCCCATTATCTCATCGAAGAAGACGGGCGCATCTTTCAACTGGTCGAAGAAAATAAACGTGCATGGCATGCCGGTGTCAGTCATTGGCGTGCACACACCAACATTAATGCACGTTCGATCGGGGTCGAAATCGTCAATCCCGGTCATGATTGGGGATACCGGCCTTTTCCTGAAGTGCAAATTCAAAGCGTCATTACACTTTGCCAAGATATTTTAAGCCGTCATCCGATTGAACCACGCAATGTGGTGGGCCATAGTGATGTGGCCCCAACGCGCAAAACCGACCCCGGAGAACTTTTCCCCTGGCAACGTCTGGCTCAAAACAAAATCGGCCTATGGCCTTTCCCGACAAAAGCCAATCAAACGACACTGCAAGACTATGGTTATGACATCAGTGATCCCGACGCTACCATGACGGCCTATCGCCGTCATTTTGAACCAGCATCTTTTGCTTGACCTGATCAAAGAAGCACCTTAAGTCAACTTTGTCAGGTGGTTGGATGGCTGCCCTTTCTTTGGTAACGAATTAAGGGAGGAAAGTCCGGGCTTCATGGATATACGGTGCCGGATAACGTCCGGCGAGGGAAACCTTAGGGAAAGTGCCACAGAAAGCAAACCGCCATCACTTTTTTGATGGCAAGGGTGAAAGGGTGCGGTAAGAGCGCACCGCCGATTTGGCAACACGTCGGGCATGGTAAACCCCACCGGAAGCAAGACCGAATAGGAACGGACGGCAGATTTAACGGGCTGCAAGCGCATATTCAAGCTACCGTTCGGGTGTGTCGCGTGAGGCGTTTGGCAACAAACGTCCCAGACGAATAGCCATCTATCCTGTTTTACAGGGGGACAGAACCCGGCTTACAGACCACCTGACCTTACTTTTTTCCCCACTGATCACGCATCTCGCGTTTCAAGGTCTTACCCGCCACAGAACGGGGGAAGTCTTCCATGATCCGTACTTCTTTCACGCGCTGAAACTTGGCCTCGACATTTTCATTAATCCAGCCTTTCAAATCATCAGTACTGATTTGTTTTCTTCTCTTCAAAATGACTGCACAAACGGGGGTTTCTCCCCATTTATCATCCGCCACACCAAAGACAGCAACTTCCGATACCGCCTCGTGACGGGCAACAACTTCTTCGATATCTTTGGGGTAGACATTCACCCCACCGGAAATGATCATATCTTTTTTGCGATCCACCAAATAAAGATAGCGGTCTTCATCCAGATAACCCAAATCCCCCGTAAACAACCAACCATCCTTAATGGTCTGGGCCGTAAGTTCATCCATATTATAATATCCCGGCGTCATGATGGGAGAACGCCCGACAATTTCGCCAACTTCTCCCACAGGTAAATCGTTACCCTTTTCATCACAGATGCGAATGTCAAAAAATGGCGGGCAAGACCCGACAGAACCGGATTTTTTGCGAAAATCCATTTTATCCAAGATGGTGACAAACCCTTCAGTCAAACCATACATTTCATAAAACCGCCCCGGAATTAACCGATCCAACGCTTCTTTATGTTGAACGGGTAAAGGCGCGCCCACTGACATAATCATTTCAAGACTTTTCAGTTTCTCCGTTTGGACATCGGGATAATCGAGTAACGCCTGAATTTGCGCAGGGACCATCATAATATGGGTAACTTTTTCACGTTCAATGGTGTCCACCACATCACCAATATGAAAAGCCTTATGCATGATATAAGTGCCGCCATTATAAAAAGTCGGCATCAGTGGCACGAACGCCCCGTTAAAAATAATTGCACCTGTATGCAACGTCACAGATTCCGGTGTAAAGCGAAAGGCCTGTGAAAAAAGCGTACAATACATCGAGCGGATAAAATGCGTATGTTGAATGCCCTTGGGTTCCCCCGTTGTACCACTGGAATATATGATATTGTAAAGATCATCATCACCAATCACCACATTTGTAATCGCATGATCAGGATGCCCCGACACAAAATCATTATAAAGCATCGCACCGCCTTTAGGCGTCCCATCGATTACGATCAAACGCTTTAAATCTGTATCTTTTGCTGCCTCCAGCACCACATCAAGATAGGCCTGACACGTCACCACGGTTTTCACACCTGCGCGCACCAACAATTTGACCAATCCAGCAGGTTGCAACAAAGGGCTCAGCGGGACCATCACCGCCCCTATTGCCGCACAGGCCCAATAGAAATCCAGCAATTCAAGCGCGTTCGGCAACACACTTGCCACCTTACCACCTTTACCCAACCCATCGGCTTGTAAAGCATGGCCCAAGCGGTTAACACGCTGATTAAAATCGCGATAGCTTAGACGGTGATCTTCAAAGACCACCGCCGTATGGTTTGCTCGGTAAGTCGCATGACGTTCCAGTAAGTTCCCTATATGCGGCATGACTGCCTCCCTGATTTTTTTTGTTTTCAAAGAGGACTATATCATCAACAGGCTGGGCTGATAAAGAGGAGGCAGTGTTAGGACACTTTGTCTCAGGGCCAATTAATTTCGCTATCTAACACCAAACGTTCAAACGCAGGCTTGGCGAAGAGATAGCCTTGCATAAATTGGACGCCATTTTCTTTAAGAAATTTATATTCCTCTGGCGTTTCAACACCTTCACAAACAACTTTTAACCCCATCATCTGCGCCATTTTTAAAATGCCGACAAGAATAGCTTGGCGGGCAAGGTTTTGGTCAATATTGATAATCAGTTCTCGATCAACTTTAATGATATCCGTTTGAAAATCGGCCAACAACGACAAGCCCGCAAAGCCGGCACCAAAATCATCAATGGCCGTGACAAAGCCATTATCATGATAGGTCAGGATAATATTTTTGATGTGGGCACGATCAGCTATTTGTTCATTTTCAGTAAACTCAAAAGTAATCAAATCAGTCGGAAACTTATTTTCTTTTGCCGCCGCCAGCGTTTTTTGCAAGCATGCTGTCGGGTGATAGACCGCATTAGGCATAAAGTTGATATTCAACCTTTTTTTCAAACCAAGATGTGCAGCCAATTCAATGGCTTTAACCCGACAGGCCTGATCAAAGGCATACATATTATCATTTGTCACACGGGCAAGGACTTGGCCAGCCCCTTCACCGTTGAGCCCTCTAACCAACGCCTCATAAGCGTAAATTTCTTGTTTGATAACATCTACGACAGGTTGAAACGACATTGTAATAGAGAACTGAGCCATATCATCGCACTGTCCGCCACAACCAACTGCCTCTGAAACACTCATGTACATCCCCCTAAATTTCTCAGGCAAATTATTCAACTATGAATTTATAGCATACACAAGATAAATATCACAGATTATGAAGGCAAGTCATCGGCCTCTTGTAGAATTTCTTCCACTTCCTCAGCCACATCCGGGACCGTTTCGATCACAGCTTCAGCAATGGCTTCGGCTTGTTCCGGGTGGTTTTCGACAAAGTATGTCACCAGCTCGGTTGCATTCTGCTGATATTCATCCACATCTTCATTCACCACATCCACCACATCGATGGATGGACCGGCATTCATATTTTCTGCCAACTCGTTCAAAATCCGGGTCAGTTTTTCCGGTTGGTTTTCGGTAATCCAGTCCACAAACTCCGCCGTTGCTTCATCCGAACTGCTGGCCAACACTTCTGCAATACTGAAATTCAATTCCGGCGCGGCCTTGGTGATGGCATCATAAAGACGAGTAATATCAATTTCGTCAATTTCAGCCAAGGCGGCATAAAGTTCTTCCGCCATTTCTGGTGAAGATTGAACAATTCTTTTTACCATATTGACCGCACCAGCCGGATTACTTTGGGCCATGGTGATGGCAACCTTAGCCTCCAGACTGCGCCCACCTTCTGTCATACTATATTGAGTACGTGGATCAAGTTCGTAAGACCCGGTCGCCATGGCAGCCTGTTGCGGGATATAATCTTCCTGATCCTCATGCGACAACGGCGCGCGGACCGTCATGCGATAGGCCACAAACACCATCAACAAAATTTCACTACCGGCCAGATAATAAAATAAAACATCACTGCCCATCCGCCCCATCAGAAATGCAGCCGTAAAAGGGCCAACCATACAGCCGATGGCGTAAATCCCTAAGATACCGGACATGGCCGCCGCCATTTCTTCACGACGCACCCGACCAAAAGCTTCAGCAATACTCATGGGATACAAACAGCAAATGATACCCGCTGTCACCGCCGTTGATGCCATCAAAGGATAGAACAAATCACTACTGGCCAAGATCGGCGTCAGCAAGGACGAGGCCACATTAACACCCAACAAAGTCAGCAGGATTTTACGTCGGTCAAACCTGTCAGACAACACCCCCACCGGAAATTGCAGCAAGAATGACCCCAACAAAGCCATTGCCATGTAAAGCGACAGGTTAAACCCATCAATCCCATAACTGCCCGCAAAGATCGGCAGCATATTCATCAATCCGCCATAGAGAATGCCACTAAATAACGCGCACGCCACCCCAAGGGGAGACGCGGTCATGAGCTGGCGGTAACTCATTGCCACCATATCAGTAATGACAGGACCTGGCCTGTGGCTCATCACCACGGGCAAGAGAGATAAAGATAAGATAATGCCGGATAGAATGAATAAAGTTTGCTGAGAAACAGGGGCAATATTCAGCAAAAATTGGCTACTAAACAACGCCAGCGTAATTACAATTTGGCTGGTGGCAAGGATTTTACCGCGCGTTTTGTTATCTGCCGCGTCCCCAAGCCAACCATCAATAACTGCGTAAGAACAAGCCGAGCTTACCCCCATCACAAAACGCATCAGCGCCCACACCCATTCATTCATGGTGAGACTACAGATCAAAATACTCAACCCCGTCAGGGCAGAGCAAGCTGCAAAAATACGAATATGTCCAACGCGCCCCAACAGCATCCGGCTATAGGTACCACCCACCAACAGCCCTGCAGCATACATGGCCAAGATCAAACCGATTACATCAAGTTCGACCCCTTCATAAGCCAAACGCACCGGCATCAACAATCCGATGAGCCCAAACCCCAGCATAATACAGAAACTACTTAAAAAGAGCGGATACAGTTGGGTAATGATGGAAAACAAAAAATATCCTTTCTTGAACTCAAAAATTCGTTTTTAGGCAAACAAGCGATTAAGACCTGCCTTACACATGAGCATACCTTCATGCTTAACAAGACCAGACACAGAGAGAAAGGGGTTTCTTACATTTTATAAAGAAGAACAGCATTTCACACATGAAAAAAACAAACGCAAGCCTCCCGCCAACACCGCCACTTTAGATTTCATAATACCTTACCTCTTCTTGACCTTCAGGCAATCAATGAGTCCTGACCCTTCTGTATCTCAGTTTTGTTATTATGTTCCCATCACCGGCCTTGGCCAAGGCCGGTG
>JABXIC010000128.1 GCA_013373265.1 Methylocystaceae bacterium | reverse complement strand
GGGCGCGTGGTCAAAGGGGTGAACTTTGTTGATCTGATCGATGCAGGTGATCCGGTTGAACAAGCCAAAGTCTATGACGCAGCGGGCGCGGATGAATTGACCTTCCTGGATATTACTGCCACCCATGAAAACCGTGACACCATCTATGATGTAGTGCGCCGAACAGCTGAACAATGTTTTATGCCACTGACCGTCGGCGGTGGCGTGCGCGAAATTGAAGATATTCGCAAGCTGTTGTTGGCGGGTGCCGATAAAGTGTCGATCAATTCAGCCGCTGTTAAACGACCTGAATTTGTTAAAGAAGCCGCAGAGAAATTTGGCAGCCAATGTATTGTGGTTGCCATTGATGCCAAGTCGGTCGGGCCGGATAAGTTTGAAATTTTCACCCATGGCGGGCGCAAACCCACAGGCATTGATGCGGTGGAATGGGCGAAAAAGATGGTCGAATACGGCGCTGGTGAAATCCTGCTGACATCTATGGATCGCGACGGTACGAAGATCGGCTTTAATCTGGAGCTGACGCGCGCGGTTTCTGATGCAGTCAGCGTGCCGGTCATCGCCTCTGGCGGTGTGGGTAATCTGGATCATATGGTGGAAGGCGTGACCAAGGGCCATGCCAGTGCGGTTTTGGCAGCCTCTATCTTCCATTTTGGCACCTATACCATTCGTGAAACCAAAGAACATATGGCAAAAGCCGGCCTGCCGGTAAGATTGGATTGATCATGGACGCAACCGTTCTCGATAAACTGTTTGAAACCATCGCGTCGCGCAAAGGCGCAGACCCGAGCGCGTCTTACACCGCTAAGCTTTTTTCCAAAGGGCGAAACAAAATCGCGCAAAAAGTGGGTGAAGAAGGCGTGGAATGTGTGATTGCCGCTTTGGCAGAAGGCAATGACAAACTGGTCAGTGAAAGTGCCGATTTATTCTATCATTTGATGGTCTTATGGGCAGAAATGGGCGTCAAGCCGGAAGAAATTTGGACGGAACTTGCCCGGCGTGAAGGCATATCCGGCCTTGATGAAAAAGCTTCGCGCTCACAGGAGTAAGTACCATGCCGCATTTAGTTATTTCTTATTCGAAACAAATTGAAAAAGACGTTGATATTCAAAAACTTTGTCAGGATGTCTGGAAGGGTGCTGAAGAATCAGGTTTGTTTGAAGCAAAAGCCATCAAAAGCCGTGCCCTGCCCGTTGAACATTTTGTCACCGGTGGTGGCGACACACCGTTTGTGCATGTGGATGCCAAACTGTTTGAAGGACGCACAGATACGCAAAAACAAGACATGAACCAACGTCTGTTCGATAAAATCGCCGCCCTTGTCAGTGATGATGTGGCCATTAGTGTTGAAGCCATCGATATGGATAAAGTGACATATTTAAAGCGCGGGTAGTACGACAGAGATAACCTCGTTCTTCCCGTCATACTGGCGCAGGCCAGTATCTATGGTCAAAATAGACTCTGGCCTGCGCCAGAGTGACGGGTTCGGGCGTTCATTAATAAACGGGCTCACACGCCGTCCCAAACTGGCCAATGCTTTAAAGAAGAAGCTGAGAGCCGGGTTACATCCATCGTTTATACCAGGCATTAAACATTAAAATATCCCACATGTGATATTGCCAGTTGTGGCTGCCGGATTGATGTTCGTTCCATTTTTGCTGGATGGATGCGGTGTCAAAAATATCGCCGTTTTGGAAGAGCAGATTATGCGCCCACTCTTTTAGCGGGCCGCGCAGCCATGCATCTATCGGTACGCCAAAGCCCATTTTCGGGCGATCGATGAGTTCTTGCGGGACGTGGCGGTAGAGCACTTGGCGTAAGGCCCATTTGCCCTGCCCGTCTTTGATCTTCATGGATTGGGGCAAAGACCAGGCAAATTCCACCACGCGGTGGTCAATCAAGGGCACGCGTGCTTCCAAGGATACTGCCATGGAGGCCCGGTCCACTTTGGTCAGGATATCGTCGGGCATATAGGTCAGTGTATCGAGATATTGCATACGTGAAACGAAATCAGGTACCAGGGATTTAACCCTTTCATCCCAAATCAGCCCTTTGGGTTCCGTGCTGTTTTTGACGACATTTTCAGGGTCCGGCCATTGGCTGACCAGTGTGCGGTAATAGTCATCAGGACTTTGGCCCATTACATTGGCGAGTTTGTGCAATTTATTACCCACATGGGCAGGCTTTTTTGAGTCTGGGATGATCTTTAATATAGAGTCCCATTGGTCCGGCGACAGGCTGTGTAAGACCCCTGCGCCCAGTTTGCGCACGACCAAGGGCAAGCTGAAAAGGGTTTTGCCGTATTTTGCAGCGGTTAGATAACGTGTATAGCCGCCAAACAGTTCATCCCCGCCATCACCGGAGAGGGCAACCGTGACATGGTTGCGTGTCATTTGTGACACCAGATAGGTCGGTATTTGGGAGCTGTCAGAAAAAGGTTCGTCATAATAATCGGCCAGTTTCGGGATAACATCGCGGGTCTGGCTGGGGGTGACGTAAAGTTCAGTGTGATCAGTGCCAAGATGCTGGGCCACAGCGGCGGCATGTTTGGCTTCGTTATAGCCTTCTTCTTCAAAGCCGATGGAAAAAGTCTTCACCTTGTTTTGTGATTGGGCTTGCATGAGGGCAGCCACGGTGGAGCTATCAATCCCACCGGACAAAAAAGTCCCGAGCGGCACATCAGAGACCATACGCCGTTTGACCGCATCTTTGAGCAGGATTTCCAGTTGATCGACCGCATCGGCTTCTGTGCCGTCAAAAGGGATCGAGTTTTTAACCACATCTTGCAAAGACCAAAAAGCTTCAAGGGTTTGTTGACCATCGCCGTTGCAGGTCAGGATATGGCCCGGCATCAGTTTTTGAATGCCGGTCATGATGGTATGCGGGGCCGGGATACAATTGTGGCGCAAGTATGCGGCGATGGCACCGCGATTGATTTCTTTCGGGCAATCAGGGTGGATATAAAGGGCTTTGAGTTCTGATCCAAACAGTAAACTGTTTTTTGTTTTGCACCAATAAAGCGGCTTGATGCCCAAGCGGTCACGGATCAAGTAAAAGGTTTTTTCTTTGCGATCCCAAAGGGCAATGGCAAACATGCCGATCAGTTTTTCAATGGTGGCTTTAACACCCCATTCACAAAAGCCATTTACAATAATTTCGCTATCAGAATGACCATTGAATTGATAGTTTTTGGCGACAAGTTCGGGGCGCAAATCTTCTGCGTTATAGACTTCACCGTTATAAACCATGATAAAGCGCCCATCGCTAGAGGCCATGGGCTGGTGTCCGGCTTCTGTGAGGTCAATGATGGCAAGGCGGCGATGGCCCAACCCGACACCTGCTTCAGCATCAATCCAGACATCCCCGCCATCGGGGCCACGATGGAGCAGGGTGTCGGTCATGTTTTTGGTCAGGTGATGCAGTTGGTCGTTTGGGGTAGAGGCTTTCAGGTCAATCAGTCCGGCAATCCCGCACATTATGACGCCTCTCTTTCTTTCATCATTTCCGGTAATTCCCCAACCAAACCCATGGCGGAACGGGTGAAGAATTTTTTGGCAAAAGGCAGTTTATCAACGATGGCAAGGCCGACATCGCGTGCAAAGCGCACGGGCGCAACTGTGTTGGAAAACAGTTTAACAATGGCATCCGTTGAGGCCAGCATCAGGTGATTATCAAAATGGCGCCAGCGGTCGTAATCTTCTAGTACGCGCCCGGTGCCGACGTCTAGGCCGAGTTTTTTGGCCTCGATAATCAGTTCAGCAATGGCACAGGCATCGCGCGCACCCATGTTGAAGCCTTGCCCCGCCACCGGATGCATCCCGTGGGAGGCATCACCGACAAGGGCGAGGCGCTGATCAATGGATCGTTTGGCAAATTGGAGGGTCAAGGGATAGGACCAGCGGGGTCCAACGACTTTGACCTCCCCCAGATAGTCACCAAAACGTTCTTTCAGTTCCGCCAGAAAATCTTCTTCGTTTAACCCGACCAGGATCGGTGCGTTGCGGCTGCTTTCCGTCCAGACGATGGAACTGCGTTTGTCCGGCATGGGCAAAATTGCGAAAGGACCGTTGGGCAGGAAATGTTCTTGCGCCACATTCTGGTGGGACTTTTCTGTTTCTACCGTGCAGACAATGGCGGTTTGATCATAAGACCATTTGGTGATGTCGATGTTGGCCGAACGGCGTACCCAAGAACCGCGTCCATCACAGCCCAAGACCAGTTTGGCTTTAACGGTGGTGCCATCGCTTAAGGTGGCGTTGACTTCATTGGGGGTGCGCTCCAGTGAGGAAACTTTCATGGGGGCCAGATAGGTTGCGTGATCCAGTTCAGGGATAATCTTGAGCAAGGCTTTGCGTATTGTGCGGTTTTCCAGCATATAGCCAAAGGGCACACCGACCAGATCAATGGAATCAAAGTGTAAAAACAGCGGCGAGGCGCCATCGGTAACGCGGATATCTTCAATGATTCCGGCTTCCGCTTCCATATGTTCCCACAGGCCGAGGCTGACAAAGGCGTTATAGACAGAGCGGGCAATGGCAGAACAGCGTCCGTCATAGGCAGCATTGAGCAAGGTGTCCGGGTCATCCGCATCCACGACAACCACATTTACACCGCCACGGGCCAAAGCGCAGGCGCTGAGACCGCCAACAAGGCCGCCGCCAACAATCAGAACGTCGGTATCGAGATGTTTTGTCATGACCATCCTCATTTCTATTCACGCCCTTTTTATGTAGCCTATTGGGAGATTTTGTCTAGGAAAAAGGAGGCACGGAAAATGCATCAATTTTGTCAGCAGCCCCTTTAAAAGGAATAAGAAATGACAACCGAAATGCACGAATGCGAACTTCACTTGGCGCAGGTTTTTGCCCATGCATGGGATGAACCCTTTGTTCAGGTGGCAAAAGCGGGCCATGGGGAACTGGAACCGGCTTTCTTTGAAGAGGTCTATCAGCGTGCCAATGCCCTCTGTAGCACATTCGACAATTTCGACATTCAGTTTGACACAATTGATACATGTTTCAAATTCATGCCTGCCAGTGCGCCCTTGGCCGGGATTGTCTATGTGGTGGAAATTTCCTATCAGATTGACGAAACGATTTTCAGCATCAGTCTTTATTACGGTGAAGCGCGTTCAGCAGACATGATTACCCGTGAGATTGTGCATCATGGTCGATATATTGACGTATTATGTCGCATGAGCGCCAGTGAAGAGGAGAAAGAAGTCCATATGCTGGAACATTTCGCACAGCTTCAAACGGTTTAATTCTACTATTTTTCATGCAACTGTGACGGATATTACACCGTTCTTTGACTTTTTAGCTTAGAATAACTCTTATTAAGAGTCACAAACCTGTGAAAGCGTAAGAGTTAAGATGGCGGATAATGCCCAAAAATATGATGTTCAGGCCTTTGTGAACCAGAATTGGGAAAGCAGAAGCTCGTTCATGGTGCATGAACGCAGAGAAGCCATTCGTGAGGCCAAACGGTTAACGGCAAAGAACATCAATCTTGCCATTCGGGTTATTTTTGAAAATTACAATCCGGTGAGCGATGTTCATACCCGCGCGGTCATCTATCGCAATAAAGTTCAGACCCGCCGAAAACTCCTTGATAAAGCCAAAGCAGAGTATAATCAGGACAATCGCATTTCTTTGACCTTTGGAGAATATCTGGGGTCTTTGTTCAATATTTTAGTGATTGGCGTTTTTGCCGGGTCTTTTGCCTTGGGCGTGCTCTATCTTGTGCGCCAGAGCTTTAGTTTGCGCTATGCCGCCGATGTGGAATATGCGGCAGGGGTGGCTACTTTTTCATTGGCGGGTGTGATCGCTTGTTTATGGGCCTATCGTTTTTTTTATGAGCGTTATAGCTATAAGCCGCGTCATCAGCGCCAGAAAAAACAAGAGGAAAAGAAAAAGCGTTTTTTGGCGGATGCTTTGAAAAACGGGCTTTTTATGGATAGGCGTATTCGTTTTCAGATGAAAAATGCAGCCGCTGCAATTGCGAAAATGCCGATTAAATCCCATGGCGAAGAAAAACCATCCGGTTCTATTTTTGAAACACCGGTTTCCACACCGGTGAGAGAGATTCCTGAACCGATTGAAGTGCCTATGCCTGTGGCGAAAAAGCCGGGACTGTCCGCTTTAAAAGTGATGATGGCAACTCATCTCAGTGACTGTCTTGCCCAAATGCAACTTGAAAAAATGGAACTGGATGAACGCCACCATTTTGGCTTATCGCTTTATATTTTAGGGGCGATTGATAAGTTGACAGAACTGTTTGACCTTGAAGACAAACAGTTCAAGGAATTGTACCGGGAAGTTTTCTGGACGTTGGGACGCAAGGGTGAAGCACTGGAACGGTTTGTTTTGGAATTTTACAAACATTTGGATATTCCGGCAGATGCTAACCTGATTGAAGAAGGTATGATGTCAGCCCAGCAGTTACAAAGCGGTAGCAAGAATGTGGCGGGCGCGATTGTGCCGGCGCTGCGCATTTGGATGGCTGCGCAGAATGAAGCGGAAGAAATTGACCTGACGCGATATGTTTTGAATGTTCAATTTTTACCTTCACAAGACGGGGGACCATTTCAGGTAGAAGACTGGTTACCACGTGTTGCTACTTTTAATCCTGAAAGCCATCATGTCTTTGAAGAAGGTCTGCTGTTATGTTTTGAGGACGTGAAACGTGCCTTGGAATGTGCACTTTATATACGGGAATCTTTTCAGGTGATGCAGGAAGTTGATGAAACGCCAGCACAAGCACTGCGTCTTTATCTGACGATTCAGACAGACAGTGACACGGAAGAGCCGCCCCAACCGAAATTAGAGATGCATGCCTATCAAGATGACGGAATCTATTTGGATACGCTTTTGTTTGAAAAAATAAAAACACGTGAAACTTACGACCTAACGCCTATTTTGATGGAAGATGAAACGCCTGATCAAGATGATACTCCACCTGTTGCGGCCTATCGCTTTGATGGTTGGGTGGAACCTGCAGCAGAATCGGTGGAAGCCACATCAGAAGAAGACAAAAAATTTGTCGCGTTAGAATTTAAGTCGTTTGATTAAGACTTATTCAGGCTAACAATTAATCAAAATCAATAAAATGCTTAAAATTTGTGCACTGACTGAGGAGTGCTGTTAATTTGTTGTGCCTTATTTCCTTCCAAAAGCTTGGAATCAAAGAGAAAACGGTAAAAATCATGACTTGGCACAAGACTTGTAATGGGAGTGTCTAGAAGCGAAGAGCTTTTATTTTTGAATCAATTTTTAAAATTCAAAAAAACGCCTGTGTTTTTATAGGCGATCCAATTTAGGAGAGTGTGAAATGAAAATGGTAATGGCCGTACTCAAGCCCTTTAAGCTTGATGATGTGCGTGAAGCCCTCACGCAACTCGGCGTACACGGTTTGACCGTATCCGAAGTTAAAGGTTTCGGACGTCAAAAAGGTCAAACGGAAATTTATCGTGGTGCTGAATATGTGGTGAACTTCCTGCCCAAAGTTAAACTCGAACTGGTGACCAGTGACGATATGGTTGAAAGCGTTGTGGAAACGATCCGCAGTGCTGCTGAAACCGGACGCATTGGTGACGGTAAGATTTTTGTTTATGACGTTTCAAAAGCTGTTCGTATCCGTACGGGCGAGTCTGATGATGAAGCGCTTTAAGGGAGTACAAAACATGATTGCGTGGAAAAACCTTTCCAAAATTTCGCTCATGGCAGCACTTGGCCTTGTGGCGCTGATCGAACCAGCGTTGGCTGAAGATGCGCCGACAACTGAAACACAATTTATTCTGAATACCTTTTTATTCTTGGTTACCGGGTTTCTGGTTATGTTTATGGCGGCTGGTTTCGCCATGTTGGAATCCGGTCTGGTCCGTTCTAAAAACACCGCCACCATCTGTTTGAAAAACGTGGTTCTTTATGCGGTTGCGGGCTTTATGTTTTATATCGTGGGCTATAACCTGATGTATTCAGGCGTTGATGGCGGCTTTATGGGGTCTTTTGCCATCTGGAGCCCGGATGATACGGCTGCTTTGGGCGGTGACTATTCTGGTGGTTATGCATCTTCGTCTGATTGGTTCTTCCAAATGGTATTTGTGGCAACAGCGTCTTCTGTTGTGTCCGGCACCGTGGCAGAACGTATTAAACTGTGGCCTTTCCTTGCTTTTGTTGTTGTCTTGTCTGGTATCATCTATCCGATCACCGGCTCTTGGCAGTGGGGCGGCGGCTGGTTGTCTGAAATGGGCTTTGCCGATTTCGCCGGTTCAACGCTTGTACACTCTGTGGGCGGCTGGGCTGCTTTGACAGGGGCGATCATCCTTGGGGCGCGTAAAGGTAAATTTGATGCAGAAGGCCGTGTGGTGCCGATCCCCGGTGCAAATTTGCCGTTGGCGACTTTGGGGACATTTATCCTGTGGCTCGGCTGGTTTGGCTTTAACGGTGGCTCACAATTGGCGCTGGGTTCAGCCGCTGATGCCATCGCTGTTTCTAACATCTTTATCAACACCAACATGGGCGCTGTCGGCGGTATTCTGGCTGCGGCAATCCTGACGCAATTGATCTACAAGAAAGTTGATCTGTCCATGTCTTTAAACGGCGCAATCGGTGGTCTTGTTTCCATCACGGCCGGTCCGGATACACCGACGTTGGCGTCTGCCTTCTTGATCGGTGCCGTTGGTGGTGTGTTGGTGGTCTTTGTTGTACCGCTGCTTGATAAACTGAAAATCGACGACGTGGTC
>JABXIC010000249.1 GCA_013373265.1 Methylocystaceae bacterium | reverse complement strand
GCCATCACGCAGGGTACTATCATAAAGATAAACTCGTTTATCGTTGGTCATTGTTTTTTATCCATTAAATTCGATTTGGTGCGGGAGAATGCAAAATTCTGAGCATATTCTCAAGCATTCGTTCATTTTTTCTTGGAGTTTTTGCTTTTCCACGTTCAGAATGTATTATCTTTTTGTATTTGTAATGCACTGAGTGTAATAAACTTATAACAAAATAATTTATACCGAGAGGAAAAAACGTGAGCGAGGGCCCCAGCCCCGAATTTGCGACCTACCAAGAAAAGGTCAGGGGAACAAATATCAACGAAAAGACATTACTGGCGACGGATTATCTGAACCATTTCAATGAAGTGGTTATGATGATTGATATGTTACCAGACATGCCTGATTGCCTTGATATGGTGAAAGAATGGCAGCCCAAGCCCTATAAAGATCATTTTCGCGATAGTACAATTGCTGATAAAGATCTGGCGATAGAAGCCTATGATCACGTTGACCCTTTGCATAAAAAAGCGTTTGAAGAGACTATCTCTCAGGTTGACACCGCTATTTTTAATGCCGTCGCCGTTGCAGAAGAAGCCATTGCCACAGGTGATATGGACTATTTGCGCTTTCAAATTAGCGAATCGGCACAAGGTATCCATCGCCTAACGGAAAGATTAAGCGCTATTGTCCATGGCACGGCCGACTTAAGCGGACTTGAAGAACAACAAGATGAAGCCGTTATGGATCAAAATGATATCGACGCTCTGTTCAATTAAGTGTTTTTTTTCTTTTACAAACCATGTAGCCCTTTTCAAAGGTGAAATCTTAAGTCATCCTGTACCCAACGCGAAAGGTTGACCTAATGGGCACGAACGATAACCAGTCATACGAAGTACAAGTCTACCATCATGATCGATGGCAGGTGCATGCGCGTTATCCTTTTCATGAACGCGCGGTTGCCATTCGTGAAGCAAAAGAACTTAGCAAGGAACGCAACGCCATTCCCGTGCGCGTTATCATGGAAGACTACAACCCAACAACGGGGCGTCATTCTGAAGTCTTTGTCTATCGAAATGGCATTGAGCCGGGCCAGAAAAAGAGCCCGAAGCTCAATACACGATCCGGTACAAACTGGGCGTCCGGTGATCGCGTTGGCTATCAACGGGACGATATCACGGATTATGATTTTGATGATTACATTGACCCTTTCGATCCGGTTGAAAAGCCCAAAGCCAATGTTAATGTAAGCATGTTTTTGGCCATCATTTCCGCCATTACGGTCATTGGTTTCGGCTCTGGCGGTGCTGCCGCCGGGTTATTGGCGTTGTTGATGCATGCTTTTGATGTAACCCTCGCCCCCAACATCCAAAAAGGTATGTATATCGGCATGTTTGTAACGGTCTTCTTGATCGCGACACTGTCATCAATCAGTTACTATACGGCGCGCTTTAACCTGAATCCGTTTCACAAAAAGCCCAAAAAGACGCCTGTCGTCAAAAAATCAAAAATTTCCAAAGAAATGGAAAAAGCGGCCGAAGCCATCGACAAAATGCCCGTTGTTGAAACCAGCCCCCCTGAGGAAACGGAATTCACGTTCCTTGATGGCAATATGAGTGTCGAAATTGTTGAAGAAGAAGACGAAATAGCATTTTCAGAAGAAGCTCAGAACCAAAAAATGTTTTTGATCAACTTTTTGGGTGTCTGCATGGGGGCGTTAAAAGGCGGTGAATCCAATATACAAACCCTCAACCGTTTTGGCCTTAACCTTTTTATGAGTGGGGCCGTTGTTCGTCTGTGTAATGAACATGATCTGAGTGAGGATGAAACCGACAATATTCTGCGCCGCATTTTAGAAATGCTCGGGGCCAGTAGCGTACAGGCTGACCGCTTTGCTCTGGAATATGAAAAATATCTGGAAGACCCCCGCCATGCAGAACTCTTTAACCGCAGTGGGGATATTGCCGTTCGTTATAGTGACGGAGATCAGGCCGCGCCGCTTTACATCCGTGAAACCATCGAAGATTGGATCAATTGGAAGTCTGAAGAAGAACAAAACTTCAACCCCAATATGCTGGTCATCATGTTTACCGATATGGTTGGTTCAACCGATCTAACGACCAAGCATGGTGATTATGCAGCCCAAGAAGTATTAAAAGCCCATGACATGATCGTGCGCACAGCCCTGACCAATTTTGAAGGCACTGAAATCAAGCATCTTGGTGATGGCATCATGGCTTCTTTCAAAAAGCCGAACCTTGCCTTGCAGGCTGCCATTGAAATCCAAAAACGTGTCCAAGGTAACAACCGAAGCGGACCAGAATTTCCTTTGCATGTACGCATTGGGCTCAATAGCGGTGAACCTATTAAAAAGAACAATGACCTGTTTGGGAAATCTGTCCAGTTGGCTGCCCGTATTTGCGACATGACCTCAAGTGATCGCATTTCCATTTCCCATTATCTCAAAGACCTTTTTGGTGAAAAGCCTGTCTATACTTTTGAAGACTTGGGCCTCTGCCCCTTAAAAGGGTTTGAAGAACCGCAACAGGTTTACAACCTCAATTGGGAAGCTCCGCCTCTTGCCTATGAAGACGAGGACGAAAGCGATGAAATTGACACAAGCGAAGAAGGTAATGAGACTCACGTCGCCCCAGACATGGCTGTCATACCTGTAAAAAAAGAAATAGCAGACACTGGTTTTGCACAAGGGCTCCACAATCAAAAACCAGCCCCAGCCAAGCCTGCCCCGGCCCCGACACAAACGAAAACAACCGCAAAACCGACAACAAAAGTTGAACCCAACCGCGATTCACCTAAAACCGTTTAATCACCAAACTGGTCAAATCATCCTTTTGTTCCACCCTCACAGGAAAGAAGACTGAGCTCGACTGATATTCAGGATTTAGCACGCACAAACACACGGTTTGTCAAAGATCGGACACCTTTGATCCCTGCTACAATACCAGCGGCTTTGTCTTTTTCAGCCGCGCTTAACGCCCGACCAAACAAGAACACATGACCGCCCACACTACGCCACCTGAAGTTGGTCACATTGACGCCGCCGCCATCCAGTAACAATGCATTGATCTTACTTTCGATCACCGTATCATCGACGTAATTTTCAACGGCGCCTTTGTCTTTATCAATGGGCTTAATGACCATGATCTCATTAAAAAGTCTTTTGACACCCTTAATGCCTTTGGTCAGCATGCCTGCTTTTTCTTTAATATCTTTATGATCAACCGCACCCGTCAGCATGACTTGACCTTCATAAACATCGGCATTGATAGAAATCACTTCACTGCCCATCTTATCGATGACCTCAGCGGTGATCTTTGTTTTGATGCTTAGGTCATTGGCAATATCTTGTGAACTGCGATCTTCCACCGCCGCTTCAACCGCGCCTTTAATGGCTGACAATGGATTCAAATCCAGCGCCCAAGCGGGAAAGGCTTGCGCAGATAAAAGAACAAGGGACAGAAATAGACGCTTCATCATGTGGTCTCCGATCAATGAGGGTTGATCAATCTACCAGATATTTACACCAAGCCAAACGATTGCAGCAGAAAGCGCCAATAAAACCACCGCAAAGAAGGCCGGTGTTTTTTCCAAGGCTGCATGATCGGGAACAAGGGAACGATCCTTACGCCCCGTAACCATGGCGCTAATCAGGTTTTCTTTTTTTACAAAAAGATAGAAAAAGGCCGCTGCCACATGCAAACCGACAAAGCCCAAAATGATCCAATATCCTTGACGATGCAACGTGCCTGCGAGCGAAGACCAGTCACTGGAGACAAGATACACCAACGGTCCTTCCACCAAAATTTCATCACTGGTAAATAGACCCATACTACCTTGCACCAACATCAAAGCCAATAATGCCAAAATCATCAATCCCCCTAGCGGATTATGGCCGAGATGCTTTTGCGGATGAGGACTTTTGACACTTTTTAAATAATCCAAAACACCTTTCGGTCCCTTAATGAAATTGGTAAAGCGTGCGGTACTGGAACCGAATATCCCCCAAAGAATACGGTATAAACAAAGCGTCAAAATCGCATAGCCATTCCACATATGCCACGTCATATTCACATCGCCAAAAGCATAGGTCAGATAAGCATTGGCAATGAGAGCCACCAGCAGCCAATGAAATACCCGCGTAGGCAGGTCCCATGTTTCAACGGTTTTCATTCTTTTCTCCTTATAACAAGTATGCCCCCCGCTCTTTCAAACAGGGGGCGATCTTTTATAAAATAAGTCTGCCTACACATCATATATGAATGTGCAAGAGCGACTTATTTTTTACGGTATTCTTTATGACAAGCTTTGCACGCCCCGCCCAATTTTTTGAAGGCTTCTGTGGTTGCGCCTTTGTCACCTGATTGTGCAGCTGTGACCAGTTCCACAGTTGCGCCATAAGCGGCTTTACCTTTTTCCTGAAAATCAGGCATATTCTGCCAGATTTCAGGCTTAGCACGGGTTTCACCCACATCTGATCCAGCCGGATAGGCTTTGCCCATATGTTCCCATGCCGCTTTGATAGCTTCAGCATGGTAAGCCATATCGCCTTCCCCACCCAAAAACAGGATCGCTTTCAAGGATCCCATGTGGCCTGCGACCACTTCATACGTCCCTTGGCGGTGTACGATTGCTGGGTTTTTCTCAGCCGCTTGCGCATCCGTCGTTAAAGTTATGCCGACAAAGGCAACAATTGCAGCACATGTTGCAAAGATAATTTTTTTCATAAGACAGCTCTCTTCCTTAGTAACAAAATGTTCACTACATTAGGTGACTATAATGTATTAAGTACTTAATGCAAGGTTGAATATGTTATTAATTTGCGTCTTTAACCGACAATGAGGAATATCAATCAAATAACAATTTTATGTCGCAATAATTCTATCTTAACTCAAGATTCATCCAGTCAATAAGTTCAATAATTCGAAAGTTAAACTCAAAAACTATTCGTTATTCAAAATTATTATTTCTCGCTAGTCTAAAATGTAAGATCAACAACAGCAGAGAAAAAATCATTATGCATCAAGAGATAGGATTTATCGGTTTAGGCACCATGGGTCAACCGATGGCAGAAAATCTTCTACAAGCTGGCAACAACCTTGTTGTTTGGAACAGGTCACAAGACAAATCCCATCATTTACAAAAAATGGGTGCCCGTGTTGCCCCGTCACCTGAAGCCGTTTTTTCCTCCTGTGAAATCATTCTCATCATGCTCGCCAACGGGGATGTTATGGATCATGTTTTCAAACGAGAGTCTGATACCTTCCAACAACTTGTTGATAAAAAAGTAATTGTCCATATGGGGACGACCCTTCCCAGATATTCTTCAGGCCTCAAAGAAGATATCGAAAAGGCTGGTGGCAGCTATCTGGAAGCCCCGGTTTCAGGCTCCAAGGTTCAAGCCCAGGAAGGAAAACTGGTTTCCATGATTGCCGGACCGGATGCACATAGAGATATGATCGCAAAACTTATTGCCCCCGTTGCCCAAAGCGTCATTGACTGTGGCACCGTCCCGAATGCCATGCACACCAAATTAGCCGTCAATACCTATCTGATCGGTCTCGTAACTTCCTTAGTAGAAGCCGTCAATTATGCCGAACATGCCGGCATCAATATGAAGGTCTTTGAACAGGTTCTATGTTCAGGCCCAATGGCCAATGACGTGATGAAAATTAAATTGAACAAACTGCTAAACAATGATTTTACCCGCCAGGCTTCTATTCAGGATGTCCTTTATAATAATAAACTCATTACAGAAACAGCCAAGGACATAGAAGCGGATACCCCTCTCCTGCACACTTGCGAAATGCTTATTCACCAAGCGTTCAATCAAGGTTTCGCACAGGAAGATATGGCCGCCATTTTAAAAGCCTATCAGCATTGATTCTATAAAATCATACACATAAAAAAGCCTACTAAGCGTCCAAATTGGATACTTTCAACGCATTTTCCTGAATAAAGTCACGGCGCGGTTCAACCACGTCACCCATCAGGGTCGAGAAGACTTCTTCTGCTTCGTCTGAATGGTTGACTTTAACCTGTAGCAAAGAGCGTGCGCTTTCATCCAAAGTGGTTTCCCATAGCTGTTCCGGGTTCATTTCACCCAGACCTTTATAGCGTTGGACATTCATGCCTTTTTTGCCAAGTTCTGTGACTTTTTCAACCAAAGCCATCGGGCCATTGATGACAAACTCTTTGTCTTTTTGCTTCAATACGGCTGCTGTTTCAAAGCTTTCATTGAGTTCTGCCGACATCGCATGGAGATGGCGCGCCTCAGCAGAACGTAATACGCCATGATCCAGAAGATGGGTTTCCTTCACACCACGCAAAGTTCGGTTGAAAGACAGGCTACCATCATCCAGAACTTCACCTTGCCAACCCCGCATCAAGTCACTTTCAATGGCATCTAAACGATCAGCAACCGCTTGTGCCAGTTCAAGTCCACGCGATTCGTCTTGCAACAACTCAACATTCAAAGCACCGGCAATGGCCGCTTGTTCCATGATATGTGCAGGCACTTTACCTGACAGACTTTCTAGAGTTGATCTCACACGACGGGCATTGTTGATACGGGCGCGTAAATCTTCCCCGACGATCTGAGCACCCGTATGGATGTTCAACACACAATCATCGACCGCCAGATTAACAAGGTAATCTTCTAACGATTTTTCGTCTTTCAGATAGACTTCCGAATTACCACGTTTCACACGATACAGCGGCGGTTGTGCAATATAGAGATAACCACGTTCAATAATTTCCGGCATTTGACGGAAGAAGAATGTCAGCAACAGCGTCCGGATGTGCGAACCATCCACGTCGGCATCGGTCATAATGATAATTTTATGATAACGACATTTCTCGATATTAAAGTCTTCCCGACCAATACCTGTGCCCAAGGCGGTAATCAATGTCCCGACCTCTTGTGAGCCTAGCATCTTATCAAAACGCGCACGTTCCACATTCAAGATTTTACCTTTTAATGGCAAAATCGCTTGGCTTTTGCGGTCACGGCCCTGCTTTGCAGAACCGCCCGCGGAGTCCCCTTCCACGATGAAGAGTTCAGATTTGGCAGGATCACGTTCCTGACAATCCGCAAGCTTACCGGGCAGGGAAGAAATATCCATCACGCCTTTACGACGGGTCAATTCACGCGCTTTGCGTGCCGCATCGCGTGCCGCAGCCGCTTCACAGATTTTACCGATAACCACGCGGGCTTCATTGGGGTGTTCTTCAAACCATTCTGCCAGACCTTCACCCACCAGATTTTCGACAACAGGCCGGACTTCAGAAGAAACCAACTTGTCTTTTGTTTGTGAAGAAAACTTCGGATCGGGCACTTTAACAGAGACCACAGCTGTCAAACCTTCGCGGATATCTTCACCGGAGATCGAGACTTTCATCTTCTTCGCCAGACCAGACGCTTGGGCATAATTATTGACTGTACGGGTCAACGCACCGCGAAAACCAGCCAAGTGTGTGCCACCATCGCGTTGGGGGATGTTATTGGTGAAACACAGCACATTTTCATGATAGCTGTCATTCCATTGCATGGAAACTTCCACGCCAACTTCATCGCCATTGCTATCGGATTTCATCCCCGTCATATAGATCGGTTCCGGGACGATACCTGTTTTAGAACGATCAACATATTTCACAAATTCCAGCAAACCGCCTTCATAATGCATATCGGATTCTTTGGTATCTGCATGGCGTTCATCACGCAGCAGCATGCCCACACCGGAATTCAAAAACGCCAGTTCGCGCAAGCGATGTTCCAGCGTATTATAGTCATATTCAGTAATGGCAAAAATGTCTTCGGACGCATGGAAAGTCACAAATGTTCCGGTTTGCGGGGTCCCGTCTTCTTTCAACGGGGCCGGACCAACAACTTCCAATGGCACCACGGCCGCACCATCTTCAAAGCGAACATAATGTTCTTTACCATCACGATAGATACGCAAGTCCAACCAATCGGACAGGGCGTTTACAACCGAAACCCCCACACCATGCAAACCACCGGATACTTTATAAGAATTACTGTCGAACTTACCGCCCGCATGCAATTGGGTCATAATAACTTCGGCAGCTGAAACACCTTCTTCGTGGTGAATATCAACCGGAATACCGCGCCCGTTATCGGATACGGTCACAGAACCATCGCCATTAAGCGTCACCGTCAAGGTATCGCAATGACCCGCAAGGGCTTCATCGATCCCGTTATCCACAACTTCGTAGACCATATGATGCAAACCGGTGCCGTCATCGGTGTCACCGATATACATCCCCGGGCGTTTACGTACAGCTTCCAAGCCGCGCAGAACTTTAATGGAATCCGCGCCGTAGGCTTCTACGTGTTCTTCACCTTGTGTCAGGTTTTCTTCGCTCATGCTCGATCTACCTAAGTTTAACCTTCAAATTCTTCATTTTACCCGTGTGACGTCGCCATTTTCTACAGTAAAGAAATTGGCCCGGTCTTTCATTGGCGCAAATGATGCCAAATCCGTCCCCGTCATCCAGGCTTGTGCACCCATGGCACAGATGGCTTCAAACAACGCCTTGCGGCGATCCTCGTCAAGGTGGGCACCCACCTCATCCAAGAGCAGAAGCGGCATACGCCCCCGATCCAAAGCCAAAGCACGCGTATTAGCCAACACCATGCCGGTTAACAGCGCTTTTTGTTCCCCGGTGGAACAAACTTCCGCCGGTTGATCTTTCGGTACATGGCGAACCAGTAGGTCGCTTTTATGTACCCCGTCTTTCGCCCCACCGACTTGTGCATCAATCAAACGATGCTCTGCCAGAAAGGCGCGAAACTTATCTTCAACTTCCAGTGCGCTAAACTCATCCAGCCAACCTTCAACCATGCCGGTCGGCGTGAGCTTTGCGCCCGGAAATGGCCCGTACCCATCAATGGCGAGGAGATTAAGGCGCTGACCGATATCTTTTCGGGCTGCTGCCACCGCCACCGCCTTGGAGGCCATTTGTTCTTCCAGTCCGTTCAACCAACGATCATCATGGCGACCGGACTTGAGCAATTTGCTGCGTTCGCGCAACCCATGCTCATATGCATTCATCCGTCCGGCGTGTGCCGGATCAAATCCAAAAACCAGACGGTCCAAAAAACGCCTGCGCGCAATCGCCCCGTCCAGAAACAAGCGGTCCATTTGCGGCAACAGCCAGACCACATCAACGTAATCTGCCAATGCCGACTGACCGCGTGCGGTCTGACCTTCTATGCGCACCACGCGGCGTTCGCGCGTTCCGCTTTTGCCTGCCTCTTCCCGACCGGTGCCGATATCAACCGCACCACCGACCGTTTCAACCGTTGCCGCCACGCCCCAGGCGCGGCTGCTTTCTTCGTCACATCCTTCGTCACGCCGTGCGAGTTCCCCCGCTTTGGCGCGGCGCATACCGCGCCCCGGTGCCAGTAAGGACACAGCTTCCAGAATATTTGTTTTCCCCGCACCATTCTTGCCGGACAAAACCACTGGTCGCGTATCCAGATCAAGGCGTTGAAATTCGTAACATCGAAAATTACTCAGAGTCAGACGGGTTACTGCAATGGCAACGGCTTGTCTGACGGCATAATTTTCGCTGGCGTCAATCACCTTGCACTGTCAATCCACATCATACGCGCATCGGCATCAGCACATACAACGCACTGCTGTCTGCAGCATCACGCACAATGGTCGGCGAGCCGCCATCAGAAAGCATAAATTGCGCGGTTTCCCCTTCGACCTGCTGGGCGATATCCAGCAGATATTTGGAGTTAAAACCAATCTCAATAGTATCAGCGGCATAAGAGACTTCAATTTCCTCTGTCGCGCTGCCTGCATCCGGGCTGCTGGCAGACAGAACCAAAGAGCCCGGGCTGATGGCCAATTTAATGGCACGGGATTTTTCTGTAGAGATAGCAGAAACACGATCAACCGCTTCTGCAAAGGATTTACACTCCAGTTCCATCATCTTGTCATTGCCAGTCGGGATTACACGTTCGTAATCCGGGAAGGTACCGTCAATCAGTTTAGACGTCAGCACCACGTCGCCAAAGGCGAAACGGATTTTTGTTTCTGACAAAGACACAGACACATCGTCATTTGTTTCATCAATCAGCTTGCGCAGTTCGCCAACAGTTTTACGCGGCACGATCACGCCGGGCATATCGGCAGCCCCTTCCGGCATCGGCACTTCAACACTGGCCAAACGGTGACCGTCTGTGGCGACAGAACGCAGTACAGGCACACCGTTATTTTCACCAGCATGCACGTAAATACCATTCAGGTAATAGCGGGTTTCTTCTGTTGAAATGGCAAAACGGGTACGATCAATAATGCCTTTGAGTTCCCCGGCAGGCAGCGCAAAATTATGATCCAGCTCTCCACCGGACATCAACGGAAAATCCATTGTCGGCAAACATGCCAGCGTAAACTTGGAACGTCCGGCACGCAATGTCAGCAATTCTTCATTTGCACCATTATCAAGTTCAACCTGCGAACCGTCAGGCAATTTGCGTACGATATCATACAGCATATGCGCCGGAGCTGTTGTTGCGCCTTCGGTGATCACTTCACATTCAACCGATTCCACGATATCCAAATCCATATCTGTGGCATTCAGCGATAAACGACCGCCATGTGCATCCAGTTTCACGTTACTGAGAATCGGAATGGTGGTACGTCGTTCCACGACACTTTGGACGTGAGAGAGAGACTTCATTAAGCTTGCGCGTTCGATGGTAATCTTCATGACGTTATTATCGTTTCAAATTTGGTTTCGAATATGGATTTAATCTGCCCCCGGATCGCCAATTTTGCAAGGATTCTCAAAGCATTAAGACAGGCCTCACCAAATCGGTGCGCCATTATAACAAAGCTTGTCAGAAATCGAAGCTTTTTTGCCTATTTTTACGAGAAAATTTACTGTTTTTTTACAGGCTTAGCCAACGCCGCCCAGCATACGGCGCAAAAGCTCCACATCCTCGGCAAAATCCTGATCGTGAAGAGACAGTTCCCCGACCTTTTTTACCGCATGCATAACAGTGGTGTGATCACGTCCGCCAAACTTGCGCCCGATTTCAGGTAGAGAGCGTGACGTCAGTTGTTTTGATAAAAACATGGCGATTTGACGGGGCCGTGCAACAGAACGTGCCCGACGCGCCGAATGCATGTCGGCAACACGGATATTAAAATGTTCTGCCACTTTCTTTTGAATTTCTTCAATGGTGACACGACGATCATTGGCCCGCAAAAGGTCATGCAACACCTCTTGGGAAGTTTCCAGCGTGATCGGTCGGCCAACCAATTGTGAATGGGCCACAACACGATTTAACGCACCTTCCAGTTCGCGCACATTAGATGAAATCTTATGAGCCAGAAACTCCGTCACCTTAGTCGGTAACTCAACATGCAACTGTTCAGCCTTGGACAACAAAATGCCCAGACGCAATTCATAGGTGGTTGCATGCAAGTCAGCCACCAGCCCATGGTTGAGACGTGATTTCAAACGGTCTTCCAGCCCTTCAATATCAGAAGGGGACTTATCAGCCGACAGAACAATCTGGCGCCCCTGGTCCACCAACGCATTAAAGGTATGGAACAATTCTTCCTGTGTGGAGTCTTTACCCGCAATGAACTGGACGTCATCAATCAACAACATATCGACAGAGCGAAACTGGTCTTTAAAATCTACCGTCTTTTGTTCGCGCAAAGCCCGGATAAACCGATACATGAACTTTTCAGCAGACAAGTAAACCACCGTGCGATTGGGGTGGACTTGGCGCATATGATGGGCAATGGCATGCATCAGGTGAGTTTTACCCAAACCAACGCCCCCATATAAAAACAAAGGATTAAAAGGCGGGATATCGGCTTCGGCCACGCGCTTGGAGGCGGCATGAGCAAATTCGTTGGGTTTTCCCACAACAAAATTATCAAAGGTATAGCGCGGATCCAGTTGCGCCCCAAGCTGTTCTGCCGTGCGTGCCTGCGAAGCCGTTTGACTGATGGCTGACGGATTGGCTATTGGATTAGCGGCTTGAGCATTACGCGCCGTTGCCCGCGCCAAAATACCACCAGACTGACCATTACCGACCGTCACTTCAACATCGGTCACGCTTTTATTTAAAGCAGACCATAAAGCTTGAATTTGGGGCAGGTAATTATTCACCACCCAATCGCGCATAAAACGAGTCGGCACGGAAATATTAGCAACGCCTTGTTCGACAGAACGAACAGACATGGGTTTAAACCAACTCTCAAAAGCAGCATCCCCTATTTCATCACGCATATGCGAACATACTTGCGACCATTCCCCATCTATTGCCGGAGAGATTTGTACCTCTGTCATGTGCCTTACTTTAGTCCTAACCCGATTCTACTTGCCCGACTCCTCATTGCCCTGAGAGTCGTGATTATTAGTGCCCTATTCGTTTTTTCTCAGCGTAGCGCCAAAAAAAATACATGCTCCCCAAGTCGTGACAAACCACTTGGAGTCTATAATCCCTTAAAGAGAAACGACAATTGGAGTCGTATTTTTTTGTGACAGATCAGACCATTTTTTTTGCGATGCGGCGTAGAATTTTGCCGCTCTTTTGTCCGATCAGGATTGTGGATAACTTTATCTCTGAGTCACCAAAGAGTCTACAAGATGATTCACAAAAAACGCAAAAAAATGCCTTGACGAAACATCTAATTGAATAAGGTATACCCTTTGACTTCCAGACACGACAAAAGGGTCGCAAGTGCATATCTGCGACCCTTTTGAAGGAATTTCGAATCCCGAAGTCCTGTCTTGAATTAAGCCAGCGCTTTAATACGTGTAGACAGACGGGACAATTTGCGTGACGCTGTATTTTTATGCACGACGCCTTTGCTGACGCCAGCTTGCAATACAGGCATAGCAACTTTAAACGCTTCCTGTGCAGCTGATTTCTCACCTGCTTCAATCGCAGCTTCCACTTTTTTGATGAAAGTACGAATGCGGCCTACACGTGCAACATTAACTGCTGTGCGGCGTTCTACTTGGCGGTCGCGTTTTTTTGCGTTTTGGGTGTTAGCCATCGGTTTTCCTGAAAATGCGAATTTCTAAATCGGTTGGGGGCTTATAAGGGCTTGCCCCTTAGGCGTCAAGGACGAATTGCAGAAATATTGCAAACAAGTGACGCCCTGCCAAAAGCCGGGCGCCTTCTTGCAACATTTATTGCCTTCTCAACAAAGGACAAACGCTTATTTATTCTGGAAGTTCGGCGAGCGCTTTTCTGCAAAAGCAGCCATCCCTTCTTTGCGATCTTCCAAGGCAAAAGTCGAATGGAAAACGCGGCGTTCAAACATCACGCCTTCTTTCAACGTGGTTTCAAAGGCTTTGTTGACGGATTCTTTTGCCATCATCACCACCGGCATAGACAGTTTGGCAATTTTATCAGCTGTTTCAATGGCATTTTCCACCAGTTCATCAACCGGAACAATGCGTGTCACAAGGCCGGAACGTTCTGCTTCTTCTGCACACATAATACGGCCTGTCAGACACATTTCCATCGCTTTGGCTTTGCCGACAGCGCGGGTTAAACGTTGCGTACCCCCTGCACCGGGGATGGTCCCGATGGTGATTTCCGGCTGACCAAATTTGGCATTTTCGCCAGCGATGATAAAGTCACACATCATGGCCAATTCACAACCGCCACCCAACGCATAGCCTGCAACAGCGGCAATCACGGGTTTGCGGCAATTGGCTGCTTTTTCCCATGTACCTGTGATAAAATCGGTCGCATAGACTTCATTAAAGTCTTTCGATTCCATTTCTTTAATATCGGCACCGGCAGCAAATGCCTTTTCGCTGCCCGTCAAAACGATGGCACCGACTTCGGTATCAGCTTCAAACGTATCCAGCGCGTTGCCCAGTTCATCAATCAGTTGGGAACACAAAGCATTCATTGCTTTCGGGCGGTTCAAGGTAATCAGACCGACACGGCCTCGTTTTTCAGCAATAATGTGTTCATATGCCATTTTACGTTATCCTTAAGCTTTTTAAGTCGTTGTTACTCAATTGTTCACGTTTATTTTCCATCTGGCGAAAGGGCAAAACGAACGATGGCGTTGGCCCCTTCCATTTTGACCGAGATGGACAAGAATTCATTTTCACGCACATAGGTGCCGTGGGCTGTGCGCTGCCAACCCAGCGATGCTAAACTCTCTTTATAATAGGTCAATACGGACTCTTTTGTGACAGTCCCGACAGCATAAGCCTCCACGATCCGCCCACCGGGCGTATCGAAATAGACAGAATCATCCGTTTGCTCACTCAGTCCGCTCATCAGCGGGACATCTTCAAGGACGGATAAAAACACCAATTCTTCGGCGTGGGCCTTATGGAAAAACACCAAACAGGCAGCCAACAAACCTATGCGTAGCGCGTGTAACATGCTTAAGCTCATACCTTATTGTTGACAACTCGAACAGTAAAAAGTTGATCGTCCTTGCTGAACAATACGCTGAATCTGCGCAGAGCCGCATTGTTGACAGGGTTCCCCCTCTCGCCCATAAACCTGAAAAGAATGCTGAAAATAGCCCAATTCACCATCGGTGCGGCGGTGATCCTTCAAAGAAGAGCCCCCCGATTCGATGGCTTCCAGCAAGACTTTTTTAATTACATCAACCAAAAGACCCGCTTTTGCCTTGGTCAATTTACCCGCTTGTTTTTGGGGTGAGATACCCGCACGAAACAAAGCTTCATTTACATAAATGTTACCCAAACCCGCCACAAGGCGCTGATCCATCAAGGCCGCTTTCATGGACGTGGTTTTATTTCTCAAGCGATCACAGAGGAACTGTGCAGTAAAATCGTCCCCCAACGGTTCGGGCCCGAGCTTTGCTAAGCTAGGATAAGTCTCCACTGCACCTGCCGGAATGATATCAACAAACCCAAAACGGCGTGGGTCGCCAAAGCGAATACATTGGCGCGACTCGGTTATCAATTCAATATGGTCATGCTTGTCCGGTTCCCCCGGATTGCCTTGTTCAATGCGGATACGCCCCGACATACCCAGATGAATAATAATCGTCTCTTTTGTTTCCAGTTCTACCAACACATATTTGGAACGGCGCCTGAGCGACAAGACCGTGAACCCACGCACCCTGTCTTCAAAATCAAGCGGCACAGGCAGGCGCAAATCACGCCTACGCACAGTGACCTCTTTAATCACTTGCCCCTCTAAGGCGGGCACAAGACCAAGGCGAACAGTTTCCACTTCTGGTAATTCGGGCAAAATCGTCTCCTTTTGGACTAGCCTATTTAAGCTGCTTGGGCTATTTTCGGGCTCTCTCTTTATAAGGAAGAATTTAAGGCATGTCCGATCAAGATACGACACATTTCGGTTTTCGCACTGTGGCTAAAGATGAAAAAGCCAAAATGGTGCGCGGTGTTTTTGATAGCGTGGCCTCCAGCTACGATATTATGAACGACCTCATGAGCATGGGGATTCACCGCATCTGGAAAAATGCGATGATCAATTGGTTGAACCCACAAGCCGGATGGAACGTCCTTGATGTGGGCGGCGGGACCGGCGACATTGCCTTTCGCATCCAGGACCGTCTGGCCAAACGCGGCGGCACCTGTCATGTCACGGTGACCGACATCAATCATGAAATGTTAAAAGTCGGCCGGGCACGCGCCATTGACGGCAATCGCCTGCAAAATCTAAGCTGGCTATGCGGTAATGCAGAAACATTACCTGTGCCGGACAATTCAATGGATGCCTACACCATCGCTTTCTGCATTCGCAATGTGACCGACATTCCGGCTGCTTTGCGTGATGCCAAACGGGTCTTAAAACCGGGCGGACGATTCTTGTGTCTGGAATTCTCACAAGTCAATCTGCCAATCTTAGATAAACTCTACGACCTTTATTCTTTCAAACTGCTGCCTGAAATTGGGGCTGTTGTGGCAAAGGATCGTGATTCTTACCAATATCTGGCAGAAAGCATTCGTAAATTCCCACCGCAAGAAAAATTCGCCGAGATGATTCGCGACGCCGGATTTGAACAAGTCAGCTATCGTAATCTCAGCGGTGGAATCGCAGCTTTGCATACCGGATGGAAAATCTGATGCTCCACCACCTCGCCATTTTAAAACGGTTGATGAGTGTGGCCCTCACTTTGGCCCGCCACGACGTCTTATTTTTGTTAGAACAATTGGGTATTGCCCCGACAATTGTCTTCCTTGCACGGATCATTCCGGTTGGACGCGTGCGCGGCATTCGCAAAATGCGCCCCGGCCAACGCCTTGCACGCGCCTTACATGACCTTGGCCCCACCGCCATCAAGTTAGGGCAAGCTTTATCAACGCGCCCGGATGTGATGGGCGATGAAATTGCCGAAGATTTAACCGAGCTTCAAGACCGCCTACCGCCCTTTTCCGGTCAACAAGCGCGTAAGATTATTGAAGAAGACCTCGGTGGTCCCCTTGAAAATTTCTTTAGTGAATTTGATGATAACGCCGTTGCCGCCGCTTCCATCGCACAAGTGCATTTTGCCAAGACCATTTCCGGTGAAGAAGTTGCCGTAAAAGTGCTGCGGCCCAATATCCGACGCGCCTTTAAAGAAGATTTTCGCCTGATGAACACGCTGGCCCGTTTGGTTGAACGTGCCCGCCCCGACCTGGCTCGTCTGAAAATTTCAGAATCAGTTACGGAATTGGAAAACACCGTCCGATTTGAAATGGATTTACGTTTTGAAGCCGCTGCAGCCGATGAAATGCGCGAAAACTTCAAAGATGATGATTATTTCTACATTCCGGAAGTCAAATGGCCCTATTGCGCCAAACGCGTCATGGTTCTGGAACGAATCCATGGATTGAATGTGGATGAACCACAAAAACTGATCGCGGCAGGCCATGACCCGAGCAAAATTCTGGAACATGCCTCCAACGCCTTTTTCAACATGGTTTTCCGTGACGGCTTTTTCCATGCCGATCTTCATCCCGGCAATATGTTTGTCATGGCTGATGGTCGTCTTGCAGCGGTTGACTTCGGGATTACAGGACGGCTGGATCACACCACACAACGTCACCTTGGGGAATTGCTGCTGGCCTTCATCACACGCGACTATAAAAGAGTCGCCGAAGTTCACTTTGAAGCCGGATGGGTGCCGATGAACCAGTCGGTTGAGCTCTTTACCCAAGCTGCACGATCCATCGCCGAACCCATCATGGGCCTCGCACAAAGCGAAATTTCCATGGCGCGTCTGTTGGCACAACTTTTTGAAGTGACCGAATATTTCTCTATGGAAACGCAGCCGCAGTTGATCCAATTGCAAAAAACCATGTTGATTGCAGAAGGTGTCGGGCGCAACCTGAACCCCAATGTCAATATGTGGTTTCTGGCAGAGCCCTTCATTGAAAAATGGATGCGCCAAAACCTTGGCCCACAAGCCCGCGTCAAAGCCGTTGCCTCTGAAACACGCGAGACTTTACTGCGTCTGCCCCGTATCATTGCCAATATTGAAGAAGCCTTGGAAGATGTCTCCCAAAATGGGGTAAAGCTTAATATGTCCAAGCCTGAATCCAAATCACTCTCGTTTGCAGGGTGGCTGGGCTGGATTGTGGCCTTGGGGCTTGGCGTCACGTTAATTATAGAACAGGTTTTATAATGCCAAGCTGCTTTGACCTGACGGGAAAAACAGCCCTTGTCACCGGTGCGAGTCGCGGACTGGGCCTTGAAATGGCAAAAGCATTAAGTCAGGCAGGTGCCCATGTGTTCCTCAATGGGCGCGACGAAGATATCTTAAAAAAAGAATGTGCCCAACTGGACAACGCCACCCCTTTAGCCTTTGATGTGGCCGATGCACAAGCAAGGCAGGACGCCTTTGCCCAGCTCAGTCAGCTTGATATTCTGGTCAATAATGTGGGCATGCGCGATCGACGCACTCTTCATGAATTCTCCTTAGAAGACGTGCACCAGATGTTAGACAGTAACCTGGTCGCCCCTTTTGAAATGGCACGTCTCGCCGCCCAGATGATGGGTAAGGGCGGACGCATTATAAATGTGACCTCAATCGCCGGACATATCGCACGGATGGGGGATGCAGTTTATACCGCCTCAAAAGCAGGCTTGACCGGACTGACACGTGCCTTGGCTGCCGAACTCGGTCCACACGGCATTACAGTCAATGGCGTTGCACCGGGATATTTCGCCACCGAAGCGAATCAAGCCATGACCAAGGACCCGGATGTACTAAAATTCCTAGAAGGGCGCACATCTTTGCAAAGATGGGGACAGCCAGAAGAAATAGGCGGCACCTGTGTCTTTCTGGCCTCAAATGCAGCCAGTTATATTACGGGACAAATCATTACGGTAGACGGTGGCCTGACCGCCCACTTTTAACGCGTTCGTGATAGTTTTACCTTTAATTTCAATCTTGTATTCTTTTTTGTATAACATAACCATTATTTGCTTGCACCATACCACCGCACTCATTAGTTTATTTACAAGTTTGCCGCGTAATTCATATCGGAACACGTTGTGTATAAGAAGAAAAGAATACTCCTAATTATCACAGGTGGCATTGCTGCCTACAAAATGCCGGAACTGGTTCGCCGTTTGCGTGAACGCGACATCGAGGTGACATGCATTCTGACCAAAGCGGGACGCGAATTTGTCGCCCCCTTGGCGCTATCTGCTGTTTCAGGCAATCGTGTGTACGAAAACCTGTTTGATCTGGATGAAGACTCTGAAATGGGTCATATCCAGCTTTCGCGCAGTGCAGACCTTGTCGTCGTCGCCCCAGCCACAGCCGATATGATGGCAAAAGCTGCTACAGGCCTAGCCAACGATCTGGCCTCCACCACGTTACTGGCCACCGATACGCCGATCATGATGGCACCTGCCATGAATGTGCGTATGTGGAACCATCCGGCAACGCAAAAAAATGTGTCTACCTTAAAAGATCGCGGCGTTGTCATGTTAGGCCCGGATGAAGGGGACATGGCTTGTGGTGAATTTGGTTTTGGTCGCATGGTCGATCCTATGGATATTGTTGCTGCGGTCCAGGACTTCTTCACCCCCCATCGCCCGTTGAGCGGTAAAAAAGCCATCGTCACCAGCGGACCCACCCATGAAGCCATTGATCCGGTACGCTATATCGCCAACCGATCTTCTGGCAAGCAAGGCCACGCCATTGCAGCAGAACTCGCTAAATCTGGCGCAGATGTGACCTTGATCAGTGGCCCGACCAGTTTAGCCGTACCAGAAAATGTAACCTTTATCCCGGTAGAGTCTGCGCGCGATATGCTCGCGGCCTGTCAAAGCAATTTACCTGCCGACATTGTTGTCTGTGCGGCCGCGGTGGCTGACTGGCGGGTGGATCAGGAAGCCGGGCAAAAATTGAAAAAAGACGGCAGTGGCACCATCCCCGCCCTTGCCTTAACAGAAAATCCGGACATTTTGGCAACCCTGAGCCAAATGACGCAAGGCCGTGCACCGCTGGTGGTTGGCTTTGCTGCTGAAACAGAAAATGTCATTGAACATGCCAAGGCAAAACTGGCACGCAAGGGCTGTGATTGGATTTTAGCCAATGATGTATCCCCATCTACAGGAACATTTGGTGGAAATGAAAATTCTATTCACTTTATTGCGAATAATCAATGCGAAGACTGGCCGCGTTTGACTAAATTAGAAGTCGCAACACGGTTGGTTGAAAGAATAGCTCAACGAATGAAAGCAGAAGACCAATGACCAATGTTGATGTAAGCGTGGTTCAATTGCCCCATGGCAAAGGAATGGACCTACCTCACTACGCCACCGAACATGCCGCCGGTATGGACCTGATGGCAGCGATTGAGGGAACGCTTGTTCTGGAACCCGGCCACCGTGCCATTGTCCCAACAGGTTTATCTATTGCCCTGCCTGTTGGATACGAGGCCCAAGTGCGCCCGCGTTCCGGTCTTGCTGCAAAAAATGGGGTCACTGTTGCCAATGCACCGGGGACAATTGATGCGGACTATCGTGGGGAAGTCGGCGTCATCCTGATCAATCTTGGTCAGGACGCGTTTATCATTGAACGCGGCATGCGTATTGCACAAATGGTGGTTGCGCCAGTGACCACAATTTCATGGGTCGCAACAGACGTATTGCCCGAGACAGAACGCGGCAGTGGTGGTTTTGGGTCCACCGGATTGAAGAAATAACATAAAGATTATCAGGCGGAAAAATAAAATGTTACGATTATCAAAAAAAATGCTCTTCGCGATTGAAGCTGTACTTGATATTGCCTATCACAGCGGCGGTCAACCTGTTCAAAGCCGTGAAATCACACGACGTCAAGGCATCCCAAGGCGTTACCTTGAACAAGGTCTCCAGCAATTGGTCCGTGAAGGCGTTCTGGTCGGTGTGCGTGGTCCGCGCGGCGGCTATCGTCTGGCCCGCGAAAGACGCCGCATCACCGTTGGCGAAATCGTACGTATTGTGCGCAAGATGGAAACGGCGGAGGATCCTCTCAATGATCCCGCTGGTTCAGAACTGGGGCACAAAGTGGTGCGTCCGGTTTGGATGGAAATGCAAGAAACCTTGATGGAAAAGTTAGATAAAGTCAGCATTGATGATCTTTGCTCACGCGCAAACGAAGCCGGATTGGTCAGCGAAGGTCGCCAAAATCTGGACTTCATCATTTAAATATAAAACAACACTTTAAATGCGTGAAATAAAGTTATTTTCCACAATCAACTGATTTTCAGCAGTTGACAAGTGCCGGTTGCAGTACCATACATTATGTATGTAACAATTCTAATAATTCACATAAGCCCGACGTAAAAAGAGAGTGAACATGTCCGAACAATTTACATCCGATGCCCCGACACGCGGCAAAATCTATGACAGCATCATCGAAACTATTGGTGCAACCCCGTTAGTCAACCTTTCCGGCCTGGCAAAGGCAAACAATGTCAAAGCCAATATTCTGGGTAAATGTGAATTTTTCAACCCGCTGGCCTCTGTGAAAGACCGTATCGGTCTTGCCATGATTGAAGCAGCTGAAAAAGCAGGCAAAATCAAAGAAGGCACCGTTTTGGTCGAACCCACATCAGGCAACACCGGGATCGCCCTTGCCTTTGTCTGCGCCTCACGCGGTTATCGCCTGATTCTGACCATGCCGGAAAGCATGTCCAAAGAACGCCGTAAAATGCTGGCTCTTCTGGGGGCAGAACTGGAATTGACACCCGCAGCTAAAGGCATGTCTGGTGCCATTGCGCGTGCCGAAGAACTGATCAAAGAGCTCCCGGACGCGTTCATGCCGCAACAATTTAAAAATGAAGCCAACCCAGCTGTTCATAAACGTACCACAGCCCACGAAATTTTGACCGACACAGGTGGCCAAGTGGCGGCATTCGTCAGTGGTGTCGGCACAGGCGGAACCATCACCGGCACAGGTGGTGCTTTAAAAGAAAAATTGCCTGATATTAAAATCATCGCGGTTGAACCCGAAGATAGCCCGGTTCTATCTGGTGGCGTTCCCGGTCCGCACAAAATTCAAGGCATCGGCGCAGGTTTTATTCCTGATATCCTGAACACAGGTATCATTGATCAAGTGCTTAAAATTGGCAACGAAACCGCTTTTGCCACTGCGCGTCAAGTTGCCAGTACAGACGGTGTGCCTGTTGGCATTTCATCCGGTGCAGCCTTGGCTGCTGCCATCGAATTGGGACAACGTGACGAATACGCAAGTAAAAACATCGTCGTCATCCTGCCGTCTTTTGCAGAACGCTATCTTTCCACCCCTCTGTTTGACGGGATTGTGGGCGACTGATTTTTCAGTCACTGACTTAAATAAAAAAGGCTTCGCCAATTTTATGGCGGGGCCTTTTTTATTCTGTTCACATAACGGACTTATGCCATTTGAAAATACCGGCATTTTTTCAGCAATTTTTACATTTCTTAAATTTAATTGTTACCGCCGAAAAGTCTAATGGACATGAGAAGACACTAGAGTATTCTCTCTCTACCGATTCAAATTTAATTTACTTGATCGCTTGTCTCCAAGATCACACTATGTGAAAAGCCACGTAAAAATTTAAGGCAAAAAAATGGATTTTTCAGAAGAACAATTAGAACGTTATGCGCGTCATATCTTGCTGCCCGAAGTGGGCGGTGCCGGACAAGAAAAGTTATTAAATGCTAAAGTGCTTGTGGTGGGCGCAGGTGGTCTGGGCGCACCGGTCCTCATGTATTTGGCCGCCGCCGGTGTCGGCACAATCGGTGTGATTGATGACGATGTGGTGGATTTATCCAACTTACAACGTCAGATCATTCACACGACAGCAACGATTCTGAAACCAAAGGTAGATAGTGCCAAAGAACGTATGCTCGCCATCAACCCAACTTTGGACATCCGCACCTATCAAGCGCGTCTTAATCCAGACAATATTTATAACATCATTCAAGACTATGACATCATTGCAGATGGGACGGATAATTTTACCACGCGCTTTTTGTTAAATGACGCCTGCTACTTTGCCAAAAAAACGCTGGTATCGGCAGCAATCCTCAGGTTTGATGGTCAACTTTCAACCTACAAAGCCCATTTAGAGGGTGAAGACAAACCCTGTTATCGCTGTATTTTTCGTGAACCACCGCCTGCAGGCCAAGTCCCGACATGCGCCCAGGCCGGCGTTTTAGGCGCCATTTGTGGGACAATGGGGTCCTTACAAAGCACTGAAATTCTGAAAGAAATAATGGGTGTTGGACAATCCATGTCCGGAACGCTTATGATTTATGATGCGCTGCATAGCGAATTTCGTAATGTTAAAGTCAAACGTGACGCAGGGTGTCCGTTATGTGGTGACACACCCACCATCACCGATCTATCGATCCATAATCAGGAATAGGTACCTTGCGTTTTTTACTTTGCCTTCTTTTTCTCGCCTTCACCGTATCATCGGCACTTTCTGCGCCTAAAATAAAACTGCGCGGTATTAAAGGAAAAGATGATCGCATCCTGATTGAAAAATACAAATACCCTTGGAGTGCCATTGGTCGGATCAATAAAGAAACGGGTGGCTTTTGTACGGGTACGCTGGTCGCCCCCAAGCTGGTTCTGACCGCCGCCCACTGCTTATGGAATAAAAGACGCAAAGTCTGGTTAAAACCCAACACCATCCATTTTCTGGCAGGATATCGCCGGGGCAGCTACATTGCGCATAGTATCGCAGTCAAATTTCACATTTCACCAAAATATGATCCAAAGAACGGTAACAAATTGTCCGTTGCAGCCAAGGACTGGGCCATCCTTGAACTTCAATATGACATGAGCGACAAAGTCGGCACCATCGCCTTATCCCCTGTCGGACCTGACCTGTATAAAGACTTGATTGCCCATCATACAAAATTTGTGCAAGCCGGATATAGCCAGGACAAGGCCCATATTCTCAGCGTCAATCAAGACTGCCCCATGAAAAGCTACAATGCCGATCTCAACGTTGTGATGCATCGCTGCGATGCGGTGCATGGGGATTCAGGTTCTCCGATCTTTTACATTCAGGATGGTCTTCCCAAAATCGCCTATATTCATGTAGCCACCACCAAAAAAGGTGAATCTGAAGGCATTGCCGTCAGCGGTGTTTCCATTGCAAACCATATGAAACAAATAGGCTATTGGAACCAGGTTAAAATGTCCCTCAGTCCGAACAAGTCTTAGCGTGAATAAAAACCACATAACTGACGAAAGTTAATGCCCCCATTGCAGCAATTGCCAGTACCATGGGTATCTGCGTCCCGTTATCGAGCAGACCAACACTGACGCCCACGCTTGCTGCAATCGCCATTTGCAAAAAACCCATCATTGCCGAGGCCGCCCCGGCCATTTTTGGAAACGGACCGATAGCCCCTGCCATTGAATTGGGCATGACAATGCCAACCGATATCATAAAGACAAACATGGGTGCGACGACACTGACAGGGCCAAACCCACCCCCAAGCGCAACCGATGCCAAAAGCGCACCACTCACCAAAGACAAAAGACTACCATATCGCAACATCAACGGGCTGCCTAATTTGCGTGAGAGTTTACCTGCGATCAACGTTCCCATGATGAACCCACCCACACAAATCCCAAAGCAAATGCCATATACATCCGGTGTCAGCCCAAAGACGTCAATAAAGACAAAAGAAGACCCGGAAATAAAGGCAAAGAGACCGGAAAAAACAAAGCTATTGAGAAGCACATAGCCCAAATATTCACGATGGCCAAATAGTTCCAGATAATTACCAAAGATGCGCCTCAGTTGAAGGGCCTCGGGGTTAATATGGGGATTGGTTTCCTGAATCAGCATCACCACCAAAAGTACTAGGATCAATGCAAAGAGACTGATCACCGCAAAATTCGCCTGCCAGCCATACCATATCTGCAAATAACCACCAATGAGAGGGGCAACAGCCGGGGCCAATGCCATAGCAGACCCAATATAAGCCAGCATTTGTGCCGCACGTTCCTGCCCATAGACATCACGCACAATCGCCCGGCCCAACACAGGGCCACTACAGGCACCAAAGGCCTGAAAAAAACGTGCGATAATCAAAGCTTCAATCGTGGTTGATAAAAAACAGGCAATACTTGCCAAGCAATAAATTGTAATACCGATGATCAGAACCGGACGACGACCAAAACGGTCTGAAAGGGGACCATATAATAATTGAGAAACGGCAAATCCGCCCAAAAATATGCTTAATGTCAATTGTACTTGAGAGACAGACGCACCTAGTTCAGCTTTCAACGCAGGTAAGGAGGGCAAATACATATCAGTCGAGATCGGGCCGAGGGCAACTAATCCCGTCAATATTGCTGCAAATAAAAATGATTCAGGGCGTAACATCATGCGCGTCCATTTTGTTTCATTTGCAACTTATTTAAAGCGAAATATGGATTAAGTAAAGAAAATTGAAAATTAAATAACTTTACCGCCCCCAAACATGGCCAGTGCTTCATCCAAAGTACCGCGCCAATGTTGGCGTCGGTTTAATTTGTCTTGTGCAGCAGGTGGTAGATCATCCATAGTAATGACCCCCCGCATGATCAAAAGCTCAACCAAATCCTCAACCACCCGTGCCATTTCAAGGTCACTTTGCGCCAAATCAAGCAGCGTCGCTGCCGCCCCGTCTTTCGTCCCCAAAAAGGCCATGATGTCCGGATGGTTCATCGGCAGTTCTTCTTCGGCACCATCATGCGGATCTTGATAGATGGCGATGATTTGACCAGTCGGTTCGCGCAGGACAAATGGCATGAAGAAACTCCCGAAAACACAATCGTAGGAGATTTTGAACGTTAAACCTTAAAAATTCAAGCTTTCAGATTAAGGACGGCACTGTCCGTTGCCCCGTACTTTATATTTAAAGCTCGTCAATTGCTCCACCCCGACAGGGCCCCGGGCATGCATTTTACCCGTAGAAATGCCAATTTCAGCGCCCATCCCAAATTCACCACCATCGGCAAACTGCGTTGACGCATTCAGAACACAAATGGCGCTATCAACTTGATTGAGGAAAGTTTCTGCCGTTCCCATATCTTCGGTAATGATGCAATCAGTGTGGTGAGACCCATATGTATTGATATGTTGCACCGCCTCTGTCACATCCGCCACAACCTTGATAGACACGATGGCATCCAGATATTCCGTGGACCAATCTTCAGGCGTTGCAGCAACCACACGGCCATCTACAGCCTGTGTTTCACCATCGCCACGCACTTCACAACCCGCATCAATCAGATCATTGATAATATCGCGCAATTGGCTACCAACCACTTTGCGGTTGACCAATATGGTTTCTGTCGCCCCACAAACCCCCGTGCGACGCATTTTTCCATTCACAATAATCTTGCGCGCTTTTTCTCCATCGCAGGCTTCATCCACATAGATATGACAAATCCCGTCCAGATGCTTAAACAGCGGTATCTTAGAGTCCCGGGTAATACGTTCAATCAATCCTTTGCCACCGCGCGGAACAATGACATCAATGGTATCGGACATGGTCAGCATTTCCCCGACCGCTGCACGGTCCGTTGTCGGGATCATTTGGATACAGGTCTTGGGCAGGCCCGCCTGTTCCAGCGCTTCACTCAGGCAATCCATGATCGCGTGGCTGGAATGGAAACTTTCGGACCCGCCGCGCAAGATCGCAACATTCCCCGATTTCAAAGACAAGGCGCCTGCATCGGCCGTGACATTGGGACGACTTTCATAAATAATGCCGATCACACCAAGGGGCACGCGCACGCGCTGAATTTCCAACCCATTGGGGCGGTCCCATTCTGACATAACAACGCCAACCGGATCATCCAGCTTGGCAATATCTTCCATCCCTTTGGCCATGCTTTCAATGCGCGCATCATCCAGCATCAAACGATCCAGCAACGCAGCGCTCAAGCCTTTTTGTTCACCTGCAGCCATATCTTTGGCGTTGGCGGCTTTGATCTTTGCCCCATTGCTGCGCAAAAGAGCCGCCGCATTTAAGAGGACTGCGTTTTTTTGCTCAGTTGGCGCCACAGACAAAATGTGAGAAGCCGCTTTGGCTTGTTCTCCCAATTCGGTCATGATCGCTTTTATGTCCTGAGCTGCTTGCGCCGTCATCTTCCTAAATCCTTATTTCAGAGTGGGCCCTCAAAATAAGCATTTCATTGTCTGCTTGCAAGCTGTATCAAGAAGCCATGAGCAAAACATACGATTGGTCCAAAGACCGCATACAAGTCATCATGTTAGCAGGCAGCCAAGCTTTGGTTATGAGCGGGTCCAGCCTAATTATGACCATCACAGCCCTGACCGGGGCCATGTTGGCAAATGATCCTGCTTTATCTACCTTGCCGCTGGCATTCCAGTTTGTTGGGATGATGTGCGCGTCTATTCCGGCTTCCCTTCTTATGGGAAAGATTGGGCGTAGACTTGGTTTTACGGTTGGCTTGCTCATCGGCATTACCTCAGCCCTCATCGCAGCACAAGGCGTTTTCACAAGTAATTTCTGGCTGTTTGTTGTCGGCAGTTTTGGTCTTGGTGTAAATAATAGTTTTGCCTCTTACCTCAGGTTTGCCGCTGCTGAAGTTGTCGATAAAGACCATCGCCCGCAGGCCATTTCTTATGTCATGGCCGGCGGCATTGTTGCAGCATTCCTTGGCCCTTGGCTGGCCACGCACACGAAAGAATGGTTTGAACCGGTCCTTTTTGCAGGTGGTTTTGTCTCTTTAGCGGGCTTGTATATCCTGTCCATGATCATCATCTGGTCCGTAAAATTCAGAAATGAGACCATCAATAATGAATTGCACGGACCGGCCCGTCCCTTATTGGAAATCGCCAAACAGCCCGCCTTTATTACCGCCGTGTTAGCGGCAACCATGGGCTATGGCGTCATGAGCCTTGTCATGACAGCAACACCCCTTGCCATGATTGCCTGCGGATTTCAATTTCAGGACGCGGCCTTCATTATCCAATGGCATGTGGTCGGCATGTTCCTGCCCAGTTTTTTTACGGGGAAGCTCATTCAGAAATTTGGCATTCTCAATATCATCTTGATCGGCACCGTTTTAAACGGTCTATGTATGGCGCTTGCCCTTGCTGGGGTTGATCTCATGAATTTCTGGTTTGCCCTGGTCGCTTTGGGCGTTGGCTGGAACTTTATGTTTATTGGCGGCTCCAGCCTGTTAACCCAATGCTACCGCGAAACCGAACGCTCCAAAGTACAAGCCTTAAACGATTTTCTGGTCTACAGTACGGTTGCTGCTGCCAGCTTTTCCAGCGGTGCGATACAAAATGCCTTGGGATGGTCATGGGTCAACACCGTTGTTGCTGTCCCCATGATCCTTGCCCTGCTTAGCGCCGTTTGGTTAAAAGCCCTTACGAAGAAGCAGTCAGTTCATCAAGCAAGCGAATAACGTCTTTGGAATATGTCTCGACCTTCTGAATTTCATCCAGCGCCCCTTGCACATCTCCATCATTAAACAAGCGAACCGCCTGAATACCATGAGCATGCACTTTTTTATGCGGGTCTTCCAACGCACCAAAGGCTTGATGATGCCGACAAGCCGCAGAATCTTCAGAATAATACCATTTACCCAAGCGACAACAGGTATGGTCCGCCAGTTCATCCGGGTTTAATCCTTCAAGACCTGCAACCATATCTGCCAGGCGTTTTTTCCAGATCACATGGTCTGATTTCGCAACACGAATAATCCGGTTAGGTACGTCAAAGTCAACCAACGCATCCATTTGTTCGCCAATCATTTTCTCAACCGACTGCATGGCAATCATATTGGATTTCACATCTTCAACGTTTTGCGCACTGCTTTCGGCAATGCCCGTGATTGAGGTATTTATACTGTCCGAAGCGTCAACCTGTTCATCCAGAACATGGCTGATCTGATCCATACTTTGCGAGGCCAGTTGAATTTTTTGACTGACAGCATCCATATTGCTGGAAACGGTTTTCATAACCGATTGACCATTGCCAACCGCTTCGGTCCCCTGTTTCATGGAGACGACAATATTCGACATTTCATCGCGTAAATTTTCGATGCGTTCTCGGATTTGATCGGTCGCGCGCGAAGTCTGATCTGCCAGCGCTTTCACTTCACCCGCAACAACAGCAAACCCTTTACCAGCTTCTCCGGCACGGGCGGCTTCAATGGTGGCATTCAAGGCCAGTAAATTTGTTTGCGATGCAATCTTTTCAATTGATTCCACGATCTCACCAATTTGATGAGATGCTTGAGAAAGCTCATCCACACGTTCCGCCGATGCTTCGACCGCATTGGCAATCTCATCCATCGTCTCAACCGCTTCATGGGTGGCCTGACGGCCTTCTTGTGTGGCTTCCAAGGCTTCTGTAGACGCGCGCGAAACTTCAGCATTGCTTTCACTGATGCTTTGAAACCCCATCACCATCTGTTCAATGGCTGCCGCAATGGCTTGAGTTGCCCCATCCACTTCCTGAATAGAATGTAAGATCGATGCGTTTGAAATCGCCGCCTCATTGACCGACATTGAGAGATTGACCGAACGGTCCATCAATTGGTCTGCAAAATCACTTTGGGCATTGTGCGTGTGGGTATGACTTGACTGTGCCACAAACGAAGACATCGTAATTTCCAAATCCATAAAGGCTACTGATGTAATCGCCTGACAGGTTGGGATAGCGCGTTTGGGGTTCTTGCCATAGGTTTGCAGAACAAGGCCCAACAATTCATCTACAATCAGATTATAGCCCGCAATATACCATTGCGGTGAAATACCAACCCTCTCATGAATACGCCCGATCGTCTTGGCTGCCTCTAAATACTCATCATCGAAATGACAGTCAAACAACCGCAGCCAATGGGCTTTCTGCTCCTTCTTTAAAGCATCGACCCCTTTGGAACTATTCAGAACGTCTGAAACGCCATCCCATTGTTGGATATGTGTATAAAAGTGCTCAATAATGCCATCAAAATTTCGCTCCATAATAGAGCGAAAATTCCGCAAAGCATCTAAAGCATCCGCATCCAACCGAAACTGAACCAGCTTTTCGCGCATCTCATTCATATGTATCAGCCCCCCTCGGCCACTATATCTTTTTAGATATTTATAACGCGAAGAAGTTAGCCGTTTATAAACGCAGCTCAAGAAAAATCATAAAATTGTAAAAATGCGTCTTTTACTTGATCTTAGGAGGATGGCGAATTTCTTCCTCAGCCCAAGTCAGTAAGGTCTTTTTCACCCAAGGGGCTGTTTGCGACCAAATGGAAAACTGTGACATCAGATAGAGATAAAATTCACGTGAAAGAAAGCTTTTCTTCTGTTCGCGCTTTGCCCATTTCCACGCCCGTCCGGCACAGCGTTTAAACGCAAGACATTGCAAATCAGAAGGCACATCCGGATTATCGCGCAAAAAATGATACATATTTGCTGACATGGTATAAACCATCGTTGCATGCGCCCCCATCATCCGGCCATCCACATCACGTGGGCCAATAACAGCCAACAGATCGGTTGATCCCATGCGGCCATTTTTCGCAACACGTAACGGGATAGAAACGTCTTGGACAAAGACTTCCGGATCTGCCCCGCCCATTTCTTTAAAGGTGGATGTGCGCACCATCGTAGAAGTTGACCCAGCCATGCCACGTTCAATAAAAACCCGCAAAGGGTCTTCAATCACGTCAACACTGCCACTGTCATCAGTTGCCGCCAGCGCATCTTTTTCCACATCGTCGCTGAGCACCCAACGCGCAGAGAGATGATCTAATTGATGATCACGCATCATCTGCAACATACGTTCGCTGGCATAATTGGTCAGCACATCGTCCGCATCCACAATCTTGATAAATTCCCCTTGTGCTGCAAAACCGCCTGTGTTGGTGGCACCGCTCGGTCCCTTATTTTCCTGTTCAATGATATGCACATTGTCCCAATCTTGGGTAAAATCACGCAGCATCTGCACGGACTCATCACGGGACCCATCGTCCACAAAAATATATTCGCGGGTAAAATCCCCCGTTTGGCGCGCCAAGGCATTCAACATCGGCGTCATATATTTTGCTTTGTTATAGACAGTAATGACGTAAGAAATATCAATCATGGTCCAGCACCAAATCATCGCGATGGATCATCACATCACGCCCTTGATACCCAAGCATCGCTTCAATATCAGAAGACTTTACCCCCACAATTTTTTTAGCATCCTCAGCCCCGTAAGCCATCAGGCCCCGTGCAACAATCTCCCCGTCCGGCCCAATGACCTGCACAGCCTCACCGCGTTCAAATGTGCCGATGACTTCCTTGACACCAATAGGCAATAAACTTTTACCTGCAAGCAACGCTTTGACACATCCTGCGTCCACCATCACCCGGCCCACAGGTTTCAAGCTGCCGGAAATCCACTGCTTGCGTGCATTTTTGGGGGTGGCATCAGGTAAAAACCATGTCGCCTTGGCCCCTTCTTCCAGTGCTTTGACCGGATGGGCACGTTCCCCTTTCGTGATCACCATACGACAGCCTGCATTTAACGCAATTTTAGCAGCCGCCAATTTGGTCGTCATACCGCCGGAGCCCACATTGCTGGCAGACCCGCCTGCCATGGCTTCAATTTCCGGCGTAATCGTTTTGACCACAGGGATGAATTCAGCCGTTTTATCTTTACTGGGATCAGCCGTATAAAGCCCATCAATGTCAGAAAACAGAACAAGAGTGTCCGCACTGATCATTGCCGCCACCCGTGCGGCCAAACGGTCATTATCCCCGAAGCGGATTTCATCGGTTGCGACACTGTCATTTTCATTGATCAGCGGGACTGCGCCAAGCTTCAATAATGTCTCAATCGTGTTGCGTGCATTAATATAACGACGGCGATTTTCGCTATCTTCCAAAGTCACCAGAATTTGCGCAACGGTAATTTTATGATGCCCCAAAACGTCTTGATAGGCATGGGCCAGACGGATATTGCCACAGGCTGCTGCGGCTTGTTTTTCATCCAATCGCAACCCACCGGCAGGTAAATCCAGATAACGCCGACCCACAGCAATCGCGCCAGAGGTCACAACCACAATTTCCTGACCGCGTGCACGGGCATCGGCAATATCACTTGCCAGCGTTTCCAGCCATTTACGATGTACAGCGCCTTGTTCAGCATCCACCAGAAGGGCGGACCCGATCTTAATGACAATGCGTTTGCCATCTTTCAATGCAGTACTTTTGAGAAGGTCGCTCATGACTGTGCCTTAAATTCGTAAGATCGCCATTTATAGGTGATTTTCCACACGAAAAACAATGGCTTTGTCAGGAAAGTGGATCGAAAGGCTCGGCCTCGTCTTCCCAAGCGTCCTCATCCATCGGACCATCATCCCACGGACCCGCGGTATATTCAGGAATGCCGCCTTCTTCGCCAGTAATAATCCGGTTCATTTTCAGCAACAGTTCATCAATCCCGGTTTTGGCAACGCCTGAGATCGCGTAGATGTGACCCTTATAGACTTTTGCCAGTTCCGCTTTTTGTTCTTCAACCTGTTCTGCCAGCAAGGCATCACATTTATTCAAGGCAACGACTTCGCGCTTACCCGCCAATTCTTTGCTATAAGCTTCCAGCTCATGGCGGATTGTGGTGTAGGCTTCAGCCACATTATCCTGTGTCACATCAATCAGATGCAACAAAACAGAACAGCGTTCCACATGGCCCAAGAAGCGATCACCCAGACCTTGGCCTTCGTGTGCACCTTCAATCAAACCGGGGATATCAGCCACTACAAATTCGCGACCATCTTTTTGATCCCCCGCATGCACAACACCCAAATTGGGGTGCAAGGTGGTGAAAGGATAATCGGCAATTTTCGGGCGCGCACGCGATACAGCGGACAGGAATGTTGATTTGCCCGCATTGGGCAGTCCCACAAGACCCGCATCGGCGATCAACTTAAGGCGCAACCACACCCAGCGTTCCACACCGGGCCAACCCGGTTCGCTTTTGCGTGGGGCCTGATTGGTTGCGGTTTTAAACTGCGCGTTCCCGCGTCCACCGTCCCCGCCGCGCATCAAAACACGACGAACCCCAGGTTCCAGAAAATCCGCCAAGACGGTTTCTTTATCTTCATCCAGAATCTGGGTGCCAACCGGCACGCGCAAAATAACATCTGCGCCTTTTTTACCCGACATATTGCGCCCGGCCCCACCATCACCACGTTTGGCTTTAAAGTGCTGCTGATAGCGATAATCAATCAAGGTATTCAAATTATCGACACATTCTACGATCACGTCACCCCCGCGACCGCCATCGCCGCCGTCAGGACCACCAAATTCTACATATTTTTCGCGACGCATACTGACGCAGCCATTGCCGCCGTCGCCACTTTTCAAAAAGATTTTTGCTTGATCGAGGAACTTCATGTGTCGGTGTCCATATGGGTAACGAAAAAAGAGGAATGGTCTAAACCACCCCTCTCTTTCCTAACTTGTATAAGCGAGGTTTCGCTTATTCGGCTGCTTCTACATTAACGTAGGTACGGCCTTTGGCTTTGGTACGGAATTGCACTTTACCTTCTGCAGTCGCAAAAAGAGTGTGATCTTTACCGATACCTACGTTTTCGCCCGGGTAGAATTTTGTGCCGCGTTGACGGACCAAAATGTTACCGGATAAAACGGCTTCGCCACCGAATTTTTTAACGCCGAGACGTTTGCTTTCGGAATCGCGACCGTTACGGGACGAACCACCAGCTTTTTTATGAGCCATAACTTGTTCTCCTAATCTTTAACGGCCTCAGCCTTTAATGGACTTAATACGCAAAACGGTCTGCTCTTGGCGATGACCTTTTGTACGGCGATATTGTTGGCGACGCTTTTTCTTAAAGATGATAACTTTATCACCTTTGCCTTGTTCCAGAACTTCTGCAGTGACAGAAGCACCTTTCACAAGCGGCGTACCCACGGTGGTTTTGCCTTCTGCACCAACGAGAAGAACATCTTCAAGTTTGATTTCAGAACCAGCTTCACCAGCCAGTTTTTCAACGATGATTACATCATTTTCGGCAACTGTATACTGTTTGCCGCCAGTTTTAACGATAGCGAACATGGTTCGACATATCCTTATAAATTACGCGCCCTACGGTGCTGCCAAATGCAGACTTCGACTCACCATGTGAGAACCTCAAGCAGCGTGTTAACAAATGTAGGGCCTTATGAAACCATAAGACCCGTAAAGCCCGCGCAATATACGCAAGTTTTGCTAAGAGTCAATCTTTAGATACCACTTCAGCTCAGAATCGTCTCTAACCGATATACTGTTTTAAGAAAGACGTCGTTCTGGTCCAGGCCAATGCGGCGTCTTTTTCGTCGTAGCGCGACCCGGTTGGGTTGGCAAACGCGTGATCGGCTTCATACCAATGGGTGGTGAAGTTGGTTTTTCCCGCCTCTTTCATCGCACTCTCAAAACCACTGACCATCTCTTCATTAATGCTTTGATCCAAGGTGCCAAAATGCCCCAACACCGGACTGGATAGCGAGGACAATTCTTGCGCTGTCTTTTTGACATTGCCGTAATAAATAACCGTTGCATCCACAGGTGTGGCCAACGACGCATTCAACGACCACCCCCCGCCAAAACACCAGCCCATGGTTGCGACTTTGCCACTGCCGTTGCTGCGCAACCAATTAATGGCCGTAACCAATTTTTCTGTGGCTTGTGCCGGGTCCATGGCTTTGCGCAGTGCCATGGCTTCTTCGCGGGTTGATCCATACTGCCCATCATATAAATCAATCGCTAAAGCCAGATAACCCATTTCGCTGAGTTCATTGGCGACGGACCGGATTTGATCATTCAGTCCCCACCATTCATGGATCAACAAAACTGCGGGGCCCTTCCCTGCTTTTGGTGTGGCGAGTGATCCCATCACCTCTACACCACTGGGTGTGGAAATGGAAAAATCTTTGGTCCTGGCCCCGGCTGCCTGTGCCAGTTCCGGATAAGCCAGAACAGTTGCCAAGGGTAAACTTGCCAGCCCCAAATTAAACTGGCGTCGATCCATGCCAGACACAATCGGCAAAGGCTTCTGGCTTAACTGAGACGAACATCCATCCAGATCACACATTTTAGGCATCTCCTGCTAATATGGTTTTATTCAATCTATGTAAGCGATCAACCCTGTAAAACAATATGTCAGTCGTAAGAAATACTTATAATTTCCAGTTCATCCATGCCTTTGGGGGTCTGCACCGTGACCATATCCCCAACACGCCCCTTATTCAACGCACGCGCTACTGGTGAAACCCAGCTGATCAGACCTTGATTTGAATCGACCTCATCTTCGCCCACAATACGCACCGTGACTTTTTCTTCATTGTCATTTTCATAGACGACTGTCGCGCCAAAAAAAACCTGATCACGATTGGTTTGTTCTTCCACATTCACCACAACGGCCGCTTCGATACGTTTGGTTAAAAAGCGCACACGACGGTCAATTTCACGCAGACGTCTTTTCCCATATTGATAGTCGGCATTTTCACTACGGTCCCCATTGCTTGCGGCCCAAGCAACCACTTTGACAACCTCGGAACGTTCAACCGACCAGAGTTGATGCTTTTCGTCTTTCAAGGCTTGTAAGCCTTCAGGTGTAATATAGTTTGGTCTTTCCATAGAACTTTCACTTGTTTGATTTAACAATCTGCTTACATTGTTTGCAGGAATGACAAAAGGTAAAAAAATGAAACGCAGCAAATCTCTCAAGCTTGCCCTCATGGGTGCCACTATTTTCACCATGACCGCCTGTGACCAACCCGATGAAACTGCCTCTATTTTTGAAAGCGTCGATGAATGCGCTAAATTTGAAGGGCAAGACCTCGACCAATGCCGGCAAGGGTGGGAAAAGGCCGAACAAGAACATATACGCACAGCGCCAAAATATACGTCCATAGCCGATTGCCAAGCCGATTTTGGCCCGGAACAATGTGAACAGGCCCCGCAACAGACCACCAGCGGCGGGTCTGTCTTTATGCCGATGATGATGGGCTATATGATGGGATCCATGCTCTCCAACGGTACCCGCTCTAACGTGGCGACCCAACCGCTTTATCGCACCAAGGATGATCCGGGCACCTTCAGAAACGCCGATAATCAAAAAGTATCGACCAAAACAGGCGTTCAAACCGTTTCACGTACCGTCACCCAAAGCCCGACCACGAAAACCAGCACCATTCGCCGGGGCGGCTTTGGCAAAACCGCCATGCGCTCCAGCGGTTTCAGAAGCTTCGGCGGCTGATCTTTCATGTATCGCATCGCAATCGAAGAACGCTCCAATTGGCAACAATTGGCAAAAGAGGTCGGCTTTCAGTTCCATACCATTGATGGGGACAAATACTGGGATGAAAGCGCCTGTTACCGCTTCACCATGGACCAGATTGAAAACCACATTGAAGACCCCAGCGCAGAACTGGAACAAATGTGCTTTGAAGTGGTGGATCGTGTTGTTCAAGATGAACAACTGTTAAAAAAATTCGCCATTCCGGAAACCTATCACGATTATGTCCGTCAAAGCTGGTTGAACCGGGAAAAGAACCTCTACGGACGTATGGATTTTTCCTACGATGGAACAGGTCCGGCTAAATTGCTGGAATATAATGCCGACACTCCTACATCCCTTTATGAAAGCGCAGCCTTTCAATGGGTCTGGCTGGAACAGGCAATGGAACAAGGGCTGATCCCGCCCGATTGCGACCAATATAATGCCATTCACGAACATCTTGTCGACGCCTTTGACAACATGAACTTCACAGGCACCCTACATATGGCAGCCTGTCAGGGGTCTTTAGAAGATGAAGGCACCGTCCTTTATATGGAAGAATGCGCCACCCAAGCCCATGTGCAGACCCACTTCATCCATATGGAAGAAATCGGTATCGATGCACAAGGGCGCCTAACGGACTTGCAAGACAATGTCATCACTGATTTATTCAAACTCTACCCGTGGGAATGGATGATGCGTGACGAATTTGGTGAAGCCATGCCCGAAAGCGGTGTCACTTTCATTGAACCCGCCTGGAAAACCATCCTGTCCAATAAAGCCATCTTGCCCGTACTGTGGGATATGTTTGAAGGTCACCCCAATTTGTTGCCCTCTTACTTTATGGAAGAGGCACACAAACTGGACAGCAATGCTTACGTCAAAAAACCGATCTATTCCCGCGAAGGCGCAGGCGTCAGCATCATTAAAAACGGCAAAACCATCGAAGAAGTCAAAGGCCCTTATGGCGAAGAAGGCCATATCGTGCAAGCCCTCCACCCCCTGCCCACCTTCGACGGCAATCACACCGTCATCGGCAGCTGGCTCGTCGCCTCACAACCCTGTGGCATGGGAATCAGAGAAGATGTTTCAGCCATCACCAAAGATACATCCCGCTTCGTACCCCATGTAATCCGGGATTAATAAAAAACGGCGGGGTCAAAAGGTCAGAAACACGTCACTCTGGCGAAGGCCAGAGTCTATTCTCACCATAGATACTGGCCTGCGCCAGTATGACGTAAAAGGGGTGGAAGCGCCCTCGCTTGACTTTTCACCGAGATGGTACATGTCACCTATAAATAAAGCCGCAACGCATTAATTGGTATTCAGTATGGCCTGTTATAAAACTCACCAGTGATTAACGGCTGGTCACGATCAGTCAAAGAATCAATGGCGACCTTCCTTAAATCTGCCACCGCGTTAAAATCAATGCCTGTCACCTTCTCTAATGTCTTGGCAACACCGTCAAAAATATGTTCCAGAACAAATTGCCATTCTTCAACCGTAAAGTATTTATTTGAAACACCACGCACCAACCAAGCAAGGTGGTTTATCAACAAACGTTCATCACTACATTCAATGGCGACCGTGACACTTTTGGTCAAACGGACCAGTTCATTAAAAAGTGCGTCTTTTTCACTTTCGGTGAATTGCGAAAACGCTTCTGCTTTTGTCTGTGAAATTTCTGACCAAGCGCCATAAGCAAGGTCATGCGTTGGAAAAAATGAAGCCATTTATAACTTTTTGCCCTGATTCAAAGATTGCCCTAATCTATTGCGTGAAATTAGCATCAATCACAAGTTATGACTATACGTATGACCCCTTGGTGTTTTTTACGTATTGCGCCCACAATAAAAGACTCCCGATTCAGTTCTCGCCTGCGTCTTTTCTGTGAAAATTCTTAGCAAATGAGACTTTCTCCTTGACCCTTGCGCCAATCACGCTAATTTCCCGTTCATGCGGATTTTCAGACATTTTGAGGACTTGCCGCCCGAGGTCAAAGGGGGGGCAGTCGCCATCGGTAACTTTGACGGCGTGCATCT
>JABXIC010000041.1 GCA_013373265.1 Methylocystaceae bacterium | reverse complement strand
TGCTGCAACTATCTGCTGGCAACGGATCTGGAAATGGCGACGCCCGATGGGTATGCAGCAACCAGTTGGGAAAAAGGATACGGTGACTATGTGATGAAACCGGATCTGGATACCATCCGTTTGGTGCCTTGGTTGGAAGGAACGGCGATGGTCCTGTGCGATGTGCAGGACCATCACCATCATGATCCGATCCCCCATTCCCCGCGACAGATTTTGCAAAAGCAGGTCGCGAAGATGGAAAAACTGGGTTTTACACCCATGACCGCGACTGAGCTTGAATTTTTCATCTTTGAAAAAAGCTTTGAAGAAATCAGCAAAGACGGTTTTAAGAATTTAACGCCGATCAGTGCCTACAACGAAGATTATCACATCTTGCAAACCACCAAAGAAGAAGGTGTTATGCGTCCGGTGCGCAACCATCTGTTCAATGCGGGGATTCCCATTGAAAACAGTAAAGGGGAAGCCGAAGCCGGACAGGAAGAACTAAATATTCGTTACGCACCGGCCCTTGATTGCGCCGATTATCATAGTATCGCCAAACACGCCATTAAAGAAATTGCATGGCAACAAGGACATGCGGTGACATTCTTGCCCAAATGGCATCACACACGCGTGGGTAGTTCGTCCCATGTGCATCAATCCCTTTGGAAAGATGGTGTAGCGGCCTTTTATGATGAGAAAGACCCGCTCGGCATGTCTGAAATCATGCGTCAGTATATGGCGGGTTTAATAAAATATGCCCCTGATTACACTTATTTTCTGGCCCCTTATGTCAACAGCTATAAACGCTTTGCCAAAGGCACGTTTGCCCCGACCAAGTTGGTCTGGTCCATTGATAACCGCACCGCCGCTTTTCGGTTGTGTGGTGCCAATACGAAAGCTGTGCGCGTTGAATGTCGCATCGGGGGTTCAGACATCAACCCTTATCTGGCTATTGCTGCCCAGTTGGCAGCGGGCATGAAAGGGATTGAAGAAAAACTGGAACTGGCTGCTCCATCAAGTGGCGATGTCTATGAGATGGCGCACGAACAGGATATTCCAAAAACATTACGTGATGCCACTGAAATGTTACGTAACTCCGATATGTTGAAAGAAGCATTCGGTGAAGATGTGGTTGCACATTACACCCGCGCTGGCGAATGGGAACAGGAAGAATTCGACAGTGTGGTTACTGATTGGGAAGTCGCACGCGGCTTCGAAAGATCCTAAATATAGAAAGGTATAAATTAATATGTCTGGATCCGCTACTACACTGCAATGTATCAGTCCAATTGATGGAACGATCTATGCAGAACGTCCAATTGCATCTAAAAGCGATGCCGATGCGGCAGTCGCAGCAGCAAGAACCGCACAAAAAGAATGGGCAAGCCGTCCATTAGAAGACCGTATCGCTTTGGTCCGTGCCGGTGTTGCCAAAATTGGCGAAATGAACGATGAAATCGTCCCCGCCTTGGCTCATATGATGGGCCGTCCGGTGCGTTATGGGGGTGAATTTGGCGGTGTAAATGAACGTGCCAGCTATATGGCAGACATTGCAGAAGAAGCGCTAAAGCCCATCATCGTTGAAGAAAGTGACGCTTTTGAGCGCCGCATTGAACGTGAACCCCACGGTTTGGTGATGGTTATTGCACCTTGGAACTATCCATATATGACGGCCATCAACACGGTTGCTCCGGCTTTGATCGCAGGCAATGCGGTGATCTTGAAGCATTCCACCCAAACCTTATTGGTGGGGGAACATATGGTCGAGGCCTTCGTTGCAGCAGGTTTACCGCCTGCGCTTTTTCAAAACCTGTACCTTGATCACGCGACGACAGAAAAACTGATTCAAGAACGTGCTTTCAACTTTGTGAACTTCACTGGTTCTGTTGGTGGGGGGCGTGCCATTGAACGTGCGGCGGCAGGTACATTCACAGGTTTGGGTCTGGAGCTGGGCGGTAAAGACCCCGGCTATGTCATGGAAGATGCGGACCTGGACGCGGCTGTTGATACCCTCATCGATGGGGCCATGTTTAATTCTGGTCAATGTTGCTGCGGGATTGAACGTATCTATGTGGTTGAAAGCCTCTATGACGCGTTTGTCCAAAAGGCGGTGAAAATTGTTTCCGGCTATAAACTTGGCAATCCTTTGGATAAAGAAACAACCATCGGCCCCATGGCAAACAAACGTTTTGCCGATGAAGTCCGCGCACAGATTTCAGAAGCCTTGGAAGCAGGCGCCAAAGGTGTCATTGATCCAGCTCTCTTCCCTGCCGATGATGGCACAAATGCATATCTTGCCCCGCAGATTCTGGTGGATGTTGACCATAGCATGCGTGTGATGCGCGATGAAAGTTTCGGCCCTGTTGTGGGAATTATGAAAGTCAAAGATGATGAAGAAGCCATCAAATTGATGAACGATTCAGACTTCGGCCTGACCGCTTCTGTCTGGACTAAAGACACAGCCAGAGCCGCCAAAATCGGCGCGCAACTTGAAACCGGAACTGTCTTTATGAACCGGGCTGACTATCTTGATCCCGGCCTCTGCTGGACGGGCTGCAAAGATACTGGGCGCGGTGGGGCATTGTCTGTTATCGGCTATCAAAATCTTACCCGTGTAAAATCATACCATCTGAAGAAGGCACAATAAATGACACTTACAGCAAACTGGAGCTATCCGACCGCCATCCGTTTTGGTGCTGGTCGCATTCAGGAGTTGGCCGAAGCATGCGAAGCTGTTGGCATGAAACGACCACTTTTTGTGACCGATGCCGGGCTGGTCAACCTTCCCATCGTTGCCTCGACGCTGGACGTACTTGAAAAAGGCGGCCTTGGTCGCGCGATATTCAGCGATGTTTACCCCAACCCGGATGAAGTCAGTCTGGAAAAAGGGCTTGCCATGTACAAAGCGGGCAACCACGACGGCGTTGTTGCTTTTGGGGGTGGTTCTGCCTTGGATCTTGCCAAAATTATTGCCTTTATGTCGGGTCAAAACCGCCCTGTTTGGGATTTTGAAGATATTGGCGATTGGTGGACACGTGCGGACCCGGCCGGGATTGCCCCGATCATTGCGGTGCCGACCACAGCCGGAACGGGGTCAGAAGTGGGGCGTGCCGGGATTTTGACCAACTCTGCCGATCATGTCAAAAAGATCATCTTCCATCCCAAAATGTTGCCTGCGATTGTTATTTGCGATGCTGAACTGACTGTGGGTATGCCGCCGGTCATTACCGCAGGGACAGGGTTGGATGCGTTTATCCATTCTTTTGAAGCTTACTGTTCGCCGTTTTATCATCCTATGTCGCAAGGCATTGCGCTGGAAGGGATGCGTTTGGTGAAAGACAATTTGCTCCGTGCCTTTAAAGATGGCAGTGATATCGAAGCCCGCGCCCATATGATGAGTGCGGCGGCCATGGGGGCCACAGCCTTCCAGAAAGGCTTGGGCGGTGTTCATGCCTTGTCCCACCCACTGGGGGCTGTTTATAACACACCGCACGGCATGACCAACGCGATTGCCTTGCCCGCTGTTGTGCGTTTCAACCGTTCAGCCATTGAAGAACGTGTTGAAAAAT
>JABXIC010000071.1 GCA_013373265.1 Methylocystaceae bacterium | reverse complement strand
GTCCAGATGATCGGGGCTGATGTTCATCCAGATGGCAACGTCAGCACATAGCGATGGTGTGCGTTCTAACTGATAAGAAGACATTTCCAGCACATAAATGCCGTCTTCTTCTAACGGGGCAAGGTCAAGAACGGGAATGCCAAGATTGCCGCCAACTTCCACAGTAAAGCCGCAGATTTCCAGAATATGGGCGATCAGGGCGGTTGTGGTGGATTTACCATTGGTGCCGGTGATGGCAACATATTGTGCTTGTGGCTGGGCCTGAACGAGCAGTTCCACATCGCAGACAATGTCGACATTATGGGCGCGCGCGAGATCGGCAACCGGATGGGCTTTGGGGTAGGTATGCGGGATGCCCGGGCTCATCACCAAAAGATCGATTTGCGACCAATCGGCCTTGGTTAAGTCAACCAGATCGTCGCGATCAGACTTATCATCCCAGGCAAGCACGTTTGCGTCAGCACTTTCAAGGGCGCGAAGCGTTGATATCCCGGATTTACCGAGACCGAGAACGGCGACTGTCTTGCCTTTATAGGATGCAGGTACGATCACGTTGACTTTTTCCTAGCGCAATTTCAGGGTGGCAAGACCGATCAGGGCCAAGATGACCGCGATGATCCAGAAACGAATGACGATGGTGGGTTCTGCCCAGCCTTTTTTCTCGTAATGATGATGCAGCGGGGCCATACGAAAGACCCGCTTGCCCGTTAGCTTGAACGAGGCAACCTGCACAATTACGGAAACGGTTTCCAAGACAAACAAACCACCAACGATGGCCAAGACCAGTTCGTGTTTGGTGACAACGGCGATGGACCCCAGTGTGCCGCCCAAAGCTAATGACCCCGTGTCCCCCATAAAGACCATGGCAGGGGGGGCATTAAACCATAAAAAGCCAATGCAGCCGCCAATGACAGCCGCGCAAATGACGGAAAGTTCCCCGGCACCCGGCACATAATGGATTTGCAGATAGCCGGAAAAGACCGCATGACCGACAAGGTAAGAGATAATGGCAAACACACCACAGGCGATAATCACCGGGACAGTTGCCAGCCCATCCAAGCCATCTGTCAGGTTTACGGCGTTGGAAGCACCGATCATGACAAAGACGGCAAAAATCGGGAAAAACCAGCCTAAATTGATGAGGACGTCTTTGAAAAAAGGCACGGCCAAATGGCTGTTAAGTTCTTGCGGTTGAACGGATGCAATGATCACGGCTGCCAATCCGGCAAAAAGCAATTGGCCCAACAGCTTCAACTTACCGGACAAACCTTTAGTGTTTTTCTTGGAAACCTTGAGATAATCATCAGCAAAACCGATCATGCCATAGCCGAGTGTGACCATCATAACGGCCCAGACATAAGGATTGGAAAGATCCGCCCATAAGACAACTGAAATGGTCATGGACAATAAGATCATGATCCCGCCCATGGTTGGCGTGCCTTGTTTAACAAGGTGACTTTCCGGGCCGTCATCGCGAATGGGTTGGCCTTGACCCTGCCATTGACGCAGCCATCGGATAAAGCGCGGACCGATGATAAAGGCGATGATCATCGCCGTCATGACCGCGCCACCTGTACGGAAGGTCAGGTATTTAAAAAGGTTAAAGACAGCAAACTGGTCTGCCAAAGGAAAGAGAAGGTTGTAAAGCATGTTTTATGTCTCTTTCTTCACATTTAATTCTAACAAGGCATCCAGCACCAGATCGGTGCGCGAACCACGAGAGCTTTTGATACTAATAACGTCACCGGGTTGAACCGCTTGGGTGACGAGGGGTGATAAATTTTGTGATGTTGATGCATGGGCACCACGCTTTTGGGCGGGCAACGCATCATGTAGGTGTTTCATCAAAGAGCCACAGGTAAAGACCATGTCGATTTTGTCGAAAGCATCTTTTAACCCCTTATGGATTTTAATTTCGTCGGGGCCGAGTTCCAGCATATCGCCCAGCACGGCAATGCGCCGTCCGGGTTTGTGACTTAAGACATCAAGGGCTGCGCGCACGGACGTTTCATTGGCGTTATAACTTTCGTCAATTACACAAATAGTGCCACCGGGGATATCAAGTATATGGGTGGCGCCGCGCCCTTTGAGTTCTGACAAAGCTGCCATATCGTTTGCTGCTTTTGCCATGTTAGCGCCTAAGGCATCTACACCGGCGAGCACAGCCAAACTGTTGGTGATCCAATGTGTGCCGCTATGAGAAACGGTGTAGGTTGTTTGTGTGCCGTTTAAGTCTGCTTTTATTTCAGAGCCTTGCGCCAGTAAATGATAAGACAGCGCCTTATAGTCGGCGGCTGCATTTTGCGCAAAAGACAGGACTTTATGTGGTTGGGCGGCTTTTGCCATACGATCAAAATAAGGGTTATCGGCATTCAAGACGGCAACACCTTCTTTTTTCAACCCTTTAAAGATTTCGCATTTGGCGTCTGCAATGCCTTCGACACCCTCAAAATATTCAAGATGAGCCGAGGTGACTGTGGTGATCAGGGCAACATCAGGCTGGGCCATTTTGGAGAGCGGGGTTAACTCACCTGCGTGGTTCATGCCCAGTTCCAAAACCGCGTAGTCACAATCTTTTGCCATACGCGCCAAAGTCAAAGGCAGACCGAAATGGTTGTTTAAATTGCCCACAGTGGCATGGGTTTTACCTTGTTTGGATAGCACATGGGACAGGGCTTCTTTGACTCCGGTTTTGCCGACACTACCTGTCACGGCAATAACCTTGGCCTTGCTGCGCGCCCGTGAAGCAATGGCAAGTTTTTCAAGCGCCGTTGCGGTATCGCGAACCAAAAGAAGATTGTCATGTTTGCGGCATTCTTTCGGGATACAGGAAACAATGGCCGCGCTGGCCCCTGCTTTTAAAGCAGCCTGTACATAGTTATGTCCGTCAAAGCTTGGGCCTTTCAGAGCAACAAACAAATCACCTTTTTCGATATTGCGGCTATCGATGGAAATACCCGTGCACTGCCATGTACTGAAAGGGGTTGCATCACAGGCCAACGCGGCTTCTTGAGCTGTCCAAAGAATATCAGGCATGGATCACCTCGCGTGCGATGGCTCTGTCATCAAAAGGTAGGATGTGGTCGCCAACGATTTGTCCGGTTTCATGGCCCTTGCCTGCCAATACCAAGATGTCGCCATTTTGTAGATCGTTGATGGCTTTTTCAATCGCAGCTTTGCGATCACCAATTTCAATGGCTTGCGGGCATGCAGCCATGATCTCACGGCGAATTGTGTCGGCATCTTCGCTGCGGGGGTTATCGTCGCTGACATAGATGCGATCTGCAAATTCTTTGGCAATTCGGCCCATTTCCGGACGCTTGCCTTTATCGCGATCCCCGCCACAGCCAAATAAAACACAAAGTTGGCCATGAGCATGGGGGCGCAGGGCTTTTAAAACGGTTTCAAGCGCATCTGGTGTGTGGGCATAATCTACATAGACGCCACGCCCGATCAATTCCATACGACCCGGTACACCTTCAAGCTTTGCCAGCAAAGGGATGACCTGTTCAGCCTCAATACCGCTTGCCATCACCACGCCGAGGGAACAAAGCGCGTTTTCAATTTGGAAATAGCCTGCAAGGGGCAGCATGATTTTAAATTCGCGCCCGTTAATCAACAGGATTAAATCTTGGCCGTCGTGGGTGGTTTGAACATCCAACAACTGAATGTCATGGCCTTTGCGCCCATAACTGATTACTTGATGACCATGGGCAAGGGCGGTCTTGGACAGACGGGAAAATTCCGGTGCATCCGCGTTGAGAACCGCTTTGCCATGGGGGCGTAAAACGTCGCTGAATAGACGTTCTTTCGCGCTCAGGTAATTTTCCATATCCGGGTGATAATCCAGATGGTCACGGCTGAGGTTGGTGAAAGCAGCAATTTGTACATTCACTCCATCAAGGCGGTACTGATCCAACCCGTGGCTGGAGGCTTCCATTGCCAAGTGGGTTACACCCATGTGGGCAATTTCCGCCAATCTTTCATGCAGGCCTGCCGGGTCTGGCGTGGTTAACCCACCGGCGATTTCCATATTTGGCGCGGTGATGCCAAGGGTGCCGAGGCTGGCGGCCTGAATATCAAGCATCGCCCAAAGCTGGCGGATGAAGGTCACGCACGAGCTTTTGCCATTGGTCCCTGTGACAGCCGCGCACAAGGCAGGTTGTTGATCATAAAATCTGGCGGCGGCATAGGCAAAGGTGCGTCGTGGGTTGGCATCTTCAATAACCGGCACGCTGGCACGGGTTCCGATCGGGGCCAAAATAGCGCTGGCCCCGGCTTTAATGGCTTGATCAATATAGGTGCGTCCATCTACTTTTGATCCGGGGAAAGCGGCAAACAAAAAGCCCGGCTCTACGCGACGTGAGTCTACACACAAGCCCGTGATGTCTATGTTTTGCGTTGCCGTGGGGATGAGGCTTTGTAACATGGTCATGTCCTTTATCCCTTCGTCTTAATGAAGAGAGGATCACCCGGTTTGTAGGCTTCTTCTACAGCAGGGGACGGGGACATGCCCAACATGGGGCCGATGCGGTCAACGACTTTTTTAACGATGGGGGCCGCAACCCAACCGGCTGTGGCATAGCCAAAGGTGCGCTTAATACCTTGCGGACCATCCACCATGGCAAGAACGGCATATCTGGGATTTTCCATGGGGAAAACGCCGATAAAGGAAGAAATGCGCGTATGTTCGTTATACTTACCGCCTTCTTGCTTATCCGCCGTCCCGGTTTTACCGCCCACACGGTAATATTTGGAATTGGCATTCTTACCGGAACCTTGCAAAACAACCAAACGCATCAGTTTGCGCATCTGTTCAGATGTTTTTTGACTAATGACACGTTGTGCTGGCAGCTTTTCTCCTTTTTTGATTTTTAACAAGGTGGGCGAATGCAACACACCGCCGTTGGCAATGGCACTGATGGCGCTGTCCAATTGCAAGGGGGAAACCGCGATGCCATGACCGTAAGAAATTGTCATGATGCTGGATTTGCGCCAGGTGACAGGCACCAAGGGAGCGCCAACTTCGGGGATTTCAACCGAAGTGGTATTGAGTAAACCCAAACGGTCCAGATATTCACGTTGTAAATCTGCACCTGCTTCCAATGCGATTTGAGCCGAGCCAATATTGGAAGAAAAAACCAAAATTTCAGGCACGGTTAATGCGCGTTTGTGGGCATGATAATCACTGATGCTAAAACGTCCGATACGTAGGGGTTTGGAGGCATCAAATGTATCGTTAATGTTGACCACACCGCTATCCAAGGCCATGGCGGTGTTGATGAGTTTGAAAATAGAACCCATTTCATAAACGCCTTTGGTGGCACGGTTGAAGCCCGCATCACCCTGAATGGTATTGGTGTCGTTGGGGTCATAATCCGGCAAAGAAACCAGAGACAGTAATTCACCGGTTTGCACGTCCATGACAACCCCGGCCCCGCCGAGAGCCTTGAATTCATCAATGGCTTCTTGCAAAGCTTGGCGCATGACAGATTGGACGCGCACATCGATAGAGAGTTGCAGCGTGCCATCCGGTGCCCTGAGTTGGTGGTCGAAACTTTTTTCAATACCGGCAATACCGCGTCCATCCACATCGGTATAACCCAGCACATGAGATAACAACGGACCTTGCGGATAGGTGCGGCGTTCTTCGCGTTGGAAATGTAAACCCGGGATGCCCAGTAAATTCACCTGATATTTTTGTTCTGGGGTGAGGTTACGCACCAGGTATTCAAAACGTTTGCCCGAGGCCAAATGTTTGACAGCCTTGTCCATGCTCAGTTCCGGCAGCAAGCGCGAGAGTTTGCGCGCGGCCATGGTGGGTTTTTCACCGGCTTCTAAAAAGGCTTTTGAATCAACGAATAATGAATCTGTGGGTAAAGAGGTTGCAACTAAAATGCCGTTGCGATCCATGATGTTGGCGCGGCTGGTTTCAATTTCTTCACGCGCCGGACTTGTCACCAATTCAGGTTCTTGATTGCCACGCAGCAGGGACAAATCAACAACGCGACCGGCCAGCACCAAAAACAGAACACCAAAAACCGCCCCTGCAACCAAGGTACGGTTATGTCCTGTTTCAATGGCACGTTTGGTGCGCTGTTGTTTGACTTTTGCCCCACGAAGTTCCATGCGTTTATCGCTCCAACTTCACAGGTTTTGCTTTGGGGTTTTCGACAGTGGCGGGGGGCTGCTGATCAAGCGTTTCCAGAGTGATCAGTTGCTCGCCGGTCATTTCTTCCAGACCGAGGTAGCGTTTCGCCAGCACTTCCAAACGGTGAGGGTCGTTCAAGTAGCTCCATTCCGCTTTCAGAATATGGATGGTTTCTTGTTCATCCAGAATTTCAGTATTCAAGGAATGAAGGCGGCCTTCCAATTCATCCACCTGATAGGTGATGCGAAAAACGGCAATGCTGAGAGCCAGTGCGAGGAAGGCGGTGAGCGCGATGGTTAAACGGGTCATGCGGCGTCTCCTTTCCATGCGGGTGCGTCGGTGCGCAAGGCTGCGCGTAATTTGGAAGAACGCGCACGCGGATTTTCGCGGCATTCTTCATCACTGGGCGCAATCGGTTTACGGTTGAGAATGCTAAAGGTCGCTTGCGGCCCCTGCTCCCCGGCGTCGGGCATATAGCGGTTGCCGCGTGGGGTTGAACCACTGCGTTCTTTAAAGAAGTTTTTGACGATGCGGTCTTCCAGGGAATGGAAGGTCACCACCACCAAGCGTCCGCCGGGCAGCAATATTTCTTCTGCCGCGCTGAGGCCACGTTCCAGTTCGCCCAATTCATCGTTTACATAGATGCGTAAACCCTGAAAGGTGCGCGTGGCCGGATCGATCTTGTCTTTGGCTTGCCACACAACGGAACGCACGATCTTGGCCAATTGGTTGGTCGTCGTGATGTCTTCTTCTTTACGTGCTTCTACAATGGCATGGGCCACTTGGCGTGAACGACGTTCTTCTCCATATTTGTAGATAATATCGGCGATGTCTTTTTCTGGATAGGTATTGACCACATCGGCAGCACTTTCCCCACTTTGGGCCATACGCATATCCAGCGGGCCGTCTTCGCGGAAAGAAAAGCCACGATCGGCTTCGTCAATCTGAAAGGAAGAGACTCCTATATCCAGCACAACGGCGTTCACCTTTTGATTCACAAGGGCCGCCATGTCGCCATAGCAGCCCTCAAACATTTGCAGCCGATCATCAAGGTGCGAGGAAAGCTCTCTCCCGCGCTCAATCGCATCGGGATCACGGTCTATGGCAAAGACACGGCAGCGCGCCTTATCCAAAATGGCTTTGGTGTAGCCCCCGCCGCCGAAGGTGCCGTCCACGACGATCTCGCCTTCTTTCGGGTCGATGGCCTCGACAATTTCATTCAAGAGAACGGGAATATGGCCGCTCATGGCGTTTCTTCCGTGACTTTAAGTTTAAGCGTGCGCTTGGCTTCTTTGGCCCGGCTGAAGGCTGCTTTTGAATGGGCTTCGTACGCAGTGGGTTCCCAAATAAACATTTCACGCCCACGTCCGACAAACAGGGCCTGATCGGTGATGCCGGCGTGATCCAGCAGTTCTTGGGGTAAAATGACACGGCCTTCACCGTCAAAGCTCAGTTGCGTGGCATTTTCGAGGATAACGGCAGCCAAATCGTCCTGATCATCTGAAAAGAAATCGGTTTCAGCAGACAGGCTGTCGGATAATAGGGTCATGAACTCTTCACCACAAGCGGCAATGGCGGGGAATTTAAAGGAAGGATAGGCATACATCCCGCGAAAAGACTGTTCTTCAAAAGGCGCGCGAAAGGGCTTGGGAACGGAAGTCCGCCCCTTTTTATCTATCTTATTTAGATGCCTTCCGACAAACAGTGCCATGGTGGCGTTCGCCTACAAACTAGAGTTCAACCCGATCCCCTATCCAAAAACAGATTGGTATGTCCATAACGCCCGTGTTACGAACGCACCTCAGTCAAAGAGGTGGGACACCACTATTATTCGATGGGATAATATGGGATACCATGGGATTTAATGGGTGGTCAATGTAAAATGATGGGAAAAGGCGCAGAAACCAAGGCGTCTTGCTATGTAATTGATTCAATATATAGCGTTTTATATCGTTGCCATCCCTATATGTAGGCATAAAGGGAAATGCGTAAATTGATGTTTTTCGTAAAAAACAAACAGGATCAAAGACTTCGCAAATATGCTACGAAGATGTCCTTAAAAATGAATTAATTGGGACAGACAATCTCAAAAGATACGCCGTTTCACGATGTGAGAGGAGGCGAAGGTGTGGCCTGTGATGCTTCGTCGTGGGACTCGGGTGGTGGGGTAGGATATTTAATTTTGAGGCTATGAATAGTTTAGGAGAAAAATTAAAATTAAGTAAAAGTATAAATCATTATTTGCGATAAAAAAATATCGTTAAGAAAATACGTTTAACAGAATCGATAATATAATAATATTAAGATGTTTTCCCAAGTGAGCAGGAAAATTGCAAAATGAATAAAATAGAGAGACATAAGTGATCGTTTTTAAATAATTGTCAGTTGAACATTGAATGGCAATAATTGCAAATTCAATGACAACCGACAATTTAAAAGGTGTGGTAGGGCAGGAGGGACTTGAACCCCCGACCAGACCGTTATGAGCATTAAAAATAGCAGAAATAAAAGTCAATAGCGGACGTTGGTGAACAATAATAAGATATTGAAAATAAAAGATAAAATGCTATAATGGCTATGTTGCGTTTCGCTGATGTTCACCTGCGTTTTCAGCGGATTTGCACTTATAATGCACTTACGGATCATAAAGAGACATGCAAAAAGCCATTACAGCAGAGATGGTCAATTCGGTTCAACCGCAATCCAAACCTTTTGAAATTAGAGATACAAAACTGAAGGGATTGTTGTTGCGCGTACAACCATCAGGCTGTCTGACTTATTATGTGGAATACGAACGTGGAAAGCGTATGCGTGTTGGACGAGCGGATACTTTTTCCCCAGCTGAAGCGCGTAAAGAAGCAAAGGTAATTTTGGGCGATGCTTTTCGTGGTGACGATCCAAGCAAAGCAAAGAGACAAAGAAAGCAGCTTACGTTGGAAGCATTTATTGATGAGGTTTATCAGCCTTGGGCAAAAGCAAATATTCGTACCCATGAGAAAACAGTTGAGCGGCTTAAAAGGAGTTTCAAGCTTTTCCTGAAAAAGAGGCTAAGCGATATAACGGCCCATTCTTTAGAAAAATGGCGGAACAAGCGGTTTGAAGAAGGCTTAATGCGCTCAACGATTAATCGCGAAGTCGATGATATAAAATCTTGCGTCAGAAAAGCATTTAAATGGGGATATCTGGAAGAATTCGTCCTTTCAGATGTGAAAAAATGGAAAATTGATGATCGGGCTGCTGTTCGCTATTTGGACGAAGAAGAGACGCAGCGATTATATGAAACTCTTGAAGAACGGAATGACAAACTCAAAGAAGCCAGAAAAAGTGCGAATAAATGGCGAGACATTCGAGGTTACGAGCGTTTTCCATCTATGAAAAGACAAGCCTATGCAGACCATCTTTATCCAATGGTGGTGTTGTCTTTACATACAGGCCTTCGCCAAGGAGAGGTGTTTTCTCTGACTTGGGCAGACGTGAATTTGAACGCGAAAAGAGTAACCGTCAAAGAACAGAACGCGAAAAGTTTCAGAACGCGGCATGTTCCTTTGAATGCCCGCGCTATGGATGCAATGGAAAAATGGAAAAAACAATCCTCTGAAACCAGTGCAACGGATTTGGTTTTTCCCGGCAAAAACGGTCAAAAGCTTGATAATGTGAATTCAGCTTGGAGAACCCTGCTGAAAGAAGCCAATATTAAAAAATTTCGCTGGCATGATATGCGTCACAATTTCGCATCCCAGTTGGCTATGGCTGGCATTGATCTGAATACTGTTAGGGAGCTACTTGGTCACGCAGATTATCAGATGACTCTAAGGTATGCGCATCTTGCTCCGGAACATAAGGCAGATGCGGTGGCGGTGCTGGAATAGGGGCCATAGGTGCTCTTGAAAGTCCATCCTTTTATGCAGAACTCGAATGATAGGGACTATTCAAGTGTCGAAAGCAGAGACGCGAGATGCGCTGCAAGCTTGTCTTCCCCGATGAGTTCAATCAGGCGCCCGATATTATAGGTAATTTCTGAAGAATAGGGTTGAGGAGTCTTATGGTCTGCTGAGAAGAGATCATATAACTCAACTCCCAACTGCTCAGCAAGTACCCCTGCTGTGCTCAATTTAGTCGCAGAAAAACCTCGTTCAATATTGGAAATGGTATCAACGGAGCGGTCAATACTCTGGGCCAGTTGCTCTTGCGTGAGCCCCTTTTCTTTACGCAATTTTCGGACGCGTTTTCCAAATGCTTTTTGAATATCATCATTCTTCATATTCGGAGTTTGCTTCCGAGTTAGAAAAATAGCCACCGAGTAATATTCGGTAATTTTGTATTGACTATCCTTCAAACACGTAGTTTTATTCGGTTTTAATGCAATGAGAAGAGGTTGTTATGACTGAAGGATTGATCGAAAAGAAGTTTTCATGGATGGGGCTGTTCTTTGGCCCGTATTATTATGTGGGGTATGGAGCCCGTTTGCAGGGGTATTTGATGGGTGTTTTTGCATGGTTCCCGCTTTTTGCTCTTTGTATTTATCCCTATTGTGGGTTTAAGGCGACGCAGCATTTGCCTATTGGTCAACAGTCTTTCCAGTGGTTATCGCTTATTCCTCTTTTTCTGATCCAATTTGGTTTGGTCATTGCTACTCTGTCATTCGTGCAAGGAGGATAAAATGCAACGTTTGTTGAATATCGTAATTTTTGGACTGCTGATTTTGGTCGGGCTAACTGTAAATAGTGCTAACGCCGGATGGCTTTCTCAATCCGATGTAAATCTCGTAAAAGAAGGCAGTATGGAAATGCTCCCAAATGTGCCACTTGGTAAAGTGATGAATATCCGCTTTGATCATGGTACATGGGATGAATTTGAAAGTGATCTCGGTGAAAAGGTTGTTGAGTTTAAAGGTCGTGTTTCTCAAGCTTTGCATGATCGTGTGGTTGATCTAATCGTTGCAGATTATGAGGTATTAAAAGGGTTTGCCTTAATCGCCAACACCACAGGTCACATTTCTCAATTAACGAAAGAAGAGAATGACACTCTGTTGGCAAAATATAATGGACCAGACGGTACAGCAGATACCAAACGGGGATATTATCTGGATGCTGTTCGCACGGTAACGTCACGAAATTTGTTTAAGGTCGGGACACCCGCTGTAATCCAGTGGGTTGTTGGTCCTAAAGGGGAGACCTTTCAGGTTAGCTATGTTGGAAGTGATGCATGGGCGCATATTAAAGATGAGGGTGTTCTTTTTGATATTATATTCGGCAGGTAAGGTTTTAACATTTTTGAAGGGAAAAAGCGCCTTATCTGCGTGTTGTGAAGTAAGCTGGGTTGGATCATCTTGTAGACAGAGGGACGGTCGTCCGCAGACTGTGCCGGATACGGCAAAAGCAAATTAGGTGGGCTTTTGCCCAGCTTATTTGCTTTCAGCCGCTATTACGACCATGTCATACGACATTTTCTATATTATCAATTATTTGTCCATGGCTCATTGATAGCTTTATAGGCTTTTTTGTAATGTTCAGTATTCCAAATCCAACCGTCAATGTTTGCGATTAAAAAATCTATCTGGTTGTCTAGGGATGGTGCTGGCAAAGTAATGCTTTCTTGATTTTGATATACCTTCATTAAAATACTGAGTGAAAAATCTTCGATTTCTCCAGGTGGTCTTATTGAAATACCTACTAAGGGTCGATAATATCTTTCACCTTCAAAAACAAGACGATATCCATCAGGTCGTTCAAATTCAGCTGAATAATCTGTATCCTTCACAAGTTTCATGCCAATTTTCGAAACTTGATCTTTAATTTTAAGCAGGAATTCTTGGTAGTCATCAATCATGGTTTCACCATTGCAGAAATATTTGGGTCATATCTATAACCCTTAGAGATCAAATAATCGTACTCACGTCCAAATCCACTTCTTTCTTCCAGGTATTCCGGGGTCAGCCTCGAAATTAAATTACGTTTTAGGTTTTGGTCCTGGTTTTTTCGGTAGTAAGTCTCTTCCTGTTAATTTCTCCAACCGTTTAACAAAGTCTTCTGACCCAAGAGGGCGATTACTATTTTCTCTTTTTTGGAGTTCATGGATGCCATCTTCTGACAGGCCATCTTCTAGAAAAGACAACCAGCAGTCAACGTGTTCCAACAAGGGAGCAGGGTCGCAGATACCGTCACTTTTTGCCTCCATGTGGGATCGGGTGCTGCTCCATGTCCATGCCTGAGGGGATTGGCACAATTTTGCCCGAACAGGATTGAGCTCGACATAGCGAGCGCAATTTATCAGGTATGCATCATCCATCGGAAAGGAAGCGTATCTTGCTTGCCACAGATGACCTTTCCACCCTTTTTGAAAATTCATATAGCGGGTATATCGGGAATGAACCTGTTCCATGACTTTTGCCAGTCCATCGGCACATTTGGGAACTGCAATAAGGTGAGTATGATTGGGCATCAAACAGTATGCCCAGATATTGACGTCAAAATGACCACACCATTGCGCAAGCAAGTCTAGATAATATTGATAATCTTCATCTGTGATGAAAGTCTGCTGCCTGCGATTTCCTCTTTGCGTGATGTGATGGGGAGTATCAGGAATAACAACACGGGATATACGAGCCATAAGTACCTCCAAGTTTAAATCTGGAGGTTCTTATGAAAGGCCGAGAAAGATAATTTCGTGGCTGACCCCGGAACTCCCATGACCCCGGAACTCCCACCGATTGTTTTGGGATATCCTAACGCCGGTACATGAGATAATTGCCACCATTCGTGCGAACCACATTTTCATGACTGTCGCAGATCAGTTGAATCCCATATGTGCGGAGTTCCTCCAATTCTACCTGCAAGAGTTCTTTGAGGCAAAATTCTTGTATTTCCGAGGTAAGTCCGTCTGATTGTGCTTGATCCTTCATGTCATCAGTATAAAAGAACAAAACTATCGCTAGCTTATGTGTTTTACTGTTGAAAGCCCCCATTCTTGCATCTCGAATATACTTGCTATACTTGTCTCTGAGTTTTTTACTCAACTCAGAACGAAAACTTTCTTTGATTTCATATGTATCATTTATCATTTGAACGCTTCCCATAACCCATCGTCACGTTTTTTAAATTTAAATTCTTTTTCTGTTAAGAATTCCACTTCTCTCTCAAAAAATGTACCCGGAGAGGGGCTATTTGGGTCATGGGAAAATATAACCTTTTTCCCTTGTGAGACCTGTTCTTCAAGAAAGGTTCGATTGATCTTCCAAACCTGATCTTCCTCTAACCCTTTTGTTACATCATCCCAATTATCGAGTTCAAAATAAGTCGCATTATTTTCCTGAGCCACTTTATTGTAACTTATGCCATCTTCAGAATATCGTCCGAGAAGGATTGTATCACTATCAGGGTTTTTTGTCCCTTTTTGTGCTGTATCCTTAAACCAATTTGTATACCAATTTGCATTGGCGGGGTAATCCTTCAAAACTAAATCGGTTGGCCCTGTGATGTTGGTGCCATCTGGGAAAAGGACATTAATGCCGCCATCGGCTTCGGTAACAATTGATCCATTAGGAATAACATGCCCATCTTTTGTAACAATATTCTGATCTAGCTGAACAGTCTTTCCAAGTTCAATCTGGCTGCTCTGCGTATATGAACTGTTCCCGATCTGGATGAAATCCTGCTCCGGTTGTTTAACAGGAACTTCGATCTCGATCCCGTCAGCCAGCTTCGTCTTACGCACCATTTTAATGGCACCAGATACCCCAATCTTTGCAAGAACCGTTGCGCCTTTAATCAATGCGACACCACCTGTTGCAAGACTTGCTAACTCAATAGTCATCTGGGTCTTCAGGTGATCTGCTTTCTGGAATTGGCCTGCAGCAGTAGCGGCTTCGATCTGTGCGTTCATATCCGCGTAATAATCGATGATCACACTTGGGTTTTTGATCAAATACGCCATGCCTTCTGCGCGGGCTTTTGTGGCATTCCATGCCGTTTTACTGAAAGGCGAGGCTGCGGCATCGGCCAACATGGACATGGTTTCTAGGAGCGGTTCAGTCAGTGCAGCACTTGCCCCGGTGAGGGTGCCGCTCATGGTGAGGGCCTGGGACTCCGCCTTGATTTTATTAGAGGCCGCCGCCACACGATTGTTTAAGTTAGCTAGCAGGTTTGATTTATCACCATCGTTTGGGTCCAGTCCTGCGATCAGGGCATCTACCTTACCTTCAACCTGACTAAGGGAGTTACGTGCTTCACCCAGAGCCAACCCTGCAGCCAGAATGTTGACTGCATCTGACGCTTTAGGGTCAACAGGGGAAATCTCCTGACCGTTTTGAATAGGGCTTAGAACCTCTATGGTCAGGAAGTCGGAAGGAGACAGGTCACCTTTCAGGCTTTCAAAACCTGTCGGTGTCCAGTCTTTATAAATATTGTCATAGACATCGCTGAACTGGGTAATATTTTCGGCATAAAGTGCATGATTGAGAAAGAGCTTACCATCCTGTTCCATGAACTTGATGGTTTCGCCAGCGACTTTCACGTCAAAGTTCGGGTTGGCATCAATCATCTGCTGGATTGCTTTGTTTATTATAGCATCATCCTTGTAGAATTCTTGCCAATTGGCTCGAGCAACACTGTCTGTACGCGCGAGTACGGCTTGCCCTAAGACTTGTTCCCATTCACCTTCACTCAGGACTCTCGCTTCTGAATCGTCTTGACTCTTCCAGGTTTTACCACTTGCTGCTAATTCTTTTGCTTTCTCTTTAATAGCCTTTGCTTCTAAGCTATGAAGCTGGCGATTGTTGGACATCGCTAGGTGGGCGATGTTTTGGGCGGTGGTTACTTCATCGGGAGAGCCACCCGCCAAGGCAACGGCGACACCGGAAATGAGACCACTGAGGGCGATTTGTTGATTAACGGTTGGTTTTTGACCATTGGGTAGGGCATCAAATGCACCGCCAATAAGTTCCTGCATACCAGCCCCGATAGCCCCGGCCATACAACTGGAACCGGAAGCCGCGCCAAGTCCACAGCCTGCAACCGCATGGGCGAGAACTTTACGAAGGTCACCCTCGGGGATATTGACTTTTTCAAGTCCGGCAATATCGCCAATCCCCTTGAAGATGTAAGTCCCAGCAAGATTAACGGCATTACTGATCAGACTGGCCTTAACCGCTTCATCTGTTTCCTGTCCGTTAATGCCGACTTGCGTGGCGGCAGAGACACTGACATTGATGGCGATCTTGGTGATTTGATCGGCGAGTTGTAGGTTTCTTAGAGGTTCGTTTAGTGTTGGGGCGAGTGCGCTATCTGTAAATTTACCAGTTGCCTTGTCCAACCATTGCCCCTGCGCGTTTCTGACAGTCTTGCCACTGGCATCCACCAGTTCACCGTTGACCTCTGTCAGGTCGGCGTTGATCTCACCAAGAATACCTGTTGTCAGACCAGCGGTGATCATTGTTACAGCAAGTGATCTTAAGGCATCGTTTGAGAACATATATTTTAGCGTGCCGCCAATATCTCCTGTACCTGCAAGTCCAACAGCAGCATTTGTCACGAGTGTCGTTAATCCGGCTTGAACAGCCGCTTGTAAAGCAGCGTTTTGAATGCCTGCGACGAGGGAGGCAAACATGCCACCATCCATACCCATACTGACGGCTGTGATTGCAAGGGCTATCATGGTGACGCCGGGGCCACCTACACCAGACGATTCTTGGTGCCATTCTTCGTGAGCCTCAATGACTTCCTTCCATGCGACATTAAAGGCAGGATCATTTTTGAGGTCTGCCATCCATGCAAGGCCGGGTTCCTGAGCAAAGCGTTTAAGCGCTCCGTCAAGGCCGTCATTCCCTCTGTATTCTACGACAATGTCGTTACCTGAGATGATGGTCAGGCCACCGCCTGCATCAATCTCTGTATGTTTAACGGTTTCGTGGTTATGTCCAGCATTCAAGGAACTCCATGAAAAGGCACCTTGTTTGAAGGTGGACTCCGACCTGTAGTCTAAGTCCTTATTCGTCAAAAGATTGACAGTACCAAGTGGTGCAGAAAAAGTTGTAGAGCCACCACTTTTGAATTTTGCAGCTCGGATTGTTACATCCCCTAGGCTCGAACCTACATTGAGATCGTTACCCGCCGTGATGGTCGAGCGCACCGTGTCTTTTTTATCGACGATCAAGGTGTATTTTTTGGTTTTGATGTTCTGTTCAAAACTGTCTTG